>DATLJU010000113.1:0-55178 GCA_035538735.1 Anaeromyxobacteraceae bacterium | reverse complement strand
GCTGCGCCGCGATCGCGCCCTCGCCCGCGGCGAGGCGGAGGTCGCCGAGACGCTCGAGCAGCGAGGCCCGGAGCGCGCTCCTGCCGCCCGCGGCGCCGGCGCGCCCGAGCGCCTCCCACAGGATGGCCTCGGCGCGCGCCGGGTCACCGGCGGCGCGCCAAGCCTCGGCGGCCCCGCGCAGCCACGCCGGATCCCCGCCGGAGAGCGCCCCGGCGCGGCGCAGGAGGGCCTCGGCCGCGGCGGCGCGCCCTCGCGCCGCGTCGCGCGCGGCCTCGACCTCGAGATCCGCCACCTCGCGCGCGCAGGCCCGGGAGAACAGGCTCCCCCGCTCGAAGCGCGCCTCCGCCTGCGCCGCCAGCTCGGGTGGTACCGCCACGTCGTCGAGGAAGCGCTGCCACTCCGCCTCGACCGCCGCGAGCGGACGACCGAGCGCGCGCGCCACGTCGTCCATCCGGTAGGCCGCCAGCACCGCCTCCGAGCCGTACCGATCGAGGAGGAAGCGCAGGAAGCTCCCGGCCGCGGTGTAGGCGCGCGCCGGCGCGGCGCTCCAGAACCCGGTGGTCCCGAGCAGCGATGCGAGCGGAGGGAGCCGGTGCTGGTCTCGCAGCTCGCGGGTCCAGGCGTGGACGTCGTAGGGGCCGGCCGGCACGTCCACCGCGACCGCCAGCCCCTCGGTCAGCCCCGCGTCGACGAGGAACAGCGCGCGCGCCGGGACGCCGAGCAGCCTGGGCGCGGCGACGCTGGCGAGCGCGTGGACGAGCTCGTGACGGAGCACCGGGTGCGGGACCCCCTGGTCGTGGACGTGGATCTCGGCGAGCCACGGCTTCGTGAAGCTCGTGTGGCCGGCACCGACGAGGCGCCGCTTCTCCTCGGCACTCCGGTACAGCCACACCGTGGCGCGGGGCGGCCGCGCGAGCCCGAGCGCGCGGGCCACCGCGGCCGCGTCGTACTCGCAGTCGAGCAGGATCCGGGTCGCCTCCTCCGCGCTCTTCTCGCGCGGCAGGTGCACGACGCAGCGCGGCCCCTCGCGCACCGCGCCGAGCGCCGCCGAAAGCTCCGCCCGGGTCGCGGTGGCGCCCCCCAGCGCCCGCGTCGCGAGCGCGGCCGCCACGGCCAGGGCGAGCGCCAGCGCCGGTCGTGCTCTGCGGCGCCGGTCGCGGCGCGCGAGCCAGAGCGCGGCGGACGCGAGCGCGGCGCAGGTCCAGGCGAGCGTCCCGGCCCGGAACAGCAGCAGGCGTCGATCGATCGTCAGCGCCTCGTCGTACAGCGGCCCGGGCCAGACCCCGAGCAGGTGGTCATGGGCGGAGGCGGACGGGCCGAAGTAGCCCGTGCCGAGCGTGGCCGCCAGCGAGGCCACGGCCACGATCGCGTAGAGGAGCGCCGCGCGACGCCGCCGGCCGCTGGCGGCGAGGCCGCTGGCCGTTCCGATCGCCGCGGCGAGGAGGGCCGAAGGCACCGCCACGAGCGCGAACAGGGGTGCGCCCGCGAGCGCGCGGCACGGCGTCGCGATCGCGGCGCGCGCGGCCGCCGTGGCGAAGAGGACCCCGAGCCAACCCAGGAGCACGAGCGCGGCGGCGGCGAACGGCCGCAGGACGCCGGTCGGGGTCGGGGTCGCGAGCCTCCTCCGCGCGGCCGCGATCCCCAGCGCCGGCCCGAGCAGGAGCGCGGACAGGAGCGCCGCGACGAGCCCGAGCTCGAACCCGGGCACCTCGAGCAGGGGGAGGAACCCGCCGAGCGCGCCGAGCAGCGCCAGCGCGGCGGTGACCACCCACACCCACCGCGCGTGGAGCAGGGAGGAGACGTGGAAGGCGGTGCACCCCTCGTTCATCGCTGGAACCTGCGATACCATCGCGCGCGATGCAGGAAAACCGCCTCCACGCACGCGCGCCGATCGAGCTCAAGGTCGACTACAAGCGCCTCAACAGCTTCTTCGCCGAGTACACGAAGAACATCTCCAAGGGCGGCACCTTCATCAAGACGAAGAAGCCTCTTCCAGCCGGGACCCGCTTCCGGTTCAGGCTCCAGGTGCCGTCCTGTCCCGAACCCTTCGAGGTCCTGGGCGAGGTGGTGCGCGAGGACGCCCGCACCGACGAGCCCGGGATGGCCATTCGCTTCGTGTGGCAAGACGAGGCCGCGCGGCTCGCCTTCGAGGTGGCCGTGGAGCGGCTCATGGTCGACCACCTCGGGCCGCAGCTGGCGGCCGAGCTGCTTCGGCCCGGCCGTCGCTGATCCCCCGCCTCAAGGGCGGGCGGCGTCGCCTTCGAACGCGACCCGATCGCCGATCGCGATCCCGTGGGCGGCGCTCCATCCGCCGTTGACCTCGAGCACCCAGCGGCAGGGCCGGCCGGGCGAGCGCGGCGTGGTGGAGTGCGGCTCCGCGCGCTCCACGATGCCGACCACCGTCCGAGCCTCGTCGATGAAGATCATGTCGAGCGGGATGAGCGTGTTCTTCATCCAGAAGGAGTGCTCGGCCGTGCCGGGGAAGACGAAGAGCATGCCCTCGTCGGCGCCCAGACTGTCGCGGAACATCAGGCCGCGGGCGAGCTGCGCCTCGCCTCTCGCCACCTCCACGGTCACCGTGCTCACCCGCCCCGAGGGGCTCTCGATGAGGACGCGGGCCGGGACGGGAGCGGCGTCGGCGCCGCGCGACGAGGGCGCGCCGGGTGCGCGGCAGGCGGCGAGGGCGAGGACGAGCCCGAGGGCGGCCGCACCTGCCGGCGAGGCGATCACGGAGAGAGCGGCGTGGCGCAGTAGCTCGAGTACGCGCCGGTGTCGCCGAGGTACTTCTGGGCGATCTGGGGATCCTGCTGGGCGAGCTGGGCCAGGAAGACCTCGTCCAGCACCACCTTGCGGCAGACGAGCCCCGTGTCCGAGGGCGAGCAGTCGGCGTCCGCCACGCACGGCTTCGAGCAGTAGGGATCGTTCTTCACCTTGCTGCTGGGCGGCGACTTGATGCAGACGAGGTTGTCGCACGCGGTGTTGCCCGACTCGAGGTAGTCGGCCGTGATGGTCGCCGGGAAGATGACGCCAGCGTCGGGCACGTCGAACGTGCACGGCCCCCCGACGTCGGGCGCCTGGCAGCCTGCGAGCGCGGCGAGAACGAGGACGGTGGCGACGTTGGCGGCGGTGCGCATCGGCGCGAAGCGTTAGCACGCGACACCACCCGCGGCAAGGATGCGCCATTGTGGGACTGACCAATTCAATGTCGGATGAACAGTCCCTTGCGAAGGGGACGTTCCATTGCCCCTTCGCAGAAGTCGTACTAGCATGCGCTCGTTTCGCCGACCGCCGGGATACGCGTGGAACTACCAAGACATACACTCGCCTTCCTCGCGCTCCTGGCCGCGCCGCTCGCGGCCCAGGGCCAGTCGGAGGCGCCGGGTCTCGATCTTTCGCAGCCTCCAGAGAGCGCGCGCCCCGCTGACGAGGCGCCGCGAACGCCTCCGGCCGGGGCCGATCGCGCGCGCTCCTCGAAGACGGAGGCCGAGGCGCCGCTCGCCGCCGGCGAGCGCGACGTCGCGCTCGGCGATCGCGTCAAGGCGGTGCAGCGCAAGGGGTTCATGAAGGCGCACCGGTTCGAGCTGGGCGTCCTCTTCCCCGGCACCGTCAACGACGCCTTCTACGAGAAGCTCGGCCTGGGCGGGAAGGTCGCCTACAACTTCGAGGACAGCTTCGCGCTGGCGCTGCGCGGCGCGTACTACACCTCGCTCCGCACGAACCACGTCCGCGAGGGCAAGCTCGCCTTCTCGAGCCAGCTGCTCCAGAGCGAGCTCAACGGCCAGGTGATGCTCGACGGCGTCTGGTCGCCCATCTACGGTAAGGTGGCCTGGCTCGGGTCGTCGATCGTCCACTTCGACCTCTACCTCCTGGCCGGCTTCGGAGGGGTCTGGAGCGCGACCAGCTCCGCTCCACGCAGCGAAGGGCCACACATCGCGACCGACGTGGGCGGAGGCATCCGCTTCTACCCGAAGAGCTGGCTCGCGCTCGACGGCGGCGTCATCGCGACGTTCTATCCCGATCAGCCCGTGACGCAGGTGCCGAGCACCATGCAGAAGGTGGTGGCCGTGCAGCTCGGCCTGACCTTCTTCCTGCCCACCACCTTCGAGTACGTCTACCCATGACCTCGCGCGCCGTCACCGCCCTCGCGTGCGCTGCCGCGCTCGCCACCCTCGCGCCGCGGGCCGCCCGCGCCAGCGCCGCCGACGCCTTCGAGAACAAGGTGAAGCCGGTCTCGGGGCAGCTCTACCAGAAGAGCGGCAAGCTCGAGCTGACCGTCCCCGTGGGCGCGCTCTCCGTGAACGACGCCTTCTTCTCGAAGTACATGGCGGGGGCGAAGCTCGGGTACCACTTCAACGAATACTTCGCGCTCGCCGTGACGGGCTCGTTCGGCACGTCGAGCACGACGGGGTCGACGTCCGTCTGCCGGGTGAACCAGGGGTGTACGCCGGCGGAGCCCTGGCGCCTGTACCAGGTTCCGGGCGACATCAAGTGGATCGTCGGCGCCGAGCTGGCGTTCTCGCCCGTCTACGGCAAGCTCAACGTCTTCGCGGAGAAGGCGATCCACTTCGACCTGTCCTTGCTGGCCGGTGCCGACATCATCTCGTACCGGGACGTGGTGGTGCCCGCGAGCAGCAGCACGCCGGCGCCCGGCAACGCCACCTCGCCCGGCGGCCACGTCGGCGTCGGCGGGCGCGCCTTCTTCGCGCGGTTCATGGCGTTCCGACTCGAGCTGAAGGACTACATCTACTCGGTCCCGCACCTCCCCTCGGGCAATCTGCAGACCCAGCTCATGGTGGAGGCCGGGCTCTCCTTCTTCGTCCCGGTCGTCCACCGCGACGACATGTGAACGGGTGAGGCCCATGCCATCGCAACTCCTCCGCCCGCTCGCCGCCCTCGCGACCGCCGCCGTCCTCCTCGGCGCGCTGCCGGCGTCGGCTCAGCTCGGCATCGACCTCGTCCCGGACGAGAAGAAGGCGCAAGAGAAGAAGAAGCGCCCCCCGCCGACGACCACGCTCCCCGAGCTCGACATCGGCGCGGCGGGAGCGAAGAAGGGCGAGGCGGCGCGGCGGATCGCCGATGCGAACCAGGTGTTCCAGCGCGGCGACTTCGAGACCGCCGCCCTCGCCTACGACGCCATCCTGCGCGAGCCGGCGCTCTCCGAAGCGCACGATGAGGCGCGTTACCAGCTCGCGAAGAGCCTCTACCGCCTCGGTCTGTACCACTCCTCGCTCGCCCAGCTCGACGTCATCCTCCAGCGCGGGCCCCAGGGCACGAAGTACTTCCACAACGCCCTCGAGTGGCTGTTCCAGGTGGGCAAGAAGACCGTCAACGAGGACGTCATCGTCAGCCAGGTGGCGCGGTACTCGAACGGCGCGTTCCCGCCGTCGTCGCAGGACGCGTTCACGTACCTGCTCGCCCGCTACTCCTACGAGCGCGGTCAGGCGCTCGACGAGGCGGGCCGGCCGGGCGAGGCGAAGAAGAACTACGACGAGGTGCGGCGCCTGACGGTCCAGGTGCGCCCGGAGGCGGGAGCACAGCCGCCGTCGCGCTCGGCGGGCGACGACCCGAGGCTCGACGAGGCGGACATCTACGCGCGCGCCCGCTTCCTCGATGGGCTCGTCCAGTACGCGCAGGGGAACGGCCAGTCGGCGGTCGAGTCGTTCAAGGAGGTGGTGCGGCTCACGAACCCGAAGCGCGGCCGCGCGCCCGACCTGCACGCCCGCGAGCAGGCGTTCCTGCAGCTCGCCCGCATCCACTACGAGCACAAGCAGAACCGATACGCGATCTTCTACTACGACAAGATGCCGTGGGGCGGCCAGAGCTGGCTCGAGGGGCTGTGGGAGTCCTCCTACGCGCACTATCGCATCGGGAACTACGAGAAGGCGCTCGGGAACCTGCTCACGCTGCAGTCGCCCTACTTCCGCGACGCGTGGTTCCCCGAGTCGTGGATCCTGAAGGCCATCATCTACTACGAGAACTGCCGCTACCCCGAGGCGCGAGACATCCTCGACGAGTTCCACGGCAGGTACGAGGGCATCCTCGCCGAGCTTGACCGCCTCACCGGGCAGCGCACGCAGCCGGCCGCCTTCTACGACCTGCTGGAGGACGCCGAGAAGGGGCGGGCGGCCGGATCGGCGCACCTGGCCCGGATCCTCAAGGTCGCGCTCACCGACCAGGACGTGAAGCGCCTGCACGACACCATCCTCGAGGTCGAGGGCGAGATGGATCGCGGGATCGGCGGCCGGCGCGAGGCGTTCCGCGGCTCCGCGCTCGCGAAGGACCTGCGCGGCCGGCTCGAGGCCGAGCGCGGCCGGCTCGTCGCGGAGGCAGGAGCCCGCGCCCGCGGCAAGCTCGAGTACGAGCGTGACGCCCTGAGGGAGCTCCTCCAGCAGGCGCTCCGGATCAAGATCGAGGTCTCCCGGCAGGAGCGCGAGGCCCTGGAGGGTGCGCTCACCCGCGGCGGTCAGGTCAACGTCCTGAAGGATTACCGTTATTCGACCGCCGTCTCGGACGAGCACCTCTACTGGCCCTACGACGGTGAGTTCTGGCGCGATGAGCTCGGGACCTTCACCTACACCCTCACGAAGGGGTGCCGCGACGTCGCCGCACGCGAGACGCGCTAGCCCGAAGAGACGAGGCACACGTATGGCCCGACGGACCTCCTCTCTCCTGCTCGCGCTCTCGCTGTCGTTGTCGCTGGCCCCGCGGGCGAGGGCGGAGGAGCCGCGCCCCTCCGCCGCCGCGGCCGCCGCCAAGGATGCCGGTCTGGGGAAGAAGCGATCGCTCGCCCCGGATGCATCGCTGGCCGGCTCCATCGAGGCGAAGGGGCGCGCCGCGGAGCCCGCCGGCCCGCGCCTCGACTTCGACACGTTCCGCTTCGCGATCGAGGGCCAGGTCTCCGGGAAGCGCCGCGAGGAGATCGCCGACCTCGAGAAGCTCATCCGGCTCGGCGGCTCGCAGCAGGAGTTGCCGGGGTGGCTCTTCCGGCTCGCCGAGCTGCACTGGGAGGAGGCGCAGTACCTCTTCTTCGAGGCGAACCGCCGCGACGACGCGATCGCCCAGGCGAAGGGCGACCCGGCCCGCCTCGAGCGGCTGCGGGCCGAGAAGAAGGACCTGGAGGAGCGTTCACACGGCGAGCAGGTGCAGGCCATCGCGCGCTACCGCGAGATCGCGAAGCGCTTTCCGAGCTACTCGCGCCTCGACGAGGTCGTCTTCTTCCTGGGCGAGAACCTGTGGAAGCAGAACCGCCGGAAGGAGGCGCTCGAGGCGTACAAGGTCCTCATCCAGCGCTTCCCGAAGTCGCGCTACGTGCCGGACGCGTGGATGGCCTTCGGCGAGCACTACTTCGACTCCGCCGACAAGGGGAACCGGAAGGAGAGCCTGCAGAAGGCCCTCGAGACGTACAAACGCGCCGCCGCCTACACCGAGTCGAGCGTCTACGGGTACGCCCTCTACAAGCAGGCGTGGGTCCACTACAACCTCGGCGCCTGGAACGAGGCGCTCGATCTGTTCAAGGCCGTCATCTTCTTCGGCGACCTCCCCACCTCCACGGTCGCGCCCGACAAGAAGCTCGCGCTCGCCCGCGAGGCTCGCAAGGACTACGTTCGCACTTACAGTCACGTCGGCTCGCCCAAGGCGGCGCCGGACGACTTCGCGCGGGTGGGGGGTAAGGACGCCCGCGACATGCTGAAGTCCCTGGCCGCCCTCTACTACGACGAGGGCAAGGACCGCGACGCGATCCTCGTCTACCACGGCCTCATCATGGCCGACGCGGCCTCGCCCGAGGCCCCCTCGTTCCAGGCCCGCATCGTCACCTGCGCCGGCCGCATGGGGAAGAAGGAGCTGGCGGTCCAGCAGGCCGGCGTGTTCGTGGAGATGCTGCAGGCCGCCGAGAAGAAGGGCGGCGACGAGGCGACGAAGCGATCGCTGCAGACCGCGCGCAAGGACGCCGAGAACACGCTGCGCACCCTCGCGGTCCAGTACCACGCGGAGTTCAAGAAGACGCGCGAGGACGCCGTCGCCGCGCTCGCCGCCGAGCTCTACCGGCTGCACCTCGGCCTGTTCCCCGACTCGCGGCAGGCGTACGAGATGCGCTTCTTCCACGCCGAGCTGCTCTACGCGCTGGAGAAGTTCCAGCAGGCCGGCGACGAGTACCTCCAGGTGGCGGAGATCGACGCCCGCCGCATGAAGGAGCCGGGCGAGGACGGCCGGCCACAGAAGCCGGGCAAGTACCTCGCCGACGCGCTGGAGAGCGCGGTCCAGTCTTACGACATCGTGGCGAAGCGCGCCGAGGCGACCGAGAAGCGGCCCCAGGGCGATCCCAAGACGCGCCTGCCCATCCCGAAGGAGAAGCAGCAGCTCGTCGACGCCTGCCAGCGCTACCTCGCGCTCGTGCCGCGGGGCGAGAAGGCGGTCGAGGTCGCCTACAAGGCCGCCAACGTCTACTACCGGTACAACGCCTTCCCCGAGGCGGTGAAGCTCTTCGCGGAGATCGCCGACCACCACCCGCGCCACGAGCTGTCGCGCTACGCGGCCAACCTCGCGCTCGACACGTACAACCTGCAGGGCGACTGGCGGGGCATGAACGGCGCCGCCAAGCGCTTCTGGCAGAACGGCGAGCTCATGCGCGCGCAGCCGGCCCTGCGCGAGGATCTCGCCAAGGTCATCGAGCAGAGCGGCTTCAAGCTCATCGAGGAGCTGGAGCGGTCCGGCCATCCCGGCGACGCCGCCGACGCCTACCTCGCCTTCGCCCGCGACTGGCCAGCATCCAAGCTCGCGCCGACCGCGCTCTACGACGCGTCGGTCGCCCTCGCCAAGTCGGGGCGGCTGGAGCGCGCGCTCGCCATTCGCGAGCAGCTCGTCCAGCGCTACCCGCAGGATCCGCTCGTGCCCAAGGTCGGCCTGGCGAGCGCGCAGGACCGTGATTCGGTGGCGGACTTCGATCGCGCGGCCGACGGGTACGAGCGCTACTACCACGGTTGGCGGAAGGCGGCCGGGGTGGCCGCCGCGCCCGCGAGGAAGAGCGGGAAGCGCGGCGCGCGCGGGCCTGCGCCCGCGCCAGCGGGCGACGCGGGCGGGTACGAGGAGAGCAAGGCGCGGGACGCGCTCTACAACGCAGGCGTGCTGCGCGAGGGTCTCGCCCAGTACGGCCGCGCCGAGGCGGACCGGACGGAGTACGTCGAGGCCTGGCCCGCGTCGCCGGACGCGGCGCGCGTCTTCCTCTCGCTGGCCGATCTGGCGACGCGACAGGGCTCGGTCTCGAAGGAGCTGCGCGTCCTCGAGGAGTACCAGCAGCGGTTCGTGAAGGATCCCACCGAGTGGCTCGTGGTGCAGGACCGCATCGCGCGGCTCTTCCGGAAGGCGGGCAACGGCCCCGGCGAGCGGCGCGCCTACGAGCAGGCGCTGGCGTACTGGCAGGCGCGCCGGAGCCAGGTCGGCGAGCGCGGCATGGCGGTCGTCGCCGAGGCGCAGGTCCTCGCGCTCGAGCCGGCGTTCGCGGCCTACGACCGGATCGACTTCGCCGTGCCGGGCCGCCTCTCGCCGCAGCGGCAGGTGAAGTGGCTGAAGGGCCAGGCCGAGCTCAAGAGCGCGCGCCTGCTCGAGCTCCAGAAGAAGTACACGGCGGTGGTCGAGACGAAGCAGGCGGAGCCTGCCGTGTGCGCCCTCTACAAGATCGGCCTCGCGTACAAACGGTTCGCGCACGCCTTCCAGACCGCGCCGGTCCCGAAGGAGCTGCGGCAGAACAAGGCGTTCGCCGACGAGTACCGCGCGCAGCTGGCGCAGCTCGCCGAGGCGCCCGAGAAGAAGGCGGTCGAGGCGCTCGAGTACGCCATGACGAAGTCGCGCGAGCTGGGCGTCTCGAACGCCTGCTCGAAGGCCGCCACCGAGATCCTGGCCCACTACAAGCCCGACCTGTACGGGCCGCCGCTCGAGCAGGTGCCGCCGCTCGTCGCGCCGCGGTCGGCGCCGGCGCGGGCCGCCGGCCAAGGGCTGCTCGTGGCGCTCTACCTGCCGCCCGGGCCCGACGCCGCCCAGGGCGAGCCGCCCCCTGCGCTCCCGCCGCTCGGCGCGCGCCCGCCGCCGGCCGCCGCGGCGCCGCTGCGGGACGCCGACCTGCCGGTCGACGAGCCGGAGCAGGTGCGCTCCGCCGCGCCGGCGAGGAGCGACCCGCTCCCGCCGCCCATCAAGGACGAGGACCTCCTGCCATGAGGCCCGCGATGACGATCCGCCTCGCGCTCCCGCTCGCGGCTGCGCTCGCCGCGTGCGCGAGCGGCGCCGCCGCGCCTCGCGCCGGCGATGGCCGCCCGACTCCGACGCCGACCTCCAGGCCGACCTCGACGTCGACCGCGGCGTCGACCGCGACTCCCGCGACCGCGACAGCGACAGCGACAGCGAGCCGGCCTCCGGCCGCGGCGCGCCGCGAGCTCTCGCCGCGCGCCCAGCGGCTGTTCGACGAGGCGGTCGCGCCGGCCGAGGAGCAGAAGCGCCTCAAGGTCCCCACCGATTGGGAGACGCTGGAACGACGCTGGCGCGCGGTGACCGACGCGGAGCCGGTGCCGGAGGCCTGGTTCAACGTGGGCGTCGCGCTCCAGCACCGCGGCCGCGTCGACGAGGCGCGCGCGGCCTACCGGCGCGCGCTCGATCTCGAGCCGCGGCTCGCGCCGGCGGCGGCGAACCTGCTCCTCCTCGAAGAGCCGTCGGACCCCGCGCTGGCGGCGCAGCGCTGGAGCGAGCTCGCGCGCCGGTACCCGGAGGACGCCGTCTCGCGGGCGCGGCTCGCCGCGCTCTACGAGGACGCTGGCCAGCACGACGAGGCGTGGAAGCTCGGCCGCGAGGCGCTGCTGCGCGATCAGCGCGCGGTGGGCGCCTACAAGGCGATGATGCGGGTGGCGCTCGCCCGCGGGAACCTCGACCTGGCGCACCTGCTCGCCGTGAAGGCGCGCAAGCTCGACGAGGGCGATCCGGAGATCGCGGCCTTCGTCGGCGACGTGCTCGCCGCCGAGAAGGACGCGCACGGCGCCGTGGCGCACTGGAAGAAGGCGGTCGCCCTCGACGCGGGCTATCTACCGGCCCGCTACGCGCTCCTCGGCGACGCCTTCGGCAAGCAGCACTGGGAGGGCGTGGCCGAGCAGGCGCGCGCCATCCTGGGATCGACTCCCGACCCGCGTGTCCAGCTCGCGCTCGGGGTCGCGCTGCGCCACCTCGGCAAACCCGATCAAGCGCTCACCGCGTACGAGCAGGCGGAGAAGCTCGCCGCCGGCAAGCTGCCCGAGGTCCACCTCGCGCGCGGCGTCGCGTTCATGAAGTCGAAGGAGCAGTGCGAGCCCGCGCTGGCCGAGCTGCGGCAGTATGTGGCGGAGGCCGGACCGGCGGTCGCGGCCGAAGGGCCCGCCATGCGGCTCACGCGCGAGTGCGAGCAGATCGTGGTGGCGAACCGGCAGGCGGCGGAGGCGGCGCGCGAGATGAAGGCGGAAGCGGAGCGCGAGGCCGCCCGCAAGGCCAAGTCGAACGA
The DNA here is from genome assembly GCA_035538735.1 of Anaeromyxobacteraceae bacterium. Lineage (GTDB taxonomy): Bacteria > Myxococcota > Myxococcia > Myxococcales > Anaeromyxobacteraceae > Anaeromyxobacter_A. The sequence goes on along the minus strand of DATLJU010000113.1, from coordinate 43,666 downwards.
GGCGCGGCCTGTCGGCGCCCACGGCCCCGAGGCCCCGCCGACGCCGCAGCCCACCGCGCCTGCCACCGGGCCGGGTTCCATGCCCTCGTCCGCTCGGCCGTCCACTCCCGCCGCGGAGGAGGGATGAACCCTTACAAGGTGGGAAAGGTGAGCACGGGTGTTGCTATCCCCAATGGAAGCGCGGTGCTACGCTCCCTGTCACGGAGAAAAGGGACACCGATGCGAAAGCCGCTTCTTCTGACGGTCCTCGCGCTTCCCCTGGTCGTGTTCGCCCAGGAGAAGAAGCCACCCGAGCCCCGGGTCGAGTACGAAAAGAAGACCGTGATCAACTTCGACGACGACACGATCCAGGGTGACCTGACTCGTCCCGATGGAGAGTATGTCGAGGCGCGCAAGCGGGTGAACCACTCCAACTTGATCAAGGTCCGAGAAGACTGGCGTGACAAGGTGAAGCAGTCCGCCGCCGACCTCTGAGCCGAGCGCTCCGATGCCCCCTACCTCCCTCATCCTCGAGGTCTACCGCGGCGACGAGCTGGTCCGGACCGAGCGCTTCACCCGCGAGATCATCAAGATCGGCCGCCTCTCCTCGGCACACCTGTGCCTCGAGGACGAGCGCATCTCGCGCATCCACTCCGTGATCGAGGTGGGGCAGGACGGCGCCTCCATCATCGACATGGGGAGCGCCGAGGGGACGTTCGTCAACGGGAAGCGGGTGAGCAAGGGGCCGCTCAAGCAGGGCGATGAGATCAAGCTCGGCGGCCTGCGCATCGTGGTAGCGGGCGACGGCGCGGCCGGTCCCGTGAACCGGGCGGTCGCTCTGCCGGCCGGCACCGCGGGCGCGCCGAAGCTCTCGCAGGCGAACGGCCATGGCCACGCGGTGGGCGCGGACGGACAGTCGCGCGCTCCTGGCCAGCCCGCGCGGAACGGCCATGCGGTCTCGCTGCAGGCGCCTGCCGCCGCCGTCGCTCTCCGGGCAGAGCCTTCCGCGGCGCCGGCTCACGCGCCGGCACCGGCTCCCGTGCCGGCGAAGCCGGCGCGCCCGGCGCTGGCGCTCGTTCGCCCGATCGACGAGGAGCCCATCGAGGAGGGTGCGCCGGACCTCGGCGTCGAGCTTCGCGTGCTGTGGGGCGATGCGCTCCTCGACGCGGGGACTTTCGTCGCGCCGAAGCAGCCGGTCATGGTGGGGGATGGGCCGCGCTGCCACTTCCGCCTCTCGGCGCCCGACCTGCCCACCGCGGCGTTCCCGATCCTTCGCCACGAGGGTGGCGAGTACCGGTTCCTGTTCTCGCGCGGCATGCGTGGCGGCGTCGACGAGGGCGGCAAGGTCCGCACCTTCGGCGAGCTGGTCAAGGCGCGCGCCGCCTCGCAGGACGAGGCGGTCGAGGGCGCCTGGTCCGTGCCCGTGCCGCGAGCCGGCCTCGTCCGCGCCGAGCTGGGGAGCGGGCTGTGCGTCGAGGCGCGCTTCCGCCGCCCGCCGAAGCCGGCGGTCGTGCCGTGGTGGGAGCGGCTCGACTACCGGTACCTGAACTTCCTGCTCGTGCTGCTCTTCCTCCAGGGCGGCTTCATCGTGGCGGCGAAGACCACCACCCGCGACATGGACCTGGTGCAGGACGACCTCGCCAAGGGCCAGCAGCGGATGGCGAAGTTCGTCATGAAGGCGCCCGAGCAGCAGAAGGTGAACCCCTACCTCGAGAAGCTGAAGAGCGATCTCAAGAAGGAGCAGCCGGGCGAGATGGCCGAACGCCACAAGGGCGACGAAGGCCAGATGGGCAAGAAGGATGCGCCCAAGACGAACGGCCGCTCCGCACCGAAGGCGATCGACCCGAACGCGAAGGAGCTGGTGAAGAACTCGGGTCTGCTGGCCGCGCTCGGCAAGGGCCGGGGAACCGGCGGGCTCTCGACCGTGTTCGGTCAGGGCGGCCTCGGCGGTGACCTCAAGGGCGCCATCGGGAACATGTACGGGCCGGTGGTGGGCGACAGCCGTGGCGTCGGCGGGCTCGGGCTCAAGGGCAGCGGCACGGGCGGCGGCGGCGCGGGCGAGACGATCGGCATCGGCGCGGTCGGCACGAAGGGGCGCGGCGGCGGGCTCGGCGGCTACGGCTCCGGCGTCGGCGGCCTGGGCGCCAAGCGCGACCGCGACGTCGCCATCGCGACCGGCGAGACCAAGGTGCTCGGTGCGATCGACCCCGAGCTCATCCGCAAGGTCATCCGCGACCACGCCGACCAGGTGCGCTATTGCTACGAGCAGCAGCTCACCCTCAACCCCAAGCTGGCCGGCAAGATCGCGATCAAGTGGCAGATCAACGCCGACGGCCGCGCCTCGGCGACCATTCTCGACCCCAGTGTCCCCATCGACTCGGACGGCCTGCGCACGGTGGGTGAGTGCATCATGAGCCGCATTCGCACGTGGGAGTTCCCCAAGCCGAAGGGCGGCGGCATGGCCATCGTCACCTATCCGTGGATCCTGCGCAGCTCCGGCTCGGGCACGGCGGGTTAGGATGCTCCACGTGAATCGTATTCGTCTCCGAACTCTCCTCGGCGCGCTCGCCGCGCTCGTCCTCCTGCCCGCGGTCGCCGGCGCCCAGGAAGCCGCTCCCCCGATGCCGGAGGATCCCCGCGCGCCTCAGTTCAAGGAGGTCGAGCGCGGGTTTTTCGCCGGCTTCGAGGTGGGCTACCTCGGGCTGTTCAAGACACCCACCGCCGATCCGAGCAAGTTCCCGTTCGCCGGCAGCGGCGGCGGGAGCGCCAACGCGATGCTCGTCGGCGCGAACGCCGGCTACGACGTCTCGAGCCGGGTGGCGCTGTCGATCTTCGCGCTGGGCGCGAACGCGAGCGCCAACCCTTCGTACGGCTCGTTCAGCTTGTTCGTCGCTGGGGGCGACGTGCGGGTCGCCCTCCTCGGCGGGGGCGACAAGTACGGCGTGGAGCGACTGCATCTCTATCTCCACGGGCGCGCCGGCGGCCTGCTCACGACGCCGGAGGGGCTCCTCGGGCACACCGACGTCTACCTCGCCGGCGGGCCGGGGGTGGAGTACGTCACGCACCTCCGCCACTTCGCGGTTGGCCTCGCTGCGGACGCGACGTACCTGACGAAGGCCAAGACGGCGGGCGTCGCGATTACTCCCACCGTGCGTTACACGTTCTAGTCGGGTCGCGTCCTACACCTTCCAGCGGCCTTCCCCCGATGAAGGGACAAGGTCTATGCTTTCGCCCGAACTTCGGGTGATTCCCAGACCTTGATCCCTCCTGCACCGGAACAGCAGATCCGAGCGCACCTGGCCGCGCTCGAGGCGGCGCCCGCCGACGCTCAGGCGTTCTCCGCCCTCGAGTCGCTGTACCAGCGGCACGATCGATGGGAGGACCTCGTCTCGCTGTACGAGGGCCGCGCTCGCCGCGGGCCGGGCGACGGCGCCGGCGCGCTGCTCGTGAAAGCAGCCGACCTGGCGCACCGCCGGATGCGCAACGCCGCCCGCGCCGAGGAGCTCTACCGGCAGGTGCTGCACGCGGACCCACGGAACGTGGCCGCGCTGCGGGCGATGATCGAGCTCCACGAGGAGCGCGGCGACTTCGCGGCGGTGGCGGAAGCGCTCGAGCGGTTGGCGGACGTCACGCACGGGCCGCGGGCCGCGGCGGAGCTCTACCTCCGGCTCGGCCGCGTCCACGAGGAGCGCTTGCTCCGGCGCGATCGCGCCGCCCTCTACTACGCGCGCGCCCTGCGCCTCGACCCCGACCTCGACGCGGCACGCCAGGCGGCGCTGCGCGCGCAGGTGGCGCTGCGCCGCTTCGGGCAGGCGAAGCGCACGCTCGACGGGGCGCGCGAGCGCGGCCAGCCGCCGAAGGCGCTCGCCGCCGAGTACGCCCGGCTGGGCACGCTCCTCGTCGAGGAGCCGCTCGATCACGGCCTCGCGATGGAGGTGCTGATCGAGGCGCTCGCGCTCGACCGGAACGCGCCCGGCGCCGCGGCGGCGATGGAGCGCCTCAAGGCCGCGCCGCGCGTCTGGCGCAGCGAGGCCAAGGCGTTCCTCGACGAGGCGACCCGGTCGAAGGAGCGCCGCGGCGCGGCGCAGCTGGCGCTGCGCGCCGCCGCATTGCACGGCGCGTACGATCCGGACGGCGCGGGACGGGTGGTGGAGCTCGTCGAGCGGGCGCTGCTGCTCGCGCCGTCGCTGCGGCACGGCCTCGACCTGCTGGAGCGCGCCTTCAGCGAGCGGCACGACTGGCACGGGCTGGCGTCGGCGCTGGCGCGGCTCGCCGCCGAGGTGCGGGATCGCGCCGTGCTCTCGGAGCTGCACCTGCGGCTCGGGCAGCTCGACCTGGTCCGGTTCGGCGACGCGGCCGAGGCGACCGCGGCGCTGGAGCGAGCCCTGGCGCTCGATCCCACCCTCTCGCCCGCCGCGCAGCAGCTGTTCGAGCTCCACCTCGAGGCGGGCCGCCAGGCCGAGGCGCTCTCGGCGCTGGAGCGTCACCTCGCCGCGGCGCCAGAGCGCGTCCACCACGTCCTCTGGCGGCTGCGCGCGGCCGAGATCGCGCTGGCGCTCGGAGATCCGAAGCGCGCGCGCTCCCACCTCGGGGCGGCCCTCCGCGTCGACCCGCGCTCGCCGGCGGTGGCCGCCGCGCTGGCGCCGCTGCTGCGAGACGCCGGGGAGTGGCGGCCGCTCGCGGAGGCGCTGGAGGCGCAGGTGCAGGCCGAGCCCGAGCCGGCCCGCCGCGCGCGGTTGATCGAGGAGCTGGCGCAGGTGGAGCTCGAGCACATCGGCGCTCCCCGCGAGGCGCTGCGGCGCCTCGCCGAGGCGCTCCGCCTCGATCCGGGCCGCGCCGCGCTGCGGAAGGCGATCGACGCCGCGGCCGCCCGCGCCGACCTCTTCCCCGACCTGGCGCGCGCCTACCGCGCGGCCGGCGACGGCCCCTACGCGGACGCCGCGGCCCGGAAGGTGCTGCTGCGGCGGGCCGCCGAGGTGTGGGATCGCGACCTCGGCCTGCCGGAGCAGGCGGTCGAGGCGTGGCGCGCGCTCGTCGCCGCCGACCCCCAGGACGCCGGCGCGCGCGCCGCGCTCGACGCCTGCCTCGTGCGCGCCGGCCACCTGTCCGAGGTGGCCGAGGACCTGCGCCGGCGCATCGCGGCCGCGTCCGACCACGATGCGCGGCGAGAGCTCTGCGTGCGGCTGGCGCGCTCCCACGAGCAGGCCGGCGACGCCGCCGGCGCCGCCGCCGCCTGGCGCGACGTCCTCGCCGCCGGCGAGAGCGCGCCGGCGCTGCGCGGGCTCGCCGACGCGCTCGCGGCCCTGGGACCGTCGCACGCCGCCGAGCAGGCGGAGGTGATGGGGCGGCTGGCGGCGCAGCTCGCCGGAGCCGACCGCGCGGAGGCGGAGCTGGCGCGAGCCCTGCTCCTCGCCGGGCCGCTGCGCCAGGGGGGAGAGGCGGTGCCTCTCCTCGCCGGCCTCGCGCAGGGCGGCGCGCTCGGCGCCGAGCGGCAGGGCGAAGCGGTGGCGGGGCTGGAGGCGGTGTTCGCCGCGGGGGTCGAGCCGGTCGCGGCGGCCGAGGCGCTCCTCGCCGTGTACCGGGCCGCCGACAATCGCGCCCGGCAGGTCGCGCTCCTGGAGCACCTCGCGACGCGCCAGCCGGACCTCCCGGGCGCGGAGCGCGCGCGCCGGCTCCTCGAGGCGGCGCAGCTCCGGGAGGCCCAGGGCGACGCGCGCGGAGCGCTCACCGCCGCGGCCGCGGCGCTGCGCGCCGACCCCGGGCAGGGCGAGGCGCTCGACGCTTGCGAGCGGCTCGCGCGCGCCGCCGGCGCGGTGGGTGAGCTCTACGCGCTGCTCGACGAGACGGCGAGCCGCCTCGAGTCGCGGCCGGGCGAGGAACTCGCGCTCCGCCGCCGCGCCGCGGAGATCGCCGAGGACGAGCTGGGGAACCCGGAGGAGGCGAGCTCGCAGCTCCGTCGCGCGCTCGCGCTCGCGCCCGGCGACGCGGCGACGATCGCGGCCCTGGGCCGGCTCGCGGCGAGCGCCGCCGGCGCTGAGGCGGCCCCCGAGCCGGTCGTGGCGTCGCCACCGCCGGACGCCGAGCCCGAGCCGCGCCAGCGCATCGCCGAGCTGGAGGGCCGCGCCGCCCGCGCGGCATCCCCGAGCGAGCGGGCCGCCGCGGAGCGAGCGACGGCCGAGGTGTGGGGTGACCGCCTCGGCCAGTGGTCGCTCGCGTTCGCCGCGCTCGCGCGCGCCGCCCGCGCGACCCCCGCCGACGCCGCGGTGCGCGCCGAGCTGCGCGAGGCGGCGGCCCGCGCCGGCGCGGACGCCGACGCGGCGCGCGCGTACCACGCCTTCCTGCCCACGCTCGCCGGGGCCGACGCCGCGCCGGCGTGGCGGGAGCTGGCGTCGCTCTACGAGGAGCGGCTCTCGGATCCCGAGCGAGCGGCGCGCGCCCTCGTCGAGGCGCTGCGGCACGCGCCGGGCGACCCCGCCGCGCTGGCGCCGCTGGCGCGTCTCCACGCTGCCGCCGGGCGGGAGCGCGAGCGCGCCGAGGCGAGCCTACTGCTCGCCGAGCACGCGCGCTCCGACGCGGAGCGGCTCGGAGCGATGCGGGACGCGGCCGAGGCGCTGGAGGGGCTCGGGGACGCGCCGCGCGCCGCCGAGACCTGGAGCCGCGTGGCGGCGCTCGCGCCGGGAGACGGCGCCGCCGACGCCGCGCTGGAGCGGCTGTACGAGCGGCTCGACCGCCCCGCGGAGCTGTGCGCCGTGCTCGAGCGGCGCGCCTCGTCGGGCGGCGCGCGCGATCTCCCGCTCGCCCTTCGCCTGTCCGGGCTGAAGCTCCGGCTCGGCCGGCCCGACGAGGCGCTGGGGTTGCTGCGCGAGGTGCTCGCGGCGGACCCCGCGCACGCGGGCGCCCGCGCCGCGCTCGCCGAGCTGTCGGCCGTCCCTCGCCCCGAGGGGGCCGAAGCGCTGTCCCTGATGGATCGCCTGCTCTCGGCTCGCCGCGAGCACGCCGGGCGTGCGCTCCTCCGCGAGAAGCGGCTCGCTCGCGTGGCGGACCCCGCGGAGCGGGCGCGCCTCCACGCGGAGATCCGCACGCTCCACGAGCGGGAGCTCGGGCACCCGGAGCTGGCGCTCGCCGCGGCGGCGCGCGCGCTCGCGGAGGGCGGCCAGACCGCGGCGGAGGCGGAGCCCGAGGTGGAGCGGCTCGCCGCCGTCACCGGCCACCCGGAGCGGCTGGCCGAGGCGTACGAGGCCGCCGCCGCCTCCGCGGCCGGCGAGGTCGCGCTCGAGCTGCGGCGGCGCGCGGCGCGGGTCCGGGCCGACCAGATCGGCGACGTCGCCCCGGCGGTGACCGCCTGGGCGAGGGTGCGGGAGGCGGCGCCGGACGACGCGGAGGCGCTCGCGGCGCTGGAACGGCTGTACGCTCGCGCCGGTGACGGCGCGCGGCTCGAGGAGGTGGGGCGCCGGCGGGCCGAGCAGGTGGAGGGACCCGAGCGCGCGGCGCGGCTCGCGGCGCTCGCGGCGGCGGAGGAGGCGCTCGGCGACGGCGCCCGCGCGCTCGCCGCGGCGGAGGCCGCGCTCGCGACCAACCCGCGCGGCGCCGCGGCGCTCGACGTCCTCGGCCGGCTCCACCGCGCCGCGGGGCGGACGGGGCCGCTGTGCGAGGTGCTGGCGCGCCAGGCCGCGCTCGCGCGCGACGACGGCGCCCGGCGCGTTGATCTGCTGTGCGAGCGCGCGACGCTGCTCGAGGCCGAGCCCGACGGGCGCGCCGCGCTCGAGGGCTGGGCCGAGGTGCTGGCCGAGAGCCGGCAGGAGGCGCGCGCGCTGGCTGGCCTCGACCGCCTGCTCTCGCGGGACGCGACCCGCGACGCGGCGGCCCGGATCCTGGAGGACGTCTACCGCGTGCGGGGCGACGCCCGCCGGCTGGCGGCGCTGCTCGAGACGCGCCTCGCGGAGGCGGACTCCTCGGAGCGATCCCCTCTCCTGGCGGAGGTGGCGGCGCTCCACGACCGGCTCGGCGATCGAGCCGCGGCCTTCCGCGCCCGGGCCCGGGCGCTGCGTGAGCTCACCGCGCCGGGGGAGGACGATCCCGCGCTGCGCGCCGGGCTGGAGCGGCTGGCGTCCGCCGGCGGGCTCTTCGCCGAGCTGGCGGAGGTGTACGAGGAGCAGCTCGCGCGCGGACTCCCGGCGCCAGCACGGACCGAGGTGCGCCGGCGGCTCGCGTCGCTCTATGCCGATCGGCTCGCGCGCCCGGACCTCGCGGCGCGCGCCCTCGACGCGCTCGCGACCGAGGCGAACGACGGCGAGGCGCTGGCTGCGCTGGTGCGGCTGCACCGATCGCAGGGCGCGTGGCGCGAGCTCGCGGGCGCGCTCTCGCGGCAGTCGGAGCGCGCGCCATCGACGGAAGCGACGAAGGAAATCCTGCTGGAGGTGGCGACCGTCCTCGACGAGCGCCTCTCGGATCGGGAAGGTGCCATGGACGCTTACCGGCAGATCCTCGCTGTGGACCCGGAAGACCCCAACGCGCTTCGGCTCCTCGGCCGCCTGCTCGGTGGGGCGGAGCGCTGGGACGAGCTCGTCGAGGTGCTCGGCCGTGAGGTCACGCTGGCCGAGAAGAAGCCCAACCTGGTCGCCGAGGCGGCCGAGCTGCGGTTCCGGCTCGGGCGCATCCGCCACCAGCGGCTGTCCGACGTGGCCGGCGCCCTGCAGTGCTACCGCGGCGTGCTGGAGAAGGTGCCGCGTCACCCCGCGGCGCTGGCTGCCCTGGAGGAGATGGCCCGCGCCGGCGGCACGGGCGCCCTCGAGGCGGCGACGCTCCTCGAGCCCATCTACGAGCACGAGGGCGAGCACCAGAAGCTGGCGCAGACGCTCGAGGCGCGCGCCGCGGCCGCGCCCGACGCGCCCGGTCGCGCCGCGCTCCTGCGGCGGGTGGCCGAGGTGCAGGCCGGTCCGCTCCGCAACCCCGAGCTCGCCTTCCTCACCGCCGCCCGCGCCGCGCGCGAGGATCCCGAGGCCCCCGAGTCGCTGCAGCTGGCCGGCCACATCGCCGAGGCGAACGGCCTCACCGACGAGCTGGCGACCCTCATCGCCGAGGTGGCGGAGCACGCCCAGGGCGCGCGCGCCCGCGCCGAGCTTCGCCGCCGGGCCGCGCATCTCACCGAGCGGGGCGGCGACTCCCGCCGCGCCGGTGAGGCCTGGCAGCGCGTGCTCGAGCTCGCCCCCGACGACGCCGAGGCGCTCGGCGGGCTCGCCCGCGCGCACCGCGCCAGCGGCGAGGCCGAGCCGCTGGCGGCCACGCTGCGGCGCGCGCTGGCGGTGACGGAGGAGGCCGCGGCGCGACCCGCGCTGCTCGCCGAGCTGGCCGCGCTCCAGGAGGAGAAGCTGGGCGACCCCGCCGGCGCCATCGCCACGCTGCGCCGGCTGCTCGAGCTCGAGCCCGACCGCCGCGAGGCGCTGCTGCGCCTCGACCGGCTCTGCGTCGCGGCCGAGAAGTGGGTCGAGCTCGCGGACGTCCTCGGCCGCGAGGCGGCGCTCGCCGATGCGGCCGGCGAGGCGCCGGCGGCGCAAGGGTTCCGGCAGCGGCTCGCGGAGCTGAAGGAGACGCGCCTCCTCGATCGCGATGGCGCGCTGGGCCTCTACGAGCAGATCCTGGCCGTCCGTGCCGACGACCCCGCCGCGCTGGCGCGGGTCGAGAGCATCCTGCAGAAGGATCCGACGCACGCGCGCGCGGCGGTGGTCCTCGAACGCGCCTACGCCGCCGCGGGTGCGTGGAGTCGGTACGCGGCGGTGCTGGAGGTCCGCGCCGGTGAGCGCCCGGATCCGGTGGAGCGCAAGGCGCTCTTCCTGGAGCTGGCCGAGGTGCAGGAGAAGCGGCTCGGGAACGGCGAGCTGGCCTTCCTCGCCCTCTGCCGCGCGTTCCGTGACGACCCGGCCGACCCCGCGCTGCGGAGCGAGCTCACCCGGCTCGCGCAGCAGTTCGACCACGCCGAGGAGCTGGCGGGGCTCTACGAGGACGAGTTCGCGGAGCTGCCGCAGGCGGCCGCGGCCGAGGTGGCGCTGGCGCTGGGCGCCCTGTACGAGGGCAAGCTCCAGGCTCCGGAGAGCGCCATCCGCTGGTACGAGGAGGCGCGCCGCCGCGATCCGGCCGGCGCACCGAAGGCGCTCGCCGCGCTCGACCGGCTGTATCGCGCCAGCGGCCAGCCGGAGCCGCTCGCGGGCGTGCTCGAGGCCGAGGCCGCGCTCGCCGCCGCCGACGAGCGCGCTGCGTTCCTGTTCCGCCTCGGCCAGCTCGCCGAGGAGGAGCTGCACGATCGGGCCCGCGCCGCGAGCGCCTACGAGGCGCTCCTCGCCGCCGAGCCGCGGCAGCCGGCCGCCCTCCGCGCGCTGGAGCGGATCTACGAGGCGGACGGGAAGCTCTCGGCGCTGGTCGACAACCTCGCCACCCAGCGCGAGCTGGTGACGGACGGCGCGGTGCGGCTCACCCTCACCGCGCGCCTCGCGGCCGTGTCGCAGCAGCTCGGGCGCGACGAGGACGCCGCCGCGCTATGGCGCGAGGCGCTCGGATACGATCCGCGCCACGAGCCGGCGCTGGCGGCGCTCGAGGTCCTGTACGAGAGGCTCGGGCGGTGGCCCGAGCTGGCGGAGCTGCTGCGCGCGCGGCTCGCGCTCACGGCCGAGCGCCGCGAGGCGGCGCGCATGCACGAGAAGCTCGGGGCGCTCCTCGGCGGCCGCCTCGGCGACGGGGCGGGCGCGGTGCGCGCGTACCTGGCGGTGCTCGACGCGGATCCACGCCACCGCCCCGCGCTGGAGGCGCTGCGCGATCTGTACGCAAGCCAGGGCGATCTCGAGGGGCTCGCCTCCGTCTACCGCCGCCTGGTGCCGCTGCAGGAGTCGGCGCCGGGCGTGAAGGCCGCCCGGCTCGCCCTCGCCGACGTGCTGCTCCGCGCCGGCAAGAAGGGCGAGGCGGCGGAGCAGGGGCGCCGGGCGCTCGAGCTCGAGCCGCACGGTGAGGAGGAGCTCGCGCGCCTGGCCGGGATCTTCGAGGCCGCCGGCGCGCCGCAGGACCGGGTGAAGGCGGTGGAGGCCCGCGCCGCGCTGCTCGCGGCGGAGGGGCGCACCGAGGAGGCGGTCGAGGCCTGGCAGGCCGCTGGGGAGGCATGGGAGCGGCCGCTCGGGAGGCCCGAGGCGGCGGCGGCTGCGCTGGAGAAGGTGCTCGAGCTCGCCCCGGATCGCCGCGAGGCGTGGCTGAGGCTCAAGGACCTCTACGCTCGCGCGGGGAACTGGCGCGCCTACGTGCGCGTGTCCGACCTCTTCACGACCCACCTCCAGGACGGTCCCGAGCGGCGCGCGGTGCTGAAGGAGCTGGGCGAGATCCACGAGAAGCGCCTCGGCCAGAAGGAGATGGCGTTCATCACCTGGTGCCGCGCGTTCGGCGACGACCCCGCCGATCCTGCGACCGCCACCGCGATCAAGCGCCTCGCCGCCGAGACCGGCGCGTTCGAAGAGCTGGCCGCCGTCTACGAGCAGGTGGCCGACGAGGCGAAGGGGCTCGCGCGCGCGAAGCTGCTGCTCGAGCTCGGCCGCGTGAAGGACCGGCGGCTCGACGACGCCGACGGCGCCGAAGCCGCCTTCCGCCGCGCGCTCGAGGTCGATCCGGCCAGCCCCGAGGCGCTCGACGCGCTGACCGAGCTCTTCACGCGGCGCGGACGGGTCAAGGACCTGGTCATCGCGCTCGAGCAGAAGCTCGAGGCGGCCGCGGGGCTGGAGGAGAAGAAGGCGACGCTGCTCGAGATGGCCCGCATCTACGACGGCCAGCTCCACGACGCCGAGGAGGCCATCTCCGCCCTGAAGCGGGTCCTCGAGCTCGACGGCGCCGACGCGGCCGCGCTCGAGGCGCTCGCGACCCTCTACCGCCGCGAGGCGCGCTGGGGCGACCTGGCCGGCATCCTGGCGCGGGCGCGCGACCTGGCGTCGGACGAGGAGGCGCGCGTCGCGCACCAGCTCCAGATCGCGGGCCTGCACGAGAACGAGATCGCGGACGACGAGGCGGCCGTGGAGGCGTACCGGGCGGTGCTCGGCCAGGACGACCGCAACCGCGCCGCCCTCGACGGCCTCGAGCGGCTCTACACGAAGCTCGACCGGTTCGCGGAGCTGAACCGGGTCTACGAGCGGCAGGCGGCCCTCACGGACGACCCGCGCGAGAAGGTGCGCATCCTCGCGAAGAGCGCGGCCATCTGGCAGGAGAAGCTCTCCGACCCGCGGAAGGCGATCGAGCAGAACGAGGCGGTGCTGGCACTCGACGGCCAGAACCTGGCCGCGGCGCGGAGCCTCGAGGCGCTCTACCGCGCCGAGGGGGCGTGGGAGAAGCTCATCGCGGTGCTGCAGCACCACGCCACCCTCACCCAGGATCGCAAGGAGCTCACGGCGCTCCTCGTGCAGATGGGCGACACGTGGTGGAAGGAGCTCGGGCGCATCGATCGCGCCGAGGCGATGTACGCGAGCGCGGTCGAGGGTGACCCGGAGGCGCGGGAGGCGGTCTCCGCGCTGGCGCGCCTCTACGAGCAGAGCGGGAACTGGAACCTCGCCCTGGACATGCTGCAGCGCGAGGCGAAGCTCGCCCAGGGCTCCGAGGCGGTCGACATCCAGGCCCGCATCGGCCGCATCCAGGAGGACATGCTCCAGGACCGCGCCGCGGCGAAGCTCGCCTACGCGCGCGCGCTGGACGCCGATCCCGGCCACCTGGCAAGCCTGCGCGCCCTGCGGGCGATCGCGGAGGCGGAGCGCGATCGCGACGCCTACCTGCGCTACCTGCTCGCCGAGGCGCGCTACGTCGACGGCGCCGAGGACAAGGCGAAGCTGCTGCACGAGGCGGGGCGCATCCACCAGGAGGAGCGCGACGATCCCGACGGCGCCACCCGCCTCTACGAGGAGGCGCTGCGCAGGGTCCCCGACTTCCTCCCGGCCGCTCGCCCGCTGGCGGACCTCCACGTCGCGCGCGCCGACTGGCCACGCGCCGAGGCGGTGCTCGACGTGGTGGTGTCGCGGCTCGAGAAGGACGGCGAGCCGAAGGAGCTTTGCCGGCAGTCGTACCGGCGAGGGTACGTGGCGGAGAAGCTCGGGAAGCGCGACAAGGCGCTCGCGAGCTACCGGCGCGCCAACGAGCTCGACGCCACCTACCTGCCCGCCATGGAGGGCCTGGGACACCTGCTGGTCGAGGACGGCGCCTTCGAGGAGGCGCTCAAGATCCACCAGGCCATCCTCATCCACCACCGCGACGGCCTGACCGACCTCGAGGTGGTCGAGACCTACTTCCAGGTCGGGCAGATCCAGGCGCGGCTGGGGCAGGGGGATCGCGCCCAGAAGAGCCTGGAGAAGGCGCTCGAGATCGACGCCGGCCACGAGCCTTCGCGGCGGGCGCTCGTGGCGCTGCTCGAGGAGGCGCGCGAATTCGAGCGCGCGGTCGAGCAGCGGCTCAAGCTCGCCTCGTCGCTGGATGGGCCGGCGCGGCTGGAGCAGCTCGTCGCGGCGGGTGCGATCTGCCGCGACCAGCTGCAGGATCCCTATCAGGCCATCGACGCGTTCACCGCCGCGGCGCGGTCCGACCCTGGGAACGTGCAGGTCACGGAGGCGCTGCTCGGGCTCTATCGCGACACGCGGCAGGGGCAGAAGGCGGCCGACGTACTGCAGCGGCTGCTCGAGGCGCCCGAGGTGAAGGCCGACCCGTCGCGCGCGGCGCGGCTGCACCACGCGCTGGCCCAGACGCTGCGCGACGACCTCGCCGACCCGGCCGGCGCGGCGCGCGAGCTGGAGGCGGCGCTCGACGCGGACCCCCGGCTGCTGAAGGCGTTCGCCGATCTGGAGGCGCTCCTCACGGCGGTTCAGCAGTGGCGCGAGCTGGAGCAGGCGTACCTCCGCATGATCCAGCGCCTCCCCAAGGGCGCCGAGACGTCGCCCGCGCGGCTCGCGCTCTGGAAGACGCTGGCCGAGCTGTACCAGCGCGTCCTCTCCGATCCGGAGAATGCCCGGATGGCGTACGAGGTGGTCACGAAGGCCGACCCCGACGACGCCGCCGCGCTGGAGGCGCACGCCGCGCTCGCGGCGAAGCTGCCGGGTCACGAGGGGGAGGCCATCGCCGCCTGGCGCAGGCTCATCGCCCTCGGGGCGGCACCGCAGAAGCCGCTCTCCGCCCTGATCGCGCTGCACGCCGAGCGCAAGGACTACGACCAGGCGTACTCGGCGGCGCAGGCGCTGACGTTCCTCGCCGGCGGCGCCAGCCCGGAGGAGGCCCAGGTGGTGTCGCGCCTGCGCCGGTTCGCGCGCGATGCCTCCAGCGCGGCGCTCGACGACGCGCGCTGGGAGACGCTCCTCCACGAGCGCGCCCGCGGGCCGCTCGCCGGCATCCTCGCGCTCCTGGCGCGGGACGCGGCCGAGCTGTTCGTGCAACAGCCGAAGGAGCTCGGGTTGTCGCCGAAGAAGGACGAGATCGACGTGGCCGGCTCGATGCTGTTCCTCGTCAACATGTACAAGTACGTGGCGCGCACCCTCGGCATGCCGCCGCCGCGCCTGTTCCGGTCGAGCGAAGCCGGCGCCCGGCTGCAGCTTTTGCCGCTCGCGCCGCCGGCCGTCGTCTCGGGCGAGGAGCTCTTCAAGGAACGGCCGAAGAAGGAGCTCTGGTTCACGATCGGCAAGGCGCTGGCGTTCCTCCGTCCAGAGCTGACGCTGGCGCGACTGATGCCGCACGATCAGCTCGACGCCGTGTTCCAGGCCGCGGCCAGCCTCGGCACGTCGCGCTTCGTGGTGACCGCCGACCCCCACCTGGTCGAGAAGCTCAAGCACCGGCTGGAGAAGGCGCTGCCCGAGCACAGCCGGACCCAGCAGCTCAAGCTGCTCGCCCGCGCCTACTGCGACGTGCAGCACCCCGGCGATGTGCGCGCCTACATGGACGCCGCCGAGCTGACGTCCAACCGCGTCGGCGCGCTCCTCGCGGGGGACCTCGATGTGGTGCGGAGGATGGTCGTGGCCGAGAGGGCGGCCGTGTCGAAGCTGCGCGAGGAGACGAGGCTGCGTGACCTCATCGTATTCTGTACCTCGGAGTCCTATGGCGCGCTCCGCCGCGACCTCGGACTGTCGGTAGTGGTACCGGCGTAGGTCTCCTGCCGTCGGGGCAGGGAAGGGGCGCTGATGCGGCCCGGATCAATTCTTGACCGACTGATGTTACAACCCTAGGATTGACAGGATTTTCGGCTATTTAGAGCCGACGGGCACCCCCATGAAATTCTCCTGCGACAGCTGTGGCTCGCAGTACATGATCTCGGACGAGAAGGTCGGTCCGAACGGGGTCAAGGTCCGCTGCAAGAAGTGCGGGAACGTCGTCGCGGTGAAGCGTCCGCCGGCGGCCGCGCCGGCCCCGGCGGAGCCGAGCCCCGCCGCGGAGGGCGCCCCGGAGGCGGCGCTGGACCGAGAGCTCGGCGACGCGTTTGACAGCGCCTTCGGCAGCGGCGGTCCGGCCACGTCCGCGGCGCCCGCCGCTCCATCCGAGTCCGAGCCGGGCCAAGATTGGTACGTCGCCATCGACGACAACCAGGTGGGCCCGCTGCCGGCCGACGGCGTCAAGTCTCGCTGGGAGTCGGGCGAGGTCGGCCCTGACACCCTGGCCTGGCGCCCCGGCATGGCGGACTGGGTGCCGATCTCCACCATCTCGGAGATGGTGCAGTACCTCGCCCCGGTACCTCGCGGGGGCAAGTCCACGCCGCGCTCGGCGTCCTCCGCCGTGGCGGGCGCGGTGATCCACACCGAGACCAAGCCGACACCGGCGCCCCTCGCGGCGGCGGCGGCCGTGACCGCCCCGGTGACGCAGAGCAACGGGCACGCCAACGGCTCGCAGGCGGGCTGGAAGCCGAGCGCGGCCAGCGCGCTGGCGGCCCTCGCCAGCGAGGAGATGGCTGCTCTCGGGAAGCCGGACAGGAAGCCGGCCGAGTCGACCGTGAAGAGCGGCTCGCTCGTCGACAAGATGGAGCTGCCCGACGGCGGCGTCGATCCGACGAACCTCATCCCGCTGCAGATCAAGGGGCTCGAGCAGACCGCCGAGGAGCCAAGGTCCGAGAAGCCGCGCGGTGGGGTGAGCGCGGGCGAGCGCACCGAGCTACGGCGGATCAAGAAGTCCGCGGTCCGGAGCGTCTTCGCGGTCGGCGCCGCGATGGTGGTCCTGTCCGTGGCGGGCGCCGCCGCCATCGCCTGGTACCTGAAGCCGCACCCGCCCGCGCCGGTCGCGGCCGTGCCCCAGCCCCCACCGCCCGCCGCGAGCGCGCCGGCGCCGGCGGCTCCGCCTGCCGTCGCGGCTACGCCGCCGCCGGCCGTCGCCGCCGCGCCTTCTCCCGCTGCCCCGGCCGCTCCGGCCGCGGCCCAGACGTCTCCGCCCGCGCCGCCGCCGGCAGCGAGCGAGCCCGCCCGCGCCGAGACCGCTCCGTCGCAGCGCGAGAGCGCTCGCGCTGAAGCCCCACCCCCCGCCGCGAAGCCGAGCCGTCACGCCGCAGCAGCCGAGGCCTCACCGCGCCCGACCCGCAAGCCGGCCCCGAAGCAAGTGGCCTCCGCCCAGGCCTCCGCGCCGGCGCCGGCGCCGGAGCCGGCCCGGCGCAAGCCGGCCGGCGATCCACTGCTCGACGTGGGCGGAGACGACGACCTGGAGAAGGATCTCGGCGCGAGCAAGCCCGCGAAGCGCAGCGTCTACGTGCCGCCCGCGATCGGCGCCGATCTCCCCGACAGCGTCTCCCAGTCGCAGATCCAGGAGGCGGTGGCGGGGCAGAAGAACGCCCTGCTGCGCTGCATCGAGCAGCAGCGGGCCGCGGACCCCGAGGCGCGCGGCACGCTCCGGCTGCGCTGGATGATCATCGGCGACGGGGGCGTTCGCGACGTCCGCGTGCTCTCGGAGGAGTTCGCGCGCCAGCCCGTCGCGCCGTGCATCAGCGGCGTCGTCAAGGGGATCCGGTTTCCGCGCTCCCGCACCACGGGACAGGAGGTCGTGTTCCCGTTCAAGTTCTGAGACGGGTGCTCCGGGGGGACCGTGTCGTTCGAGCTGGACAGTGCGGGCGTGAGGAGCGCCTACCGGCCGGTGGCGGCGATGGAGCTGGCGGACCTGGAGGCGATCCGGGTCATCCTCCGCGGCTCGTCCGTCGTCGACTGGCGGCGGCTCCACTTCGCGGACGCGGCCGAGGTCGACCGCTTCCTGGGGCTGAACCTCTTCGACGTCGACGACGCGCGGGACGAGCGGCGCCTCCGGGCCATCCTCGGGCAGGCGGTCGAGTACCTCCGCAAGGCCTTCGGCTACCGCGTCGCCGACGCGGTGGCGCAGCCAGCGGACGTCCGCGAGCTGTTCCTGCTCGCCAGCAGCGCGCTCGAGCCGCACCGATACCGCCGCATCGCGTGCGTGGTGCTGAAGTGCATGCACGTCGTCCACCACCTCGAGGCGCGCGAGCTGCTCTTCCGCACCGCGCTCCGCGAGGCGGATCTCGCCGAGCGCGTCGACCGCCGGGTCATGGCGGAGGCGCGGCGGATGCAGCAGCTCGGGCTGCCGGTGGTCGAGTTCGTCGGCAACGTGAAGGCGAGGAGCTCGCTCATCACGAAGCTGCTCGCGAAGCGCGAGACGGTGGCGGCGCAGATCTTCGACCGCGTGCGCTACCGCGTCGTGACGGAGCGGCAGGACCAGATCCCCTCGATCCTCCACCACCTCGCGACGACGCTCTTCCCCTTCAACTACGTGGTGCCGGGCCAGAGCGAGAACTCGCTGGTGAACTTCCGCGACATCATCACGCGCCACCCGCGCGCCCCCGTCCTCGTGCCGGAGCTGCAGGTCCCGCTCGGAGTCGAGACGCGCGAGCGGCGGCGCCGGAACGTCTTCAGCGGCAAGGGCTACCGGGTCCTGAACTTCGTGGTGGACCTGCCGGTGCGGGTCGACGAGCTGCTCCCCCCGGACGGACCGCTGGCCGAGGACCTGGGGCGCGTGGTGTTCTCGCAGGTCGAGTTCCAGATGGTCGACCAGGCCACCGCTCGCCGGAACGAGGAGGGCGACTCGAGCCACGAGCGCTACAAGCGACGCCAGAGCAAGATCGTCCTGCGGCGACTGTCGCGGGGGCTGGTGGTGCCGAAGCGGCGGAACCGCGGGGAGGAGTAGGCCATGCGCGAGACCACGAAGGAGAGCCCGGTCGATCGCGGCGAGGTGGTCGTGGAGGGGCGCTGCCAGATCTGCGGCCTGCAGGGCCAGGTGCTCGGCATCCCCGGTGCTCCGCAGCCGAACCAGTTCTGCGAGCGGTGCGCCATCGAGTACGCCGAGGCTCCGGGCAGCCAGGACGACGATGAGGGCGAGGTCGCCGGCTGAGCGAGTGACTCGCCGCTCCGAGGCGATCAGCCGGCGGCGGCCGCGAACGAGACCATGTCCGTACCGTCCGTCCACTGGCCGTAGTGGAGCAGGCGCGCGCCGCGTCCGGCCGCGCGCATCGCCGCGTAGATCGGCGCCACGCCGCAGAGCCGGCGCCTCTCGGCGTCCGCGGTCGCGTCGCGGTGGAACGCCGCCGCGTCCGCGCCGGCGACGAAGCCGAGCGTCTGGCGATCCTGGGCGGCGTAGCCGGCCAGCTCCTCCGGCGTCGGCGAGCGCGGGTCTCCGTACTGCGGGCCGACGTGGGCGAGGTCGGCGCCCGCGACGAAGCAGACCTTGCGCCCGCGCGTGGCGCGCGCCAGCGCGGCCAGGAACGGACCCGTCGCGGCGGCGGGATCCGCGAGGTGCGAGATGGAGGAGCACAGCACCGGGACGGTGCGGAAGGGCCGATCGCCCAGCACCCAGCGCAGCCACACCATCTGGAACTCGCAGGAGTGCTCGCCGGCGTGGACGAGCTCGTCCGCGAAGAGGTCCTCCTCGGTGAGCTCGGCGGCGAGCGCGTTCACGACCTCGTGGTCGGTCGCGACGGTCCCGAGCGGCGTGGCGTAGTCCTGCCGCGTCAGCGTGTAGAGGTGGGGCGGCGACGCGTGGGCGGTCCCGAACACGACGAACAGGTCGGCGTCGCACCCCTCCAGCGCGCCGTAGGCGTGCGCGTACGAGGCGCCGCCGCGGCGAAAGTCGATGTGAGGCGCGACGAGCAGGCGGACGTGTTCGCCCACGCGCGACCGCGGGTCGCGCGGGCCGGGCCCGCCGCGCTCCGTGTAGAAGCCGGCCAGCATCTCTCGAAGCGCGGTTTCCTCGGCAGGGTAGGCGCCGCCGGCGCACGCCGGAGCGCGCGGGCGGGCGCGGAACGCGGCGAGCGCCTCGGCGCGCCGGCTGCGGTAGGCGGGGCCGTGCACGAGGCCCGCCTCGCGTGCCTGTGTCGCGACCCGCTCGACGTCGGAGAGCCGGATGCGCACGCCGGCCTCGCCCAGCGCCCGCACGACGTCCGGTAGCTCGCGCGACCCATCGAAGTGGGCGAGCACCCAGTAAGCGGCGGGGGAGACGATCGCGGCGTTCTCGAGGATGCCCATCGGATCCCGCAGGACGACGGCCCTCGTGCCGTCCTCGAGCTCGATCGGCCGCGGCTCGAGCGGGACGAGGCGCGGCCGCATGAGTTCGGCGGGGGGCATGGATCGTTTCTAGCGCCGCGCCCGCGTCGGGGCGACCTCCGGGCGGCCCCCTTTCCCTGCCCTCTCCCCCGGTGGGGGAGAGGGGCATGCTCCTCGCGTCTCTACCGCTTGCCCTTCTTGCGGTTCTTCTTCCGAGCCTGCCGCTCCTGCTTCCGCTTCTTCTTGCGGCGTTCGCGCTCGGCGGCCGTCTCCGTGGAGGCGATGGGCTCGGGCGCGTAGCCCATGAGGCGGGCGCGGGCCATCGCCCCGGCGGGCATGCGCGGCTGGTAACCCTTGGGCAGGCCGGTCATCTGGCTCATCTGCGCCGGATCGATGCCGCCCTTGAGGGCGCGCGTGACGTCGCCTGCCTCGGCGCCGAGCACGTCCTCCATGCCCTTGCCCTGCATCTGCCGGAGCTGGAAGAGCTGCTTGATCCCGGGGAGGCGCGACAGCAGGCCCGGCGCGTCGCCGATCTGCTTCATCACGCCGCGCATGGTGTTGTACTGCTTGAGGAGGTCGCGGACCTCCTTCTCGCTCCGGCCCGAGCCGCGCGCGACGCGCTTCACCCGGCCCTCGTTGAGCAGATCGGGGCGCAGCCGCTCGGCCCGCGTCATCGAGTCGACGATGGCGACGATCTTGCCGAGCGCAGCCTCGTCGAACTGGAAGCCCTCGGGCAGCTCACCGAAGAGCGGGAACTTCTCCATGAGCTCGCCGAGCGGGCCCATCTTCCGGACGAGCCGGATCTGCGAGACGAAGTCGTCGAGCGTGAAGTCGCCCGAGAGCAGCTTCTTCGCGTCCTCCTCCGCCTGCTGCTCGTCGACGTGCTGCTCGAAGTCCTTCATCAGGCCGACGATGTCGCCGAAGCCGAGGATGCGGCTGGCGAGGCCGTCGGGGCGGAACTCCTCCAGCCGGTCGAGCGCCTCGCCCATGCCCAGGAACTTGATGGGCTTGCCGGTGACCTCCTTGATGGAGAGCGCGGCGCCGCCGCGGGCGTCGCCGTCGAGCTTCGTCAGGATGAAGCCGTCGAGGGCGAGCCGGCGGTCGAACTCGGCCGCGGTCCTCACCGCGTCCTGGCCGATCATGGCGTCGCAGACGAGCAGGATGTTGTCGGGCGCGACCGTCTTCTTGATGTCCTCCAGCTCCTGCATGAGCGGCTCGTCGACCGCGAGCCGGCCGGCGGTGTCGTAGATGACGACGTCGCGCTTCGTGCGGTGCGCCTCCTCCATGGCGCGGCGGCACAGCTCGGGCGGCGCCACCCCGGCCTCGTGGAAGACCGGGACCTCGAGCTGCTGCCCGAGCACCTTGAGCTGGTCGACGGCGGCCGGCCGGTAGACGTCGGCGGCGACGAGCAACGGCTTCTTGCCCTCCTTGAGGAACCGATTGGCCAGCTTGCCGGCGGTGGTCGTCTTGCCCGACCCCTGCAGGCCGACCATCATCACGCCCGTCGCGCCGCGTTCCCTCACCTTGAGCGAAGTGTCGACGGGGCCCATGAGCGACTCGAGCTCGTCGTGGCAGATCTTGATGAAGTGGTCCTGCGGGGTGACCTTGACGAGGCCCTTCTTCGTCTCGACCTTCGTCTCGACCACCTCGCCGACCGCCTTCTCGCGGACGCGCGCCACGAACCGCTTGACCACGTCGAACGCGACGTCGGCCTCGAGCAGCGACACACGGATGTCGCGCAGCGCGTCGTCGACCACCTCGGTGGTGATCTCCGTCCGCCCCTTCAGCTTGTTCCGCGCCGCCTTGAAGCCCTTCGCTACCGTCTCGAGCATGCCTTCCCCGGTCCCGAAATCCCGTGTGAGGGAGGGGGTATAACACGAAGGAAGGCCCGTTTCTGCCGGGGTCCGCGCGGGGCGCTCACGCGGCGATGGGCCGAGCCCGCTCTCTATCCGACCTCCCGAACGACGGAGAGCGGCTCCGCGTGCCTGACCGCCACGATCGCGGCGGCGTCCATCGCGATCATGTACTCCTCGTTGGTCGCGACGACGGCCGCCATCGGGCTCGTGCTCCGCGTGATGCGGCCCCGCAGTGCCTTGCCGTGGAGCGCGTTCGCGTGGGGATCGAGCGCGAACCCCGCGAACCCGAGCAGCTCGACGATCCGCGCCCGCACCTTCACCGCGTTCTCGCCGATGCCGCCCGTGAACACGAGCGCGTCGACGCGGCCGAGGGACACGATCATGCCGGCCGCGGCCTTGGCGATCGAGTAGCAGAACTTGTCGATCGCGAGCGCGGCGCGCTCGTGCCCGCCGTCCGCCGCCTCCTGCAGCGTGAGCATGTCGCTCGACAGGCCGGAGATGCCGAGCAGGCCGGAGCGCGTGTTGAGCGCGTCCATCACCTGGTCGGCGGTGCAATTCAGCTCCTTCTTCATGTGGGTGATGATCGACGGGTCGATGTTCCCGCTGCGCGTCCCCATGACCACGCCGTCCACCGGCGTCAGGCCCATGGTCGTGTCCATGCTCTGGCCGTTCCGGACGGCGGCCAGCGAGCAACCGATGCCGAGATGCGCGGTCACGATGGCGTGATCCTCGGGGTCGAGCCCGAGCTGCCCCACCGCCTGCTGCGAGACGTACCGGTGGCTCGTGCCGTGGAACCCGTAGCGCCGCACCTCGTGGTGCGTGAACCACTCGTACGGCACCGCGTACAGGTAGGCGCGCGGGGGCATCGTCTGGTGGAACGCCGTGTCGAAGACCGCCACCTGCGGCAGCCCCGGGAACAGCTCCTGCGCGATGCGGATCCCGAGCAGGTTGGCGGGGTTGTGCAGGGGGCCGAGCGGGATGCACTCCTCGATCTTGGCGATCACCTCCGGCGTGATTGGCATCGAGCCGGAGAACTTCGCTCCTCCATGGACCACCCGGTGACCGACCGCCGCGATCGTGTGCTTCAGGCCCGCCTCGTCGAGGAGGTCGGCCACGGCGCGGAGCGCCGCCTCGTGCTCCGCGCCATGCAGCAGGCGCGATTCCCTCCGCCCGCCCACCTCGAAGTCGAGCGTCGACTGCGGAGAGCCGAGCCGCTGCGCGATCCCGGAGACGCGCTCGTGGCCGGTGGCGGAGTCGATGACGGAGAAGGCCGTCGTCGATCGCCCGCAATTCAGGACCAGGACGTTCATGCGTGGATCCATGGTAGCTCGGCGGGATGCCGTGTGGCCGAGGCGAGCTGACGCAGCGGCGGCCGCGGGTCGTCAGCGCCGGCGCCGCCGCGCCCGCGGCGGGCGCCGCACCGCCCGCACCGTCCCGCTCCCGCCGCCGCCGCAGTAGAAGAGGTCGCCGGCGGCCTCGAGGCCGCTGACCCCCACGCCGGCTGGCATACGGAGGCGCTCGAGCACCCGCCCGCCGTCGGGATCGACCCGGCGGAGCTCGCTCTCGTCCCCTTCCCAGGTGCCGTGCCAGAGCTCGCCGTCGGCCCAGGTGACCCCGGTGACGAAGCGATCGGACTCCACCGTGCGCAGCACGGCGCCGGTCGCGGGGTCGAGCTCCAGGATTCTCCGGCCTTGATACTGGCCCATCCAGAGGCGCCCCTCGGCCCAGGTGAGGCCCGAGGCGCCGTCCGCGGGCGCGGGCAGCTCGGAAAGCACGCGCCCCGTCTCCGGGTCGATCTTCAGGATGCGGTCCGCGCTCAACTGATAGAGGTGCCGGCCGTCGAAGGCGGTCCCGGCATCGCAGGCGACGGGGAGCGACCGCACGGTGTGGCCGCTCGCCGGATCGAGCGCCCGCAGGGCCCCGTCGGTGGCGAACCACACGCGCTCCCCGTCCCAGGTGACGCCGTGGACGCGGCCGGCGCCCGGGAAGGGGCCGTACTCCCGCACCACCTCGGCGGCCTTCGCGCTGCGGCGACTCCGGGCTTCGACGGCCATGGCTCCTCCTCTCCTCACCTCACGGCGATCCTCTAGCCGAGCGCCGGCGGCACCGGGAGCAACAACGCAGTCGTGAATCCGCTGGCCGGCGGGGAGAGCCAGCGGCGGGCGCGGCCGCGTCCAGTCGCCCGGGCTCGCCCCTCGGCCTCGAGCGCGGCCAGCGCCCGCTGGACGGTGCGCGGGCTCGCGCCCAGCGACAGCGCCAGGGCCGAGGCCGACCAGGCCGCCCCGTCGGAGAGGAGGGCGAGGAGCGCGCCCGCGGCGCTCTCGACGGGCGGGGCGAGCGCCACCAGCCGGTCCGTACCGCGGGGCGCGAGCGCGAAGCCGCCGCGGGTGGCGCGGATCTCCGCGAGCCCGCGGAGTTCACGGCGAAGCCGGCCCACCTCCACGCGCAGCCGCGCACGCAGGGACGGGGACGCCGACCGAAAGCCGAAGGCCGCCCGGAGGAGCGCCTCGCGCGTCGCCTCGCCGGGCCAGGCCTCGGCGAGCGCGCGCGCCAGGGAGAGGAGGACCGGCCGCCGCGCGAGCGAGACGAGCGCCCGGCCGCGGCTCACCGCGCGCCGGCAGCAATCGACGACGAGGGCGCCGGAGGCGAGCAGGGCCTCCACCTCCCCGAGAGTGAGCGGCCGCTCCTCGCCTCGCGCCAGGAGGCGCGCCGCCGGGAGCCTGAGCGCGTTCCCGGCCAGCTCCACCTCGGCGGCCAGGGCCGGGATGGCGGCGTGGCGGGCGGCCTCCTTGGCCAGGGCCAGGGCGGCGGTGGCGTCGCGGCCGCGCCGGCGGCGCAGGGCCACGTCGAAGGCCGCCAGCGCGGCGAGGGCGCTGACCGCCGGAGCCGCCCCGCGGAGGTCGAGATCGGCGAGGGCCCGCTCCGCCTCCGCCACCCGGCCGACGAGCAGGAGCCGGCGCGCGCCGAGCAGCCGGGCGTGGAGGGCGTTGCCGAGGTCCCCGCGGGCCTCCAGCGTGCGCGCCGCGCCGGCCAGGGCCGCGGCCGGCCAGCGCGCCTCCCGCGAGGCCAGCGCCACCTCGGCGAGGGCGGCGGCGCAGCGCGCTCGCGCCAGGCGCTCCCGCGGCGCGAAGGCGCGGTAGGCCCGCCGCAGGAGCGCCCGCGCCCGGCGGGCGTCGCCGAGCTGGGCCATGGCGATCCCCCGGAGCGCCAGCGCCGGCGCGTCGTCGCGCAGCGCGACCTGCCGGAGGGCGCCGAGCGGATCCCCCGCGCGCAGGGCGCGCGCGGCGGCGGAGATCATCGCGTCCACGCTGGCATCCTCCCCATCCGCCCGCAGTGACTCCATCGCGGGCGAGGGAAGCCCGTCGCACGTGTCGCTCCCAGGTGCCCGGCCGCAAGGGAAGCTACGGGAACGACCCGTTCACGATGACCGTGACGGGCAGCCATCCGCCCTGCTCGATGACGTTGACGACGCCGATCTGGATGCCGTTCATCGTCTCGGTGTGGTTCACGAGGCCGAGTTGGAGCCCGCGCGCGTGCTTCGTGTGGTTCACGAGGCCGAACTGGAAACCGCTCGTGCTGCCTGCCACCGTGACGACCCCGGCCTGCAGCCCCTCCAGCTTTCCGTTGGTGATGCTGACGAGACCGAACTGGCCGCCGACGTTGTTCCCGCCAGTGAGATTGACCGCGCCCCACTGGTAGCCCAGGACGTCCTGGTCCACCACGTTCGCGATTCCGAGGGAGACCCCGCGCTGGAAAGCGTTCCGCCCGTAAATGAGGTTGATCCCGACGCCGCTCACGCCCTCGTCGTGCGAGACGATCTGCACGGGATCGAAGAGCGCCAGCTGGAACGGCTTGCCTTCCGAGCTTCGTCCGTCCGCAGCGCGCGCCGCCCGCGCCGGTACCACCGCCAGCACTGCCGCGAGCACCGCGATCCACGAGAGCTTGGCCATGTCCTTCCTCCGGTCCGTGATCGCGCAGAGGATACCCGCTGCCCCTGCTACGAGTCGGTCAAGTTGACGCACGCGGCGCCGGTGACCCTCCGAAGGGGTCGCCGCAGTGCGGGCACCGCGGACACGGTTCCTCTATTCCGCTGAGGGCGCGGACCCGGGCCGGGTGCATATGGCCGACGTGGATGCACCCGAACCGCTCCTCTGTGCTGCACCAGGGTTGCAAGAGCTGCCCGACCCCGACTGGCTCGGCCCCTTCAGCGAGAGGAACTCGGCGTGACACGCTGCGCAGACGGAACGGGACCGGATCGAGGGTGCGGCGAGCTGGCATCCAGCGCGTGTCCCCGCCTAAGAGTCCGCGGGGTCTCGGCGACGGACATCGGATCTGTCGAGTCTTCGGTTCAGGAAGTCCCGAATCAGCGTGGCGACTCGGTCACCCGCGCTCTCCAGCAGAAAGTGCCCGCCGTCGAGCAAGTGAATCTCCGCATCCACAGCGTCCGCGGCGAAGGCCCGCGCTCCGGCCGGTCCGAAGATCTCATCGCCGCGGCCCCACACCGCCAGCACTGGTACTTGACTTGTGCGTAAGTATTGGTGCAGTCGCGGGTACAGCGGCGAGTTGGTCGAGTAGTCGCGGAACAGCGCGAGCTGGATCTGGTCGTTGCCGGGACGGGACAGCAGCGCGTAATCGTGGTGCCAGGTGTCTGGGCTGACGAGGGTCTCGTCCGCGACGCCGGTGAGGTACTGCCACCTGGTCGCCTCCAGCGTGAGCGCCCGCCGGATGGCTGTCTCGGTGTCCGGGGTCTGTGTGCGCTGGTAGTCCCAGATGGTCTTCCAGAAGCTGGTCACAAAACCGGCGTCGTAGCCGTTGCCGTTCTGGGTAACGATCGCGGTGATGACTCCCGGGTTACGAAGGGCAAGTCGCCAGCCGATCGGCGCGCCGTAGTCCTGGACATAGACGGCGTACCGCCCAATGCCGAGCTCGGCGAGCAAGCCGGCGGTGAGATCGGTCAGCGCATCGAAGGTGTAGTTGAACTCCTCGACCGGCGGAGCGTCGGACAGTCCGAAACCCAAGTAGTCCGGAGCGATCAGCCGGTGGCGGTCGGCCAGCTGCGGGATCAAGTTCCGAAACATGAACGAACTGGCCGGGAACCCGTGCAGCAGTACGAGCACGGGCCCCTCCTCCGGCCCGGCTTCCCGGTAGAAGAGGCGATGTCCCGCGACCGTGGCGAATCGGTGGTGAACGTTCGACATCGTTTCTCACTCCTTCCGCATCGCAGCTGCGAAGATCGCAAGAACAGCGAGCGATCGGCGCGCCGCGAGGCGACGGGCGCACTGAGGCAGGTCTGAGCGCACATTGAAGGGGATTGAAGGGATACGTGCATGGAGGCGCCACGACATGAAGCATCGCCGATAACGTGAGATGCGATGCACGTCACCGAGACGCAAGACGCGGCCGGGCGTACTCGCGTCCAGCTAGCGGACGCGCGTCCCACCGCCAGCACTGCTAGAGGACTCATGTTCCGCGAAGAGCGGATGGCCGGCGCCGGTGCCGCCGCGCCGGCGGCCACCACGGCCGTAGCGTAGGAGTGCCGCAGGTCGGCACCCGAGAGCGCCCGGGCGACGCTGCAGCTGGGCTGCAGGTTGCAGGCGAGCAGGCGGCGAACGTCGCGCTTCTCGCTGCGGCGCAGGGGTTCGGTGAAGTAGGGCCGCCCGGGGTCGAACCGGGACTCCGCTCGCGCGGAAGCGGATTTTAAGTTACTAGGGCTCGCTTGTCTGACCGCTAGTTTTGCTGATTTAGCGGGGGTTCTGGCTGCCGACGGCTGGCGCTGGCCGTGGGTGGTCCGTGGAGAGTACGTGGAGAGAAAAACGTACCGAGAGTAACGAACACGCCTTCCGCCGGCGGTTGGGGGAAGACAAGAGGGCCGCCCCGTCGCCGGAGCGACCCCTTCTCTCACTTCCGTCGCTTCATCCAGGCATCGATCGCCTGGGCGGCTAACTTCGGCCTAGGACGGCCTAGGATTGTTGCTCGCAACCGCTGCGACTTACTGCTTCGTCACGCTGATGTTGATTGTGGCGCTGTTGGACGGGACTGAGTATGGCACCGGAGGGGTGTCGGAATCCTGGGCGGTTGCCGTCACCACGTTCATGTGGTTGAGCACGCAGGTGTTCGTCCTGCCAACGAACGAGCAGGCGTAGGTGTTGATGTTTGCGCCCCCAGCCACCGGGAGCGGGGCCGATGGCAGCGAGCACGTGGTGCTCACGACGTCTTCGTATCCTGCTACGCCACTGTGCGGCGAGGTGATGTCGCCGAACTTGCTGTCGTTGAGCGAGCTCAGCGTCAGCGTGTCCAGCGTGGAGTTATTCGTCACCGTCACGCTGTAGGTCGCGTCGATCTGGCATGCCAAACCCTTAACGGACTTGCCAACTGTGGGCGGCATCGGCACGTCGCTGTAAGTGACCGTGGCGCTGGCGGTAGGGCAGGGTGTAAGAGTTTGGCCCAATTGATCGGTCCCGCAGGCGGTCACTGTGTCCGTGAACGATCCTGGGGCATCCCCCGGTGGCACCGTTCCCAGGAACGTGCAGGTGTAGGGGTTGCCAGTACAAACAGTCGACCCGTTCGGGAGTGGGTTCGGGCACGCCTTGCTATCCCCCGGGATCGTCGCCAGCGCGCAGGTCGACTGACTGATATTGGAGTTCGTCGGCGAAGTGAGGTCGCCGTACTTGTCGTCGTTCAGCTTGTTCAGCGTCAAATACGCCACATCCGCTTGGTTTGTCACTGTAACGGTGTAAAGCACGCTGCCACCCGTTGTCTCGGGGACGACGTTAGGCGACGCCTGCTTGGCGACGGTGTATTTGATCGGCTCGGTGAAGATCGGGATAGTCCTAAGTCCGCAATTGCACTTCGAGGGTGACCCCGGGTACGCGTCGTTGGGCCCCTGGCACGTCGTGTTCGACCCCGGCTGCCGCCAGGTCGTGCACCAGGGCAAAGCAAGCTGCCCGTTGCCGCTGTCGATGCACGGCATGGTGATGGTCTGACGGACGATCTGGGGATTGTAGGCGGTGCCTAGAGCACCCGTGATGTCGCCGCACTTATCACTCGTATCCGCCCCCAACGGCGGCGCGTCGAGATTGATGAAGGTGGAACTATCGGCAGTGACAACTGCCGCAGAGCACTGTCCCGTCAGAGCCCCGGTGGTGCTGTTATCGCCATCGGTGGCGATATAGAAGCCAATGTCATACCGGGTGTCGGCAGTTAAGTTCATCTTGAAGTCGGCCACGAATGTGACAGGCCCGTTGAGGAAACACTTGCATACCGGCGGGCTCCCGGTGCAAGCGCCTCCGGCAGTGATGGTGATGTTGGTCACATCGGATAGGTTAACGTCCTTAGCCGAACAGGTGAGATTCTGGTTGTTGCCGTGTGCCTTCCAAACGTCTTGGATACAGGTCTGTGCCGCCGCGGGCCGAGCCCCTAGTGCTACGAGCAGCACCGCAAATACGAGCGAGAACTTCGACTGATGCGTCATATGGACTGCCCCCACGTCTCAAATTGGCGTTGCCAAGAGTGCCAGCACCTACGACGCTTCGGATGCGCTGAGCGGGCATCCGAGGTGTTCTGCCCATGCGCCTCCCACGCAGTTATGTGCCATGCAAACGACGATGTGCCCCGCGCGCACCGTGTTCGTCAGCACCTGAGACCTGTCGACTTGAGCCGATCAACTAGATGCGCGCATACGCTACGCGTGACATTCGACGAGGCCTGTGCCCTTTATTGAGCGACTCAATTGCGCGGACCCGTCGCGGCATGAAATCGAGTAGCGCCATCCTCTTTAACGGACGGTGTCCACGTGACTTCGTGTAGCTCACGTCTGGTACACGACTAGTGACACCGGTAGCTCTATGACCGCTAGGAGTCGAGCGTTTGGTGTCCGGCAAACGTTGGACCCTGCAACGCCCAATGGTGTCCTCGGCCCCGAGGGTCCGAACAGCACGAGGATGCGAGCAGGGTCTGCCGTATGCCCGATGAGACCGATGGCACGCGGCAGTCGGCCTCGTGCCGATAGGCTACTTCGCGAATGGTACGAGTCGGCGCTCGTTGCCTGCGGCACTCTATCGTTCACGATCGCAGCGCTCTGCGCCCTTCGAACGCGTCCTGGCGCGCAGGGCGCGTCCGGGAGTGACAGGCCAGCAGACTGGCATGCGGACGCCAGCTCGCTAGCTCGCTGTTCGCTCCCCGAAGTCGACCCGCTCAAGTTGCGCCTAACGACGCTCGCAGATCCCTGGTTGCCCCATTTCACACATGGTCCGCGCGCATGGTCGTCCTCCCGGCCGGCTCGGGGCGCGCTGCTCGGCCCTTCGCAGCTCGGCGACGAAAGGGGCGGATCGAACTTCGGTTGTAAGACTGTTAGTTAACGCCAAGTCGAGCGGCCAGCGGTTTCACGACCTTCTGCACCGCCTGCGAGGTCCAGCCGTTCGGTCGAGGCGCGATCGTCTGGAGGTGGTTGGCGAGGTCTTGCCAGGACTCCCCGAGCACGAGGCGTCGCGCGAGCAGATCGAGAGCGTGTCGTGCGACCATGCCGCTGGGGGCCGGTGGCTCGACCCTCTCGCCCCGCAGGACGCTCAGGGTCGCGGCGATCTCCTCGCGGCGCTCCTCGGGAGCCGTGAGCAGCCGCGACAGGCTCGGCGCGAAGGTCAGCACGAGCACGCGGTCAGCGAACGCCGAATCCGGCGAGGTGGCCGGCACGATGGTGCGATCTGGCTCAAGCTTCCACCAGGAGCGGGGCTCGCCCAGAGGCAGCGCCCAGCCCTCGATCTCTTGCGGCCGAAGCACGTCATCGGGCCACGGCTCGCCGATGACGCGCACCGCGAACGTGCTCCGCACGACGGCTCGGCCCCACTCCCTGTCCTGCAAGCGCGCCAACCAAGGGTGACGCTCGCGGATGCGATCCCAACCGACCCCGTCGAAGAAGACGAGCGCGTGCCAGTTGAGCTGAGCAGCGTCGGTGTCGAGCCGAGAGCGGAGTTCGGCCGTGACCTGCCGCAGGTCGTCGTCGAGCGGGGGCCGCCCCGCCGCTCGTTCGATCTCCGTGCAGTGTGCGAGAAGGCGCAGGCGGTCGTTCCATCGGTGCACCTCATCCACGAGGCGAGGCTCGTGCTGCTTCACGTCCGCCTCCCAGGTGGCGGGTCCAGGGCACAGGCGAAAGAGGCGGGGGCGCGCGGCCCTGGGAGTCGCGCGAGACCACGGCCCGTCGGTCGTGGCCTGCCCCTGCCGCCGACACGGTAACCACGCCGTCTGACCGCGCGTCAGGCGAGGGTGTCGATCTTGGGCGCCGTCGCCAGCGCGGCGTAGAACCTCTTCACCGTCTGAGTCGCCCGGTGGCCCAGGAACGCGCTGATGGCCGCCGGGTCGGCCCCGCGCATGAAGGCCCACGACGCGACGCTGTGCCGGAACCAGCCCGGGTTGAAGCGCGCGATCTTGGCCGCGTCGCACGCGGAGTCGATCGCTCGGCGGAAGGACGACTCGGAGAACGCGCCCCGGGCGCGCACGCGCTGGGCCGCTTCGAGCACCTCCTGGCTCACCGCCGTGCGGTGCGGCGCGCCGCTCTTGTGCAACGGGCAGACGAGGACGGCCACCGCGCCATGCTCGACGCGGAGCGCGGTCGGCAGCGGCTCGATCGCGCCCGCCTCGGCGAACCTGTGCAACTCGGTGAGGTGCCAGCCCGAGCCGCCGAGGACGGTGAGCAGGTCCGGCCACGGGCCAGTCAGGTGCTCGCGAGCGAGGAGGAAGTGTTCGCGCGCGAGCACCTTGCTCTTGCGCCACTGAGCGGGCCGCGACTGCGGTGCGGTGAGCGTGCCGAAGGTGGGATCCTCGGCTGCGCCGATGATGTGCCGCTCCTTCCGCAACCACGCGAAGAAGCACTTCAGGACCCTGACCTTGGCTGCTCGGCCCGGCGCCTTCTCCAGCGCTGCGAGGATGTCGCGTAGGTCGAGGTGGCGCAGGTTGGCTCGGGGGAACCGCTCCAGCCACCACGCCATCGCGCTTTTCTGGTTCTGGACCCAGCGCGGCGTGTTGCCTTTCACGCTGAGTGACCAGCCGAGGAACTCCTTGATCAGCTCGTTGTCGAGGTAGAGCGCCGGAGCCGGTGCCGAGTAGCCGTCGGGATCGGCCTCGAAGCGGCGCAGGTGCTCGTAGGCCGCCTTCAACGTCGTGGCGCTCGTGCGGATCGCGTACCGCCGCCCGTTCACCTGACGCTCGATCCAGTAGGTCTTGGAGCCGTCGGCGGCGCGCCAGATCCGGCCGCCGTCCCAGGTGCCCGCCCACTTGCCTCGCTTGCTCGGACTCGCCATCGCCGCCCCCGCAGCAGGTTGGTACGTGGAGACTACGTGGAGGGAATGGTACGCGGGCCGGCGGGGGAGCACCACGCGGCTGCCGTAAGATACGGATATCGTTGGTAGGGCCGCCCGGGGTCGAACCGGGACTCCGCTCGCGCGGAAGCGGATTTTAAGTCCGCCGCGTCTGCCAGTTTCGCCACGGCCCCACGGCTCACGGCAGGAACGAGTGTACCGCCTCCGGGGCTAGGCCGTCTGCTGCACCACGGTGCCGTTCACGCCGAAGGGGCTTCAGGCAGCGGGATGGCTCGGCGCCGGTCTCGCGACATAGCGCTCCACCACCTGCAGGAGATCGTTGATCTCGAAGGGCTTCGGCAGGACGTCGTCCGCGCCGACTTCCGCGCCGAAAGCTCGTGCATTCTCGGCCGCGGTGACGACCACGATTGGGACGTTTCCGTATCTGGCGCGCAGCTCTCGCGCGCACTGCCACCCGTCCATGACGGGCATGAGCATGTCGAGCAGGACGAGAGCAGGCACTTGCGCCGCCGTGGCCTCGAGCGCCTGCTTTCCATTCTCAGCACTCCTGACCGAGTAGCCCGCTTCGTCGAGCACGAACTTCATGACGTCGAGCATGTCCGCGTCGTCGTCGACCACGAGCACGTCGTTACGAGTTTCCACGGCTTCCCTCGGTCACGGGCAGTCGAATCCACGTGGTCGATTCGGGGCTCTCTTGGTCTTCCCGCAGCGCTCCACCCAGTGCTGAGATGACGGTCCTCGCGACACAGCGGCTGATGCCCAGGTCGTCGTATTCCCCGTGCGCTTCGAGCGTCCTCTCCTCCGGCGGGAGCGGCTGACGACGGACACCGATCACCGCCTCCTGGCTGTGCTGCGTCAGCAGCACCGTGACGGGTGACCCTGGTGTCGAAGTCCGGAGGGCGTCGTCGATCACGTTGCAGAGCGCCAGGGCGAAACGCTCCTCGTCGACGAAAGCCCGTGGGGAGGCGACGAGCTCGGCGCGCACCTCGTGCTGGCGCGAGGCCCTGCCCATCTCGAGGGCGACCTCTGCGACGAGCGGCCGGAGCTCCGTCTCGCACGGGTGAAGCTTGAGCGTCTGCGATCGGAGACGCGCGAGCACGAGGAGGTTCTGGACGAGCCGATCGATCCGCTCGCACTGGCGCTCGATCGGGGCAATCGCTCGACGATGCTGGGGGGCGTCGAAGCGCGACAGGATCTGCACGTTGGCCTTGATGATGGCCACTGGAGTCTTGAGCGAGTGGGCGGCACCGGCGAAGAACTGATCGCGGAGGCGCTCCAGCTGGTCGGCCTCGGTGATGTCGTGAAACACGCTCACGACCACCTCGGCCGGCACGCCCGCCTTCGATCGGACCGCCGCGGCCGTGGCGGAGATGACGAACTCCTTGCCATTCTGTGGGTGCACGACGGCCTTGTAGTGCAGCGGGCCAGTCTCGTCGAAGACACGCTGGGAGATGAACTCATCCGGCGGTACCAGCGATCCGTCGAGGTACGTAAGCCGGAAGC
The DNA here is from genome assembly GCA_035538735.1 of Anaeromyxobacteraceae bacterium. Classification (GTDB taxonomy): domain Bacteria; phylum Myxococcota; class Myxococcia; order Myxococcales; family Anaeromyxobacteraceae; genus Anaeromyxobacter_A. The sequence goes on along the minus strand of DATLJU010000113.1, from coordinate 10,513 downwards.
GCCGCGAGAACTCCGACGCGTCCATGCCTGCAAGGCGATCATACCCAAGCCTGCGCACGGCGGCCGGATTCGCGTGCTTGATCTTCCGGTCGCGACCGAGGAGCAGAACCCCGTCGGCAATGCTGTCGACGATGGCGGAGATCGTGTCCTGGGCACGTGTCAGCCGAGCAGCGCAGCGCTGGGCGACGGCGTAGAGGATGAGGGCCGTCAGGACGATGAAGACGCAACCCTTGGCGGTTTCCAGGCGTGCGATGACCTCGGGCTCCTCAAACAGCCCGTACAGCAGGACATCGGTGACGAGGATCCAGGCGGCCCCCGCGGCGGTGAATACGGCAGCGATCGTGAAGGCGAAGCGTCGCTCCGAGCGGACCTTCCCTTCGGCGGTCAGCCCACCCCGATCCAGGGCCGTAGGGAACACTGCTGATCCTCCTCCTTCCACGAAGGACTCCTCAGACCATGTCACGCGCTGGACTACGCCGCGGCGTTCGCCGAGAGCAGGCCCACCGCGATGCCAAGTATCCCTCGTGATGACGGTCCGCAACGACCGCCCGAGGCCGCCCAGGCGAGGCAGGCGCTTTCCTGTCCGTGCGCCCGCGGCGCATTGTCGCTCTGCCGCCCTGGTCGAAGGAGGCGCTGCCGAGGAGCCGCCTACTCGTTCCCATCCCGTCCGCGGATCACCCGTCCTCGAGGCGAAGCCCGACCGACTCGGCGGAGGCGCTGAGCTCGTCCCAGGTCGCTCGCTCCACCGGAATTCCCTCGACGCTGCGCCGGGTCCGCGAGGCGATCTCCGGCTCACCGGCGACCAGCACCGGGAGCGACGGATCGGCCGGGGGAGACGCCTTCACGTAGGCGATGGCCGCGGCGACCTCCTCCTCGAAGTGGCCGGCGCCCGGGAGACGCTGCGGGTCGACGATGAAGCTCAGCATGTTGTTCGTGATCCGGTCCTTCTCGAACGGCACCGTCGAGAGCGTCCCGCCGCCGCCCAGAGCACCGGCGAGGAGCTCGCACATCAGGGCGAGCCCGTATCCCTTGTGAAGCCCGAACGGAAGGATCGCGCCGCGCGGCTCCTGGTACATGACGCCCGGATCGGCCGTTGGCCGGCCCTGCGAGTCGATGAGCACGCCCTCGCCCATCCGTTCCCCCCGGTTCAGGGCGACGCGCACCTTCCCGAGCGCGACGATGCTGGTGGCGAAGTCGAGGACCACCGCCGGCTCGTGCTTCGAGGGGGGCAGCGCGACGCAGAACGGATTCGTGAGGAAGCGTGCGTCGGCGCCGCGGAAAGGGGCGACGACCGGGGGGTGCCCAACGACGTTCACGAAGTGGATCGAGACGAGTCCCGCCGCCGCTGCCTGCTCGCCGTACGCACCGACCCGGCCGATGTGCGAGGCGTTTCGGAGCGCCACCAGCGCCACCCCGAGGCCTCGCGCGCGCTCCATCCCCGCGGCGATCCCTTCGCGCGCGACCACCTGGCCGAAGCCCTTCCGCCCGTTGACCGCGAGCACCGCTCCTCCGCGGTCGTCGACGTGCGCGTGCGCCCTGGGATCGACGAGACCGCCACGGATCGCGCGCAGGTACTGTGGCAGCATGCCGACGCCGTGGCTGTCGTGGCCCGACAGGTTGGCGTCGACGAGGTGATCGGCGACCACCAGCGCATCCGCCTCGGCGGCGCCGGCCGCGACGAGGAGGCGCGTGGCCATCCGGCGGAGTCGCTCGTGTTGGACCGTGACGACCGTTTCCATGAGTGCGGCCCGTCCTCTCTCACGCCGAGCCCTCGGCCGGGGGCCCGACGTCACCGAATGTCGTGAGCGCGCCTCCCGCTCACTGACCGTCGATCCGTATGCTCGCGACCGCGAGCACGATCTCGCGCAGGAACAGCAGCAGGGCGGCCGTGAAGGCCAGCATGGCGGCCACGAACAGCACCGCCGCAGCGCGCGAGACGTTCGCGTGCATCATCTGGCCGATGAAGAGCTCGGAGATGATGGCGCACACGAGCAGCGCCGCGGTCACGTCGGCCGTGATGGCCAGGTTGACGAGGTGGCGCCGTCGGCCGAGGAGGGTGAGCTCCTGGTGGAGCCGGCCCTGCGCCGCCGGAGGCGCCGCCGGAATGCGCTGCTCCTCCAGCACACGCGCGCGATCGACGATGCGCCCGAGGCGATTGCTGAGCACGCCCAGGAACGTGCCGAGGGCCGTGAGGAGGAACACCGGAGCGATCGCGAGCTGGATGGTGTGGGCGACCGCGCTGAGCGGCGTCTCGTCGGTGATCATCGTGCGTAGCGCTCCTCGAAGTGCGCGCGAAGCGCGGGGTGGCGTCGAAGCAGGTCGAGCGTCAGGTCGGCGTGCCCCGGGACGTACCCGTTGCCGACGACGAGCAGGGCGTCCTTGCCGACGCCCTCGGCGCCGAGAGCGGCGGCGGTGAAGCTGGTCGCCATCGAGAAGAAGAGGACCGTGCCGCCGTCGCGGACGCACAGAATGGAGGCCATCTCGGTGCCCGCCACGCTGGCGCAGTTCACGACGAGATCGAAGGCGCCGCCCGACGTCTCGGTGGACCGGAGCGCGGCCACGGCGTCGGTGGCGTCGAATCGCAGCGTCGCGTCGCAGACGCCGAGCGCGGCCACCGCCGTGAGCGCCGCCTCGGAGCGGTCAGCCGCGACGACCTCGCCGTGGCCGGCGAGCCGCTCCCGCGCCATCGCGCAGACGAGCGCGCCCGACTTCCCGGCCCCGAGCACCAGGACGCGCTGTCCGGGGCGGGTGTGGCGCGCCACCAGCGCCGGCGCGCCGCACACGTCGAGCGCCGCCAGCGCCATCCGCTCCGGCAGGTCCGCGGGTAGCCGCGCCCACAGGCCGGTCGCGAAGAGGATCGCGCGTCCCTCGCACTCGATACGGTCGGTCTCGGGGCGGACGGCGGTGATGCGGTGGAGCGCGAGCGGGGTGAGCGTCAGCGAGACGAGCGTGGCGATGCGGTCGCCGGGCCTGAGCGTCGCGGCTGCCGGGTGGCGCGGCCCGATCTCCGCGGCGCGACCGATGAGCATGCCGCCGGAGCCGGTGACCGGGTTGTGCAGCTTGCCGCGGGTCAGGACGATGCGCTCGACCTCGGCAGCCACGCGGCGTGGATCGCCACCCGCCGCGCTCTCCAGCTGGCGAAAGCTGGCGGCGTCGACGTTGAGCGCCTCCACCTCGAGGGCGAGCTCGTCCTCGCCGAGCGGCAGCGCCGGATCGAGAGCGTCGGCGCGCTGCGGCAGCGCGCCCCGCGGCGAGATCACGCGGCGCAGGCCGTAGGGGTCCATGGCCCGCAGGATATCCGTGTCACCGCTCGGGTGCGACACCCGCGGCCGCCAGCACCGCGGCCGCGCGCCGGGACAGCTCCTCCGCCTCCCCGGCGCTCTCCACCGGCCCGCCGGCGCGGAGCGCGCGCGCCGCGAGCTCGGCCGTGAGCGCCCCGTCCACCACGGCGCCGAGCTGCTCGAAGGCGCCCGCCGCCTCGCGCAGCGCCGCCGCGGCCGCGGCGTGCCGGCCCTCGGCGGCGAGGACGCGCCCGCGCGTCCTCCGCGCCACGGCCGAGAGCGCCCGTCCGCCATGCCGAGCGGCCAGCGCCTCCAGCTCGGAGGCGTCCGCCGCCGCCTCCTGGACACGCCCGCGCGCCAGCTGGAGGCGCGCCAGCTCCGGGCGGAAGAGCGCGTGACACACTGCGCACTCGCCGTGGCGGACGAGGAGCTCGCTCGCCTCGCGCAGCGCGTCCTCGGCCGTGTACACCGCGCCCGCCGCGAGGCGGTTGTGGGCGACGGTCGCGTGGAGCCGGGACAAGGCGTGGCGGCGCAGCGAGGCGCGCTCCGCGACGAGGACGCCCTCGCCGAGCACCGCCATGCCCTCCTCCAGGCTGCCGCGCGCGGTCAGCACCGCCGCGAGGCGGTCGAGCGCGAAAGCCTCGCCGAACGCCGAGCCGCCCTTCTGGAAGAGCGCCCGCGCCTCGCGCAGCTCGGCCTCGGCGAGGTCGAGCCGGCCGGCTCCGAAGGAGAGGGCGCCCTCGATCGCGCGCGCGGTGGCGAGCGCGGTGGGCGCCTGCCGGCCCGCCGCGCGCGACCGCAACGCCGACGCCTGCACCGCCAGCGCCGAGAGGCTGCGGTCGCCGAGCAGCTCGTTCTCCCAGAGCACGAGGTGCACCTCGAACGGCTGCTCCGGCCCCGCCTCCCAGCGCTCGGGCTCGCCCGGCGGCGGCTCGCCGAGCTCCCACGCCGCCACGGCCGCGACGTCGAGCGCGCGTCCCGCCAGCGCGGCGTCGCCGAGCGCGCGCGCCTCTCCGGCGCAGCGGAGCGCGAGCTCCCGCGCATCGCGAACGCGCCCCTCGTGCCAGGCGAGCTGGGAGAGGAGGTGGAGGATCTCCGCGCGCTCGTCGCCCGCGCCCGCCTCGGCGTCGGCCAGCCCCGCCTCGAGCTGCACGCGCGCCTCCGCGCCGCGGCCGCCCACGAGCAGCGCCAGCGCCGCGCCCCGCCGGGCCCGCGCCCGCTGCTCGGGGCCGGGACGCCAGCCCGAGAGGTCCGACGACCCGGCGGCGAGCTCGAAGGTACGGACCGCGCCCGGCAGCTCCGCGAGAGCCAGCTGCACCTGCCCGAGCGCCTCGTACAGCTCGAGCCGGCGCGGGCCGGAGGCGCCCGACAGGTCGGCGCAGGCCAGCGCGCGCTCGTAGAACCCGCTCGCCTCGCGCAGGCCGGCGCGGGCGGCGGCGCGGTGGCCGGCCGCCACCAGGTGGCCGAAGGCGCGGTCCGGCTGGTCGGCCGCGGCGCGGTGGTGCGCGAGCTCTTCGGCCGCGTCCTCGATCCCGCCGGGCGACGCCGCCGCGCGCGCCTCGATCGCCTCGGCGATGGCGCGGTGCAGGGCGACGCGACGCGCCGGGGGCAGGGTGGCGTAGAGCGCCTCCCGCACGAGCGAGTGGTGGAAGTGGTTCCCGGCGCCGTCCTCGTCGACGATGCGGGCCTCGAGCACCTGATCCAGCGCGGCCAGCGCCTCGTGGGCGGTGAGGCCCGTGGCCGGCTTCACGACCTCGACGTCGAAGTGGCGCCCGGCCACCGCCGCCGCCTCGAGCAGCGCCACGACACGCGGCCCGAGCCGGCCGACGCGCTCGCGCACCGCCGACGCGGGATCGCCCGCGACCACGAGGTGGCCCGACTCCTTGAACGCGCGCGCCAGCTCCTCGGTGTAGAAGGGGCTGCCGTCCGTGCTCCGGTAGAACTGCGTCACCAGCGTGTCGCTCGGGGCGGTGCCGAGCAGATCGGCGAGCTGCTCGCGGGTGGCCGCGACGTCGAGCCGCTGCACTCGCACGCCTCGCGCGAGCCGCTCGCAGTCGAGGTGGGCGAGCAGCATCTGCACCGGGGAGCCGGCGTGCACGGCGTCCTCGCGGCAGGTGGCCACCAGCATGAGCCGGAGCGAGCGCGCCTGGCGCGCCAGGAAGTGGAAGAGGTTCGCCGACGACTCGTCCGTGCGGTGCAGATCGTCGAGCAGCAGGTAAACCGGGCGGCCGGCGCCGAGCGCGGCCAGCTGAGCCTGCACCGCCGACAGCAGCCGTGCCTTCTCGGCCTCGTGCGTCACGACGGCGTGCGGACGCTCCGCGAACGGATCGGCCGCGCCGAGCCCCCCGGCGCGGAGATAGTCGGAGAAGAGGTCGGCGAAGCCGCCGAACGGGACGATGCGAGTGGGCTGGAAGACGCCGGACACGACGAGCGCCCCGGCCTCCTGCGCGATCCGTGCGCCCTCGACCGCGAGCCGCGTCTTGCCCACGCCGCGCTCGCCGAGGAGGACCAGCGCGCCCGCTCCCCGCTCCACGAGCGACTCGAACAGGAGCAACGAGGACGCGCGGCCCCGCAGCGGGGCGGGATCCGCTGTCCCCAGCAGCCGGCGCGCGGCGCGGCGGAAGCCGTCGTAGGGCACGCGCGCCTGAGAGGGTCCGATGTCGCCACGGAGCACTGCGTCGCGGAGCGTCTGCAGCTCTGCGCTCGGGCCGGGCAGCCCGGCCGTCCGCATCCCTGCCTCCGCGGCGTCGAGCTGGCGGAGGGCGTCGGCGCGCCGCCCCGACTCCGCGAGGAGCCGGATGAGCAGGCGGTGGGCGTCTTCTCCCACGGTGTCCACCTCGAGCACGCGTCGCAGGAGAGGGATCGCGCGCGCGGCATCGCCACACGTAGCGGCGGCGCGCGCGAGCGGCAGGGCCACGTCCGCGAACTGGCGGCGCAGGTGCTCGCGGGGCTGCTCGAGCCAGGCCGAGTCGCGGTCTTCGGGCGACAGATCCCCACGGTAGAGCGCCACCGCCTCCTCGAGCCTGGCTGGGTCCGAGGCCGCGGCGAGGAACGCGTCGACGTCGACCCACACGTCCGATCGCATCCGCAGCTCGCCGTGCTCCAGATCGACGAAGCGGCCGCCGAGGATCTGGCGGAGGTCGTAGAGCGCGCGGTGGAGGTTGTTGGCGCCGCTGGTCGGGTCCTTGTCGGGCCAGAGCATCTCGATGGCGCGGTCGCGGCCGAGCGCCAGGCCCGGAGTGAGCGCCATGAGCTTGAGGAGGTCGGCCGGGCGCCGGCGGCGCCACGACGCGTAGGGGATGGGCGCGGCTCCGCGCACCACCTCGAACCGGCCGAGCAGAAAGACCTCGATGGGCGCGGTCGCGCGGTCCGGCAGCGCTGCACGCCTCGCCTCGGCGACGAACATCTGCAGCCCTCCCCCCGAATTTACAGGCTAGCAGAAAAGGTTGCGCCTCCTGCGGGGGAGGAGTGGGGCGAAATGCCGCGCGTCGGCGAGTGAAAGCGGCGGCCGAGGAGGAGCTGCGCTAACCAGATCGGATGCGCTACCGCGTGTCCATGCCCGAGCCACACGGGCACCTGTTTCACGTCGAGTTCTCGGTTCCGCGCCCTGGCGAAGCGCTCATGGTCGGGCTCCCCGTCTGGACGCCGGGGAGCTACCTCGTCCGCGAGTACGCACGGCACGTCGAGGGGCTCACGGCCGAGGACGGCGCCGGCCGGCCCACCGCCGTGGAGCGCCTGGACAAGCACCGGTTCCGCGTCGTCGCGCGCGGCGCCGACGAGGTCACGCTCCGTTACCGCGTCTACGCGCACGACCTCACCGTCCGCACCTGCCACCTCGACGGCAGTCACGGCTACTTCAACGGCGCGGCGCTACTGCTCTACGCGGAAGGGCGCGAGCGCGAGGAGCTGCTGCTCGAGATCGTGCCGCCAGACGGGTGGCGTGTCGCGACGGCGCTCGCACCGGCTCCGGGCGGGCGCGAACCGTTCCAGGACCACGATGCGGAAGGAGGGGGGGGAGCCGGTCGGTGGCTGTTCTCGGCGCGCGACTACGACGAGCTCGTCGATTCGCCGGTCGAGATCGGACGGCACGAGCTGGTGCGCTTCGACGCCGGCGGGCGGCCGCACGCGCTCGCGCTGTGGGGGCGCGCCGCCGGCGCTCTCGACCCGGCGCGACTGGCCGCGGACGCGGCGAGGATCGTCGAGTACTTCGCCCGCCTGATGGGCGGGTTGCCCTATCTCCGGTACGTCTTCATCGTCCACCTGCACCCGACCGCGCGCGGGGGGCTCGAGCACGCCGCGAGCACGACGCTGCTCCTGAAGCGGAGCGGCTTCTTTCCGCGCGATGCGTACGAGGAGACGCTGGCGCTCTTCGCGCACGAGTTCTTCCACGTCTGGAACGTGAAGGCGCTCCGGCCGGCGGCGCTCGTCCCGTACGACTATGGGCGCGAGCAGTACACGCGGCTCCTGTGGTGGTTCGAGGGCGTGACCAGCTACTTCGACGCGCTCGCGGTCGTGCGGGCCGGCCTTGGGGAGCCGAAGCGGTACCTCAAGCACCTCGGCGAGGAGCTGACCGCGCTGGCTCGCCAACCGGGCGCCGCGAAGATGAGCCTGGAGGAGGCGAGCCTCAACGCCTGGGTGAAGCACTACCGCCCCGACGAGAACTCTCCCAACAGCGCGGTGTCGTACTACCAGAAGGGCGAGCTCGTCGCGCTGGCGCTCGACCTCGCCCTGCGCCGCGCCGGCGGCTCGCTCGACGAGCTGGTGCGCGCGCTCGTCGAGCGGCACGCCGCGCGGGGCCTGCCCGAGGACGGCGTGGAGCGCGCGATGGCGGAGCGGCTCGGCGCGGTCGCGGCGCGCGAGCTCTTCGACCGGTTCGTGCGCGGGACCGCGCCGCTGGACCTCGACCTCACCCAGGTCGGCCTCGCCGTGAGGCGTCGGCGCGCGCAGGGGTTCGACGACAAGGGCGGGGGACCGGCGAAGCCGGACGACCGCCCGACGCCGGGCTGGCTCGGCGCGGCCCTCGCGGACGGGCCCAAGCTGAAGGTCTCGAGCGTGCGCGAGGGCGGGCCGGCCTGGCGCTCCGGCCTCTACGCCGACGACGAGATCGTGGCCGAGGGCGGGTTTCGCGTCGACCGGGCGGCGCTGTGGGACCGGCTGTGCGAGCGCGGTCCTACCGGCGCGCTGCGGCTGACGGTGTTCCGGCGCGACGAGCTGATCGAGGTCGAGGTGCCGCTCGCCGATCCGCCCGAGGACACGGTGTGGATCGAGCCGATCGCGGACGCGACCGAGGCACAGCGCGCCGCCTTCCAGGCGTGGTGCGGCGCGCCCTTCCCGGCCCGCGCCACGTGAGCTAGGTTCCGCCGACATGACCTTCGACCCGAGCCTCCACGCCGCCCGCCGCCGCGAGATCGCCGCCCGCATGAAGGCGGAGGGGGGCGGGGTGATGCTGCTCCCGGCGGCCGAGGAGAAGCTGCGGAACGCCGACGCCGAGTACCTCTTTCGACAGGACTCGGACCACGCGTACGTGACCGGGCTCGACGAGCCGAGCGGGTGCGCCCTGCTGTTCGCCGATGGACGGTACGTGCTGTTCGTGCGGCCCCGCGATCCGGAGAAGGAGATCTGGACCGGCCGGCGCGCCGGGGTGGAGGGGGCGAAGGAGGTCTACGGCGCGAGCGAGGCCTATCCGGTCGCCGAGCTGGATCAGCGCCTCCCGGGGCTGGTGGACGGCGCCGGCACCCTCTGGTTCCGTGTCGGGCAAGACGCCGCGTGGGATGCGCGGGTCGGGCGCGTCCTGTGCGATCTGCGGGCACGGGCGCGGGCCGGCGCGCGGGCGCCGCTGCGGATGATCGACCCCGCGCTCGTCCTGCATGAGCTGCGGCTCGTGAAGTCGGCCGAGGAGGTGCGCGCGCTCCGCAAGGCGGCCGAGATCACCGCCGAGGCGCACCTCGCCGGCATGCGCGACGGGCAGCCCGGCCGGCGCGAGTACCAGGTCCAGGCCGAGATCGAGTACGCCTTCCGGCGACGCGGCGGAACGGGCCCCGGCTACGGGACCATCGTCGCGGCCGGCCCGAACGCCACGATCCTGCACTACCGCGCGGGCGACGCCGTGCTGAAGGACGGCGAGGTGTGCCTCGTCGACGCCGGCGCCGAGTACGGCTTCTACACGGCCGACGTGTCGCGCACCTTCCCGGTCTCCGGCAACTTCACGAAGGCGCAGCGCGAGGCGTACGAGCTCGTGCTCGACGCGCAGGCGAAGGCGATCGAGGAGGTGAAGCCCGGCGCGACGCTGGACGCGATCCACGAAGCGACGGTGCGGCGGCTCACCGCCGGCATGGTGAAGCTCGGGCTGCTGCAGGGCTCGGTGGAGGAGCGCGTCACCGACAAGTCGTACCGGAAGTACTACATGCACCGGACCAGCCACTGGCTCGGCATGGACGTGCACGACGTCGGCGCGTACTTCATCGACGGCCAGCCGCGGCCGCTCGTGCCCGGCATGGTGGTGACGATCGAGCCCGGCCTCTACGTCTCCGCCGACGACCCCACCGCCCCCGAGGCGCTGCGCGGCGTCGGCATCCGGATCGAGGACGACATCCTCGTCACGCCGCAGGGCCACGAGAATCTGACCGCGTCGACCCCCAAGGATCCCAGCGAGGTGGAGGCGTGCTGCGTGAGATGACGGGGGTCGAGCGGTGCCTCGACCGCCGCCCTTGACACCCCCAGGCCGGAACAGTAAAAACGCCGCCTTACGCGAGCCGCACCTCCCGGGTGCGGCGGAGTCTTCTCGCGAAGGGTTTCATCGGGGAGTGGCTCAGCCTGGTAGAGCACTTGGTTCGGGACCAAGGGGTCGCAGGTTCAAATCCTGTCTCCCCGACCATCTAAAGGCGCGACGCTCCAGCGGTTTCTGAAGCCGCTGGGGCGTCGGCCAAAATCCGGCCAAAACTCGAAGCAGCTTCCAGACGGCGGATCGCGTCGCTCGTCGAGCCCGGCGCGAGGTGCATGTACCGCTCCGTCGTCGTGATCGAGGCGTGGCCGGCCAGCTCCTTGATCGTCTTCGTCGGCACCCCCGCCATCGCCAGGCGTGAACAGAAGGTGTGGCGGAGGATGTGGAGGTTGCCTGTCACCTCCACGCCTGCCCGGCGCTGGACCCGCTCCATCCAGTTCTGAAGCGTGCGGTCCGTTACCCCAGCCTCGAGGTGAGGCTTTGTCCCACTTGTACTCGGCGTCCCGCCACA
>DATLJU010000112.1:0-10692 GCA_035538735.1 Anaeromyxobacteraceae bacterium | reverse complement strand
CGTACACGTGGTGCAAGGCGCCCCGGCTCGACGGGCGGGTGGTCGAGGTCGGCGCGCTGGCGCGCCAGGTGGTCGACGGGCACCCGCTGGCGCGCGACCTCGTCGCCCGCGGCGGCGGGAACGTGCTCTCGCGCGTCACCGGGCGGCTGCTCGAGCTGGCGCGGATGGTGCCGCAGATGGAGCGCTGGGTGACCGCGCTCGCGCCGGGCGAGCCGTTCTGCGTCACCGGGGGGCTGCCCGAGGACGCGATGGGGATGGGCCTCGTCGAGGCGGCCCGCGGCGGCCTCGGGCACTGGATCGAGGTGCGAGGCGGACGCATCCAGGGGTACCAGATCATCGCGCCGACCACCTGGAACTTCTCGCCGCGCGACGCCGAGGGCCGGCCCGGGCCGCTCGAGCAGGCGCTCACCGGCCTGCCGTCGGGCGACGACGAGTCGGCCGTGCTCGTCCAGCACGTGGTGCGCTCGTTCGATCCCTGCATGGTCTGCACGGTGCACTGATGACGCTACGGGTGCCGATGGGCGACGCGCTGCACTGGAGCCAGGTGCCGGAGGGCGTCGGCGAGGGCGTCTGGATCCAGGTCATCCAGAAGATGGAGGAGGTCTACAACGACCTGCTCCAGTACGAGGTCGCGCTCGAGGAGAAGAACTCCGCCCTGGAGGCGTCGCAGCGCTTCATCGAGAGCGTCCTCGGGTCGATGTCCGACATCCTGCTCGTCTCCGGGCGCGACGGCACCATCGAGGACGTGAACCACTCGCTCGTGAAGCTCACCGGGCGCACGGAGCAGGCGCTGCGCGGCCGGCCCGTCGTCGAGCTCTTCGCGGACGATGCGTCGCGCGAGCAGGCGGCGCGGATCCTGGTGCGGCCCGGCGGGGAGCCGGTGCACGACCTCGAGCTGCAGCTGCGCGCCGCGGACGGCAGCGCCATGGCCGTCTCGCTCAACGGGACCCCGCGCCACGGCCCCACCGGCAAGGTCCTGGGGATGGTGGTGACGGGGCGCCCGGTGGGCGAGCTGCGGCGCGCGTACGACGGGCTGCGCGAGGCGCACGACAAGCTGAAGCGGGCGCAGCAGCAGCTCGTCCACGCCGAGAAGATGGCCTCCCTCGGGCGGCTCGTCGCCGGCGTGGCGCACGAGCTCAACAACCCGATCAGCTTCGTGCTCGGAAACGTCTACTCGCTCCAGCGGTACACGACGAGGCTGGCGCGCTACCTCGCCGCGGTCCACGGCGGCGCGTCGGTCGAGGAGCTCGTCGCGCTCCGCTCGGAGCTGCGCATCGACCGGATCATCGAGGATCTGAAGCCGCTCATCGACGGGACCGTCGAGGGGGCCGAGCGCACCCGCACCATCGTCGACGGGCTGAAGCAATTCTCCGCCGTGGACCGCGAGGATCGGCGCCGCTTCGACCTCGTCGAGGTGGTGCGCCGGGCGGTGCACTGGGTGGGGAAGGGCGTGAAGAGCGGGTTCGAGGTCGACCTGAAGTTGCCCCCCTCGCTCCTGCTGGACGGGTCGCCGGGCCAGGTGCAGCAGGTGGTGATGAACCTGGTGCAGAACGCGCAGCACGCGACCGCCGCGCTGTCGAACCCGCGGCTCGAGCTCGCGTGCAGCGTGGAGGAGGGCCAGGCCGTGCTCCGCTTCGCCGACCACGGGCCCGGCATCGCCCCGGAGAACCTGAAGCGCATCTTCGACCCGTTCTTCACCACGAAGCCGGTCGGGAAGGGGACCGGGCTCGGCCTGGCGATCAGCTACGGGATCGTCGAGCGCCACGGCGGGACCCTCACCGCGGCCAATCACCCGGAGGGCGGCGCCCTCTTCACGCTGCGCCTGCCGCTCGCCGGGGCGGGCGGCGCGGGCACGGAGTAAACGAGGTCAACACGCGAGGGACGCGGGGCGGGTACCCGCCCGCCCCTACGACGCCACGGCGGCGGAAGCGAGAACCCTCGTCAGAGCACCTTCACCCGCCCCAGCTCGTTTCCGTCCCCGTCCACCGTGTGGATGGCGCAGGCGAGGCACGGATCGAACGAGTGGACGGTCCGGAGCGCCTCGAGCGGCTTCTTCGGATCGGCGACGGGGTTGCCGACGAGCGACGCCTCGTACGGGCCGGGGCGATCGGCGTGGTCCCGAGGGCCCGCGTTCCAGGTGGAGGGGACCACGGCCTGGTAGTTCGCGATCTTCCCGTCGCGGAGCACGCACCAGTGGGAGAGCGTCCCGCGCGGCGCCTCGTGGAAGCCGACGCCGCGATACTCGCCCTTGGCCAGCTTCGGCATGGGGTCGTTGAAGATGGTCGTATCGCCCTTGCCGACGTTCTCGACGAGGAGCCGCCAGTGCTTCAGGGCGAGCTCGCTCATGACGCAGGCGCGGATGCAGCGGGCCGCGATGCGCCCGAGGGTGGATTCGAGGATGGCCGGGCCGAGCTTCGCCCCGGCCACGCGACCGGCGACGTCGAGCAGTCGAGTGGCGTACTTCGCCGTCAGGGGGTCGCCCGCCTTCAGCGCGCACAGCACCTGCGCCAGCGGCCCCACTTGCATGGGCCGGTCCTCGAAGCGCGGAGCCTTGACCCAGGAGTACTTCTCCGGCGCCGGGGTGCCGGCGCTCCAGCGGGGGCTCTCCCCCGGCCGCGTCTCGCCCTGCCACGGGTGCAGCGGGCCGCCCGCGTCGGCGTAGTAGGCGTGCCGCGTGCTCTCGGTCACACCCTTCGCGAAGTAGGGGTCGTCGAAGCGGGTGATGGGGTGGTACGCGCCGGCGACGAGCGTGCCGCCCGGCATGTCGAACGCGGTGCCCTTCGTGTCGAGCGGCAGCTCCGGGACGGCCAGGTAATTCGTCACGCCGGCGCCGTACCTCGCCCACTCGGCGTACAGGCCGCCCACTGCCGCCACGTCGGGGAAGTAGACCTGCTGGACGAAGGCGGCCACCTCCTCGAGCAGGTCCTTCACCGCGTACAGCTTCTGCATGTTGAGCGTGGCCGGGTTGTCGAGGTTGATGGCGTTGGCCACGCCGCCCACGGCGAGGTTCTGGATGTTGGGCGTCTTCGAGCCGAGGATGGCCACGACCTGCAGCGCCTTGCGCTGGTAGTCGAGCGCCTGCAGATAGTGCGCGACGGCGAGCAGGTTCACCTCCGGCGGAAGCTTCATCGCCGGGTGGCCCCAGTAGCCGTTCTGGAAGATGCCGAGCTGGCCGCCCGCGACGAACCCGGCCAGCTTCTCCTTCACCGCCGTGAGCTCCTTCGTGGAGTTCCGCGTCCACGGCGAGATCGACTCGGCGAGGCGCGACGCCGCCGCCGGATCAGCCTTGAGCGCGCTCGTCACGTCCACCCAGTCCAGCGCGGACAGGTGGTAGAAGTGCACGATGTGATCGTGCAGCGCGTGGGCGAGCACGATCATGTTGCGGATGTACTGCGCGTTGAGCGGCACCTCCAGCCCGAGCGCGTTCTCGACCGAGCGCACCGACGCCATGGCGTGGACGGTGGTGCACACGCCGCAGATGCGCTGGGCGAAGATCCACGCCTCGCGCGGGTCGCGGCCCTGCAGGATCGTCTCGATGCCGCGCCACATCGTGCCCGACGACCAGGCGTTCTTGACCTTGTTCCCCTCCACCTCGAGGTCGATGCGGAGGTGGCCCTCGATGCGGGTGACGGGGTCGATGGTGACTCTCTGGCTCATTTATGCACCTCTATCGACCGGCAGCGGCCTGAACTCGACCCGCGCCGACGTGGGAGTGATCGCGGGCGTCCTCGACGACCACGACCGGGAAAAGCCTCGCGACGAACAGGAAGACTGCGACGCCGATCGCCGCCATCCCGACGGTGACGGTCGTCTCGCCGAGCGACGGGAAGTACTCGAAGCCGTCGCCGCCGTTGAAGGCGGTGAGGTAGGCGTCGACGCGCCAGAGCGCGCCGGCGAGCACCGAGAGCAGCGCCGCGCCGAAGGTGAGGCCGCGGTTCCGCTGCACCTTCTTCGAGAAGAACATGAACGCCGGGACGAGGAAGAGCGCCGTCTCGAGCACGAAGAAGAAGAGGTGGAAGTCGAAGACGCCCAGGTACTGGAGCTTCCCGTGGACGGCGAGGTCGATCAGGCGGACCACCACGAACAGGAACAGCAGCCCGCCGTTCACCTTGGAGAGGTCGGCGAACAGCCGCTGATCGGCCTGCGCCTTCCAGGTGTACTTGAGGATGTTCGTGAGCAGGACCACCGCGCCGTATCCCATCGACAGGCAGGAGATGAGCGCCAGCGTCGGGAGCAGCGCCGTGTGCCAGAGCGGGTACAGCTTCGGCCCGGCGATGAGCATGAGGCCGCCGAGCGAGCTCTGGTGCATGGTGGGGAGGATCATCGCCGCGGCGATGAAGAAGGGCATGGCCTTCTCCAGCACCGGGCCCCACTTCTTGCCGATCCTCGACCAGAACGGATACTTGCTGTCCGCGGCGCCCTCGAGCACTCCCGGAAGCACCTCGATCCAGAGCACCATCACGTAGGTCATCACGCAGGCGGCGACCTCGAGCAGGACCGAGCCGAGGTTCCACACGCCGGGCAGGAACAGCCAGTAGACGTTCCAGTACCGGCCGAGCGCGATGATGATGGAGCTGCCGGCCAGAGAGTAGGCGATCGCGCCGAGCAGCACCGCGGGCCGGACGAGCGGGTGGTACTTGCCCTTGTTGAGGAGGTAGCAGAGCAGGCCGGTCGAGTAGGCGCCGGCGCCGATGCCAGTGAAGACGACGACGTTGACCGGCTCCCAGATGCCCCAGGCGTAGCCGTCGGACATGGCGCTGACGGGGCCGACGCCGGCGTAGAACCGGTACGCCATGACCAGCACCGCCAGCACGAAGAGACCCAGGCAGATCTTCATCAGCGGGTCGAACAGGTTCCCGCGGATGGCCCTCGGATGATCGTGGCCGCTCATCTACTTGCCCTCCTCATGGTGCTCGGCCTCTTCCTTCTTCTTGTTCCGGCGCACCACGAACGCGGCTGCCGCGTAGAGCGCGATCGGCGTGATGCCGTTCAGGTACGGCATGTGCGAGACGTGCTCGGAGAAGTACGCCTGCGACTCCTCGGGTAGCTCGGGCAGGCCGAGCTGCTTGAACTCGACCCCCTTCGCGGCGAGGTAGAGCACCTGCGTGCCGCCGCCCTCCTGCTCACCGTAGACGTGGCCGTTGTACTTCTGCGGCTCCGCCGCCAGCCGGCGCTTCGCCTCCGCGAGGAGCTCGGAGCGCTTGCCGTAGACGACCGCCTCGCGGGGGCACGCCTCGCAGCAGGCGGGGTTCGCCACGGCGAGCGGGCCGGCCTTCTTCGGGTTGGCCCGGTGCCGGCACAGCTCGCACTTCACGATGAGCGGGAACGCCGCCGTCCACTCGAACTTCGGCACGAGGTACGGGCACGCCAGCTGGCAGTAGCGGCAGCCGACGCAGGTGCCCTTGTCGTAGAGCACGATGCCGCTGCCCTTCTTCTCGCCCTCGTGGTGGCGGGTGCCCTCGCCCTCCTTGTGGAGCGCGCCCATCATGCAGACCGACACGCAGGACGGGTCGACGCAGTGCATGCACTGCTGCTTCATGAAGGCGGTCTGGCCGCCTTCGGCCGTGAGCACCTTGATGACGTTCTTGGTGTTGCCGTTCAGGTCGTTCGGCTGGTCGTAGAGGCCGTCCGCGCTGCGGTCGTAAGGGAGGCTGTTCGCCTCCTTACACTTCGTCATGCAGGCGCGGCAGCCGATGCAGAGGGTCGAGTCGTACAGCATGCCGACCGCTTCGGCCTCGACCTCCTTCTTCTCGCGGGCTTCGGCCCGGCCGACGACAGCGGTCGCGGCGCCGGCCGCCACCGCCCCCTTCAGCAGGCTTCGACGGGAGATCCGCATCGTCGCTACTCCTTCCCCTGCTCGTTCTTCTCGGAGTCGGACGCCATCTTCTTCGAGGCGACGTAGCCGGCGCCGACGAGCCCGCCGACGACGAGCCCCGCCACGCCGACCGCGGCCGGCGTCACGACGCTGTGGTCCGGGCGGATGGGCAGGTAGACGCCGGGCGCGGTCGGGCGCTCGACGTCGACGGTGGCATGGAGCGGCATGCGGAAGCCGAGCTTCTGTTCGGTGCAGCCGTAGCAGGGCGAGCCGATGCCGATGGGCCAGGCGCCGGGGGTCTCGACGAAGTGGTTGAGCGAGCAGTTGGCGTGCGTCGCCGGACCCTTGCAGCCGAGCTTGTAGAGGCAGTAGCCGGCCTTGTGGCCGTCGTCGCCGTACTTCTGCGCGAACCGGCCGGCGTCGAAGTGCGGCCGGCGCGGGCAGTCCTCGTGGATGGTCCGGGCGTAGGCGAACTTCGGGCGGCCCAGGTCGTCGAGCGCCGGCAGCGTCCCGAACGTCGCGAACTGGAGCACCGTGCCGAGGAGGTTGTACGGGTTCGCCGGGCAGCCGGGGATGTTCACCACCGGCTTGTCGGTGATGATCTTGTTCACGCCGACGGCGCCGGTCGGGTTCGGGTCGGCCGAGGGGATGCCGCCCCACGACGCGCAGGAGCCGATCGAGACGATCGCCCCCGCCTTGGCGGAGACCTTCTTCAGCGTCTCGAGGGCGGTCTTGCCGCCCACGCGGCAGTAGATCCCGTCCTCCTTCGTCGGGATGGCGCCCTCGACGACGAGGACGTACTTCCCGGCGTTCCTCTCCATCGACTCCTCGAGCGACTTCTCCGCCTGGTACCCCGAAGGCACCATGAGCGTCTCGTGGTAGTCGAGCGAGATGAGGCCGAGGATGAGCTCGGCGACGTCAGGCGCGCTCGTCCGGAGCAGCGACTCCGAGCAGCCGGTGCACTCCTGAAAATGCAGCCAGATGACGGGAGGCTTCGCGCTCGAGGCGGCCTTATCCGCCATCTTCTCGCCAGCCCACGCCGGCAGGCCGACCGCGCCGGCGGCCAGGGTGGCCACCTTCAGGAAGTCTCGGCGCGAAACGCCCTTGGTTCCCAGCTCGCTCATTGAGGTTCTCCGTGTGGCCCGCTCGGTCGGCCCGGCCGACGCTGAGCGAGCGGGTTACGAGTCATGCGCCCCCCGATGGGGGCGGAGCACAAGGTGTGCCGATCTATTCCCGCCGGCAGGTGGAGCAAATTCAGACGCTTGCGTGTTATCCTGCCGATCGAGCTGGCAGCGGGCTTTCCACTTTGGATGGACGGGTGGAAGCTCGGCTCAGCTTCGCGGCCAGGGGGCAGCAGGCTGAGGCTGCCCCGCGCGAGCGGCGAACCTCGGACGAGGAGGTAGGTGCTTGGAAGCAGCCTCACCGCTCATCCCTGTGGCTCCCGGCCGGAACGCCGGCGCTCCCATTCGCTCCCAGGCCGTGCTGGTGGTCGACGACGAGGTGCGCTCGCTCGAGACGCTCACGCGGACGCTGGAGGAGGAGTTCACGGTCTTCGTCGCCACCAGCGCCGAGGAGGCGCTGGCGATCCTCCGGCGCGAGTTCGTCACGATCATCCTGTGCGACCAGCGGATGCCGGGGCTGTCGGGGGTGGCGTTCCTGAAGAAGGTGCGGTCGGAGTGGCCGGATCCGATCCGCATCGTCATCTCCGGTTACACCGATGCCGAGGACATCATCGCGGGCGTCAACGAGGCCGGGATCTGGCAGTACCTCCTCAAGCCGTGGCACCCCGAGCAGCTCCTGCTCACGCTCCGCGGCGCGGTCGAGGTGTACCGGCTGCAGCAGGAGCACCAGCGGCTCTCGCTCGAGCTGCGCGCCGCGCCCAGCGTGCTGAAGCAGCAGGTGGAGGCGAAGCGAGCCCAGGCGCGGCAGCGCTTCGCGTCCGACGCCATCGTCCGCGCGCCCGAAAGCCCGCTCAACCGCGTCTGCGAGCTGGCGGAGCGCATCGCGCCGCACGATCTGTCGGTGCTCATCACCGGCGAGTCGGGGACCGGGAAGGAGCTGATCGCGCGGGCCATCCACTACGGCGGCGGCCGCGGCGCGCGGCCGTTCGTGGTGGAGAACTGCGGGGCCCTCCCGGACGAGCTGCTCGAGTCGGAGCTGTTCGGCCACAAGCGCGGCGCGTTCACGGGCGCCTACGAGGACCGCATCGGCCTCTTCCAGCAGGCCGACGGGGGGACGATCTTCCTCGACGAGATCGGCGACACGTCTCCGGCCTTCCAGGTGAAGCTGCTGCGGGTGCTGCAGGAGGGCGAGATCCGGCCGGTGGGGAGCTCCCGCACCTTGTCGGTCGACGTGCGCGTCATCGCCGCCACGAACCGCGACCTCGACGACGACGTCCGGACCGGCCGCTTCCGGGAGGACCTCTATTACCGCATCGCAACGGTGACGCTGCCGCTGCCCGCGCTCCGCGACCGGCCGATGGACATCGAGCCGCTCGCGGAGGCCATCCTCGAGCGCGGCCGCAGCCAGCTCGGGAGGCGGGTGGAGGGGTTCACGCCCGAGGCGATGGCCTGCCTGAAGCGTTACCGCTGGCCCGGGAACGGCCGCGAGCTGCAGAACGAGGTCCAGCGCATGCTGGCGCTGGCCGACGACCCGTGGCTGGGCGCGGAGCTGCTCTCGCCGCGCGTGCTGCACGCCGCCCCCGAGGGACAGGAGCGCGCCCTCGCGCTGCTCACCGATCTGGACGGGACGCTCAAGGAGCGGATGGAGCAGCTCGAGGTCCGCATCCTGCGCGAGACGCTCACCCGCCACCGCTGGAACAAGACGCGCGCGGCGCAGGAGCTGGGGCTGTCGCGCGTCGGGCTGCGCTCGAAGCTGGCCCGCTACGAGCTGGAGCGGGGTTGATCATGGTGAGCGAGCCCTCTCCCGCCGCCCGGCTGAACGTGCTGTGGCTGCAGTCGGGCGGGTGCGGCGGGTGCAGCATGTCGCTCCTCGGCTCGAGGACGGGCGACCTCCTCCGGACGCTCGCCGACGCCGGCGTGGACCTGCTCTGGCACCCGACCCTGTCCGAGCAGACCGGGGCCGACGCGGTCGAGGTGTGGCGCGCCTGCGCCGAGGGGCGGACGCGCCTCGACGTGCTCTGCCTCGAGGGCGCGGTGCTGCGCGGGCCCGCCGGGACCGGGCGCTTCCACATGGCGGCCGGGACGGGCGAGCCGATGGCGACGTGGGTCAGCCGCCTGGCGGCGCGCGCCCGCCGGGTGGTCGCCATCGGCACCTGCGCTACCTACGGCGGGATGACCTCCGGCGGCGCCAACCCCAGCGATGCTTGCGGACTGCAGTACGACGGCGACACGCCTGGCGGCCTGCTCGGGGCGGAGTGGCGCGATCCCGATGGGCTGCCGGTCGTCAACGTCGCCGGCTGTCCTCCCCATCCCGACTGGATGGTCGAGACGCTGGTGGCGCTCGGGCTGGGAACCTTCGGCGCCAGCGACCTCGATCCGCTCGGCCGGCCGAGGTCCTACGCGGACCAGCTCGTGCACCACGGCTGCCCGCGCAACGAGTACTACGAGTTCAAGGCGAGCGCGCACAAGCCGTCGGACCTCGGCTGCCTCATGGAGAACATGGGCTGCAAGGCCACCCAGGCTCACGGGGACTGCAACACGCGCACGTGGAACGGCTCGGGGTCGTGCCTGCGCGGCGGCTTCGCCTGCATCGACTGCACCGCGCCGGGGTTCGAGGAGCCGGGGCACCCCTTCGCCGAGACCCCGAAGCTCGCC
This sequence comes from Anaeromyxobacteraceae bacterium, assembly GCA_035538735.1. Classification (GTDB taxonomy): domain Bacteria; phylum Myxococcota; class Myxococcia; order Myxococcales; family Anaeromyxobacteraceae; genus Anaeromyxobacter_A. The sequence continues at coordinate 1,101 of DATLJU010000112.1, read as the reverse complement.
GGGATCCCCATCGCGCTGCCCATCGACATGCCGAAGGCCTGGTTCGTGGCGCTGGCGGCGCTCTCCAAGTCGGCAACCCCGCGGCGGGTGCGCGAGAACGCCGTCGCGGATCACGAGCGGGTGCCGCCCGGCATCCGCAACTCGGGGCGGAAGTGAAGCGGATCGTCGTCGGACCCTTCAACCGCGTCGAGGGCGACCTCGAGGTCACGCTCGACGTCGAGGGCGGGGTCGTCCGCTCGGCGCGGGTGTGCTCGCCGATGTACCGCGGCTTCGAGCAGATCCTGATCGGCAAGAAGGCGCTCGACGCGTTGACCATCGTGCCGCGCGTGTGCGGCATCTGCTCGGTGGCGCAGTCCGCGGCGGCGGCGCGCGCGCTCGCCTCCGCCATGCAGCTGCGCGCGCCCGAGAACGGGCGGCTCGCCTCGGATCTGGTGCGGGCGACCGAGAGCGCGGCCGACCACCTGACGCACTTCTACCTCTTCTTCATGCCCGACTTCGCGCGCGAGGCGTACGCGCGCCGCTCCTGGTTCGCCCCCGTCCAGGCGCGCTTCCAGGCGATGCGGGGCAGCGCGGCGGCCGAAGCCCTGGATGCGCGGGCGCGGCTCCTCGACGTCATGGGCCTCCTGGCGGGGAAGTGGCCGCACACGCTCGCGCTGCAGCCGGGCGGCACCTCGCGCGCGGTGCACCGGCACGAGAAGATCCAGCTGCTGCTGGCGCTGCGGGCCTTCCGCGCCTTCCTGGAGGGGAAGCTGTTCGGGGACGCGCTGGAGCGGGTGGCGGCGATCGACGACGCCGCGGCGCTGGCGGCGTGGCGCGACGAGCGCCCGGCGAGCGCGAGCGACTTCCGCGCCTTCCTCGCGGTGGCGGAGGACCTCGCGCTCGAGCGGTTCGGGCGAGCCCACGACGTGTTCCTCAGCTTCGGTGCCTACGGGCCCGAGGGGGCGCCGTGGCTGGCGCCGGGCGTGTTCGACGGAGCGCTCCGGCCCCTCGAGCCCGCGACCATCCGCGAGGACGTGAGCCACGCCTGGCTCGCCGACGAGGGGTCGCGGCACCCGTCGCGCGGGGTGACGCGCCCGGCGCCGGACAAGGCGGACGCGTACA
>DATLJU010000111.1:0-3827 GCA_035538735.1 Anaeromyxobacteraceae bacterium | reverse complement strand
CTCCGGCCCCCGCTCCTCGACGAGCCGCTGCGCGATCCCCTCGACGATGGCGGTCTTGCCCACGCCCGGCTCACCGACGAGGAGCGGGTTGTTGGTGCGCCGCTTGCCGAGGATGTCGATCGCCTCCTCGACCTCGAGGTCGCGCCCGACGAGGGGATCGAGCCGGCGGGCGGCGGCGAGCTCGGAGACGTTGCGCCCCAGGGCTGCGAGCCACGGGAACGCCTGGGGGTCGAGCGCGTAGGGAGAGGGGGGCCGCGCGAACGGCATCGCCGTGGGCGCCGCGGCCGCCGTCGCCGCCGGGACCGGCGTCGCGGTTGGAGTCGCGGTCGGGACCGGCGTTGCGGTCGGTGTCGGGATTCCGGTCGGCGCCACCCCCACGCCCGGCCGTGCCGTCGAGGGAGAGGGTCGGTAGCTCGCGGGCGCCTTGACCGGCTGGGGCGCGAACTGCTGCAGCCGGCGTGGCATGCGGCTCGTGAAGTAGGAGAGCGCCACGTTCCGCAAGGTCGCGAGCTGTAGCCCGCACGCGGCGAGGAGCTGGTGCGCCGCGGAGGCGCGCACGCGGCTCATCGCGATGAGCAGGTGGAGGCAGTCGACCTCCTCCGCGCCGACGCCCGTGGCCACCTCGCGGGCGCGCTCGCGCAGGTCGCGCTCGATGCCCTCCGGTTCCGATGGCTTGTCCGTCATCGCCGCCAGCACCCGGTCCTCGTCGATCCCGCGGTCGCGCAGGAGCATCTCGGCTCGGTTCGGGACGGTGAAGAAGGCGAGGAGCTGATGGGCGCTCGTGAGCTTCTGGTTGACGCTCCGGGCGATGTCCTCGGCCTCGGCGAGGACCTGCGCCAGCTCCATGGACTCGATCACGTGGGGCATGCCGGCCCGAGCATCCGATATCGCGCCGGATCCGTCCATTTTTCGGCAGGATCGCTGCGATCCCCGAGCCCGTGAAGGAGCCCGTGCCCGCGCCCGGCATCGACCGGACTCGGGCTCGTTTACGGGTTACCGTTCAATCTAGCCCCATCTCCGCCAGCTCCTCCTCGTCGAGCCCGAGGAAGTGTCCGACCTCGTGCAGGAGCGTCGTCCGGATCTCCTCCACCAGCTCCTGGCGCGTCCGCGCGAAGCGCTGCAGGTTCTTCTGGTAGAGGACGATGCTCGACGGGAAGTGGCTCCACGGGTCCATCGACGCCTTGTCGCCGAGCGGCGAGCCGCGGAAGATCCCGAGGATCGAGGGCGGGTGGGGCGGGTCACTGCCGGTGAGGTCGTCGTCCGGCGGGATGTCCTCGACCGCGATGGCGACGTTCTCGAGCCAGCGGCGGACCGGCTCCGGTAGCTCGCGGAGCGCGGCCTCGACCGCGGCATCGAACTCGGCTTGCGAGAGGACGATGGGCGCCGGAAAGTCGGCCGGGGCGAGCCTGCGCGCCCGCGCGAACCGGCGCTCCGCCTCCCGCCGCTCGCCGCGGCGCTCCGCCAGCAACCCGAGCGCATGCTCCGCCGAGGCGTCGTCGAACTCGCGCGCCAGCGTCTCGAGCACTCGCCGCGCCTCCTCGAACCGGCATAGATCGAGAAACGCCAGCCCCTCGAGGAGCGAGAGATCGGCGAGGAGGTCGACGTCCTCCGGCGCCCCGCGCCGGGCTCGCTGGCGACCGCGGTGCACCGCCTCGAGCGCGCCCGCGGCGTCGCCGGCGTCGAGCCGCTCCCAGGCCTCGTCCGCGGCCCGCTCCAGCTCGGCTGTGCTCATGGCCACTGCTTGACCGCTCCCGATCGACGGTTATGTTAGCGCCCGCTCGGGCGGACTGCTAGTGTGGTCTGCCCAGTCAAGCATCCGTCACTCTTACGTTTTAGACGAAAGGAGCACTCCGATGCCTGCCAAGGAGATCGCCTTCCACCAGGGCGCCCGCGAGGCCATCTTGCGCGGCGTGCAGACCCTGGCCGAGGCGGTGGCGGTCACGCTCGGCCCGAAGGGGCGCAACGTGGTGATCGAAAAGACCTTCGGGTCTCCCACCATCACCAAGGACGGCGTCACCGTCGCGAAGGAGATCGAGGTCGAGCACCGCTTCGAGAACATGGGCGCCCAGATGGTGCGCGAGGTCGCCTCGAAGACCTCCGACAAGGCGGGCGACGGCACCACCACCGCGACGGTCCTGGCGCGCGCCATCTACGAGGAGGGCCTGCGGCTCGTCGCGGCCGGGCACAACCCGATGGACCTGAAGCGCGGCATCGACCGCGCGGTCGAGCTCATCGTGGCCGAGCTCAAGAAGATGTCGCAGCCCACCCACGGCAAGAAGGACATCGCCCAGGTCGGCACGATCAGCGCCAACGGCGACGAGACCATCGGCAACATCATCGCGGAGGCGATGGAGAAGGTCGGCAAGGAGGGCGTCATCACCATCGAGGAGGCGAAGGGCCTCGAGACGACGCTCGACGTGGTCGAGGGCATGCAGTTCGACCGCGGCTACGTGTCGCCCTACTTCGTGACCGATCCGGAGCGGATGGAGGCGGTGATCGAGGAGCCGTACCTGCTCGTGACCGAGAAGAAGATCTCGGCCATGGCAGATCTCATCCCCGTGCTGGAGCAGGTGGCGCGCTCCGGCAAGCCGCTCCTCATCATCGCCGAGGACGTCGACGGCGAGGCGCTCGCGACGCTGGTCGTGAACAAGCTGCGCGGGACGCTCAACGTCTGCGCGGTCAAGGCGCCCGGCTTCGGCGACCGTCGCAAGGAGATGCTGAAGGACATCGCCACGCTCACCGGCGCGCAGGTGGTCGCGGAGGAGCTCGGCCTCAAGCTCGAGCAGCTCACCGTCAAGGATCTCGGCCGCGCCAAGCGCATCACGGTCGACAAGGACAACACGACGATCGTCGACGGCGCCGGCACGAAGGCCGACATCGAGGGCCGCATCAAGCTCATCCGCGGCCAGATCGAGGAGACGACCAGCGACTACGACAAGGAGAAGCTGCAGGAGCGGCTGGCCAAGCTCGCGGGTGGGGTCGCGGTCATCCACGTCGGCGCCGCCACCGAGACCGAGATGAAGGAGAAGAAGGCGCGGGTCGAGGACGCGCTCCACGCCACGCGCGCCGCGGTGGAGGAGGGCATCGTGGCGGGCGGCGGGGTCGCGTACCTGCGCTGCGCCTCGGCGCTCGACACGCTCCAGACCCCGGCCGGCACCGCGGAGCGCTTCGGCGTCGACATCGTGAAGAAGGCGATCGAGCACCCCATCCGCCGCATCGCCGAGAATGCCGGCTGGGACGGGCCGGTCGTGACGGAGAAGGTGCGCGACGGCAAGGGCGCCTTCGGCTTCAACGCCCAGACGGAGCAGTACGAGGATCTCGTCCAGGCGGGCGTCATCGATCCGACGAAGGTCGAGCGGACCGCGCTGCAGAACGCCGCGTCGGTCGCCGGCCTGCTCCTCACCACCGAGGCGCTCGTCGCCGAGAAGCCGAAGAAGAAGGCGAAGGCCGGCGCGGGCGCGGCCGGCATGGGCGACATGGACGAGGACTACTGAGGCATCACGGAGCGGCCCCCTCTCCCTGGCCGGCGGCGGCGCCTTCGGCGCTTTCGCTCGCTGACGCGAGCGGCCGCCAGGCTTCGCCGATTTCTGGGTGGGGGCTCCGCCCCCACTCCCCCGACCGCTGGCGCAGGGAGAGGGGGACGAAACGCGTGCGTCCGCGGGTGAACGACCCTCTCCCCCACCGGGGGAGAGGGCCAGGGAGAGGGGGCCGCTCCGTGATGCCTCAGTAGTCCTCGTCCATGTCGCCCATGCCGGCCGCGCCCGCGCCGGCCTTCGCCTTCTTCTTCGGCTTCTCGGCGACGAGCGCCTCGGTGGTGAGGAGCAGGC
>DATLJU010000110.1:0-32652 GCA_035538735.1 Anaeromyxobacteraceae bacterium | reverse complement strand
CGTGGACGAGCTGACGAAGGGCAAGTCGGTGGGCGGCCAGAGCTTCAAGGTCCACCTCGACGGCTTCGACCAGACGGACCTCATCACCGGCAAGGGGCCGTCCAAGCGCGACGAGATCCTCTACTTCGCGGAGACGACCCTCGGCGCCATCCGCATCGGCGACTACAAGTATCGGTTCATCGACCAGCCGAGTGGCTGGTTGGGCGGTACCGTGAAGCCGGACTGGCCGATCCTCGTCAACCTGCGCCTCGATCCCTTCGAGCGGGCCGGCCTCGGGAAGTCGCTGGGCTTCATCAATTGGTACGAGTACGAGTTCTGGCGCTTCGTCTTCGTGCAGCAGGAGGTAGCGAGGATCGCGGAGACCTTCATCGCGTTCCCGCCGATGCAGAAGGGGGCGAGCTTCAACCTGGAGCAGATAAAGGAAGAGCTCCGGAAGAAGGCGGCGAGTAGCGCCAGTCACTGAGTCATGGGGGCATCACTGACCGGACCGCTGCCATCACCACCGGCCCGCGCGGCGAGTGCGCAGCCTCGGCAGGAACGAGGAAAGCGGCTCGGGAGCGGGTGACGGCCAGGGATGTTGCGGACCCGCAGCCACTTCGTGCCGCGCCTCCCGGGGTCGCTCATCTCCCTCGACGAGGCGGGCGGCACCACCCGCGAGCAGATCAAGCTCATCACCCAACCGTCGCCCACGCAGGCTTTCGACTACTACGCCCGGCAGCGCATCGTCTGGCTGGAGCGATGCCGGGTTGTGCTTGCGATCCGACTGCCCATCCGCCGGTCGGGGAGGTCACACCAGAGGTCACAGCTGAAGGTGCGGAAAAGAAAACGCCCAACGTCGATACGTTGCGGGCGTTACAGGGAGTGGGCGTTGCAGGTTTCGAAGCTGCGCAAATTCCCGGATCTTTGCGACCTTTCGCGCACTCCCAGGCGGACACAGGCGGCTCTTCCGCGAACGCGGGGGACAATCGTTGCGCTCGTTCGAGGACGTCGGCGGGCGATGGGCGTGACAGCGCTACCCTGCCCCCGCTCACGGCCGACCTATTCATTAACGGCGGCACAGTCCTCGCCGAATGCGCGGTTCACGGCCGAGCGAGCCAAGCCGACGTCGAGGCAATCCTGTCCCGGGCGGTGGCGCAAGCGGGGCGCCTTCTGGTCGGGGGTGCGGCGTGACCACCTCACCGGAAGTCGTAGCCTACGCGGACCTGCAGCCAGACACCCGCGCGCACGCACCCGAGGTAACGGGAACCGGCGACGAGTTTCGTGACCGGCTTCGCGCGCTTTGCGAACGGGCAAGGGTGGCCGCTACCGTGCACGCCCGCACGACGCGCAAGCCGACCAGCTGGCTGGAGCTGCCGTGCCCGTCGGAGGATGAGGCCAAGGGCGGGACCGAGGCGTCTGAGCCATGACCGCGCTTGCCTACGCTCAGCCGGAGGTCGTGACCCGGCCGGGGCCGGCGCCTCCTGTCCGAGCTCCGCTCGACCTTCAACGGCGACCCAATTTGTCGTGACGCATCGTGACAGGGGCTCCCCTGATTGTCTCCTGCGCGTGCGCTCGGCAGTTTCTAGGATGCGCTGACATCGTGGCGTGATCTCCGGGAGTCGAAAGGAACATGCGAATGAGAATCAGCGCCCTCGTTGCAGCCCGCCTCTCGGTCGCCGGTGCTCTCCTCCTGGCCTGGACCGACGCGCTCTCCATCCCCGCCTTCGCGCGCAAGTACGGCACGAGCTGCCTCACCTGCCACACCGTCTACCCGAAGATCACGCCGTTCGGTGAGGCGTTCCGCCGCAACGGTTATCGCTTCCCGGGCGTCGACAGCGACTACGTGAAGCAGGAGACGGTCGCGCTCGGGCAGGAGGCGAACAAGAAGACGTTCCCGAACTCGGTGTGGCCTGGGACGCTCCCGATCTCCGTGCCCCTCGCCATCGGCTTCAACGGCCAGGCCTTCCTCTACCCGGACCGCACCTCCAGCGTGGCGCGGGCAAACGGGGGCGCGGGCGTCTCGTTCAATGACCTCGTCAAGGAGGGCCACATCTGGGCAGGCGCGTCGGTCGACGACAGCATCACCCTCTGGGGAGAGCTGACCTTCTCCTCGGGCAGCGCGGACGTCGAGCACGCTCAGATACTGCTCAACGACCTGTTCGGTCCCAAGCACGCCGTCAACCTCACGGTCGGGCGCGGCTTCCCCACCCTGACCAGCTTCGGCCCGCACTCCTCGTACCTCGGCGACGCGTTCATCACGACGGTACCGGTGACCGCGATCTACGGGCTCTCGTCCGACCCATTCACGCTCGTCGACAACTACAACGGGGTCGAGCTGACGAGCGTGATCGGTGGGCGCGTCAACGCCTCGGTCGGCGTCACCGCCGGCAAGAACACGGTCACGACGCAATTCTTCAACAGCGAGAACGTCTACGCGCACCTCGGCGCCAAGCTGGGCGGGATGCGGCTCGACGGGGAGGGCTCGCAGGGACCGGTGGACGCGATGCGGCCCTGGGCCGAGGACGCGGTCACCGTCGATGTCTTCGGCTTCCGCTCCCGCGAGACGTTCCCGACGCCCGGGACGGGCAGCGCGACGCCGCCTCCGGTCGCCAACACCTCGCTCACCATCGGCGCAGACCTCCGGGCCCAACTCGGCTCGGCCGAGCTGAACGCCGGCTTCTACACCCAGCACAACGACCGAGGCACCGCCTCGCTCGACGTCGTGAACACGAACGTCGAGTGGGGCGAGCTGTCGTACGTCCTGTTCCCGTGGCTCGTGCCAGCGGTCCGGGTGGAGCGCATCGAGCTGCGCCCGGGCGGCGGTCCGAACGTCAGCGACATCCACCTCATGCCGGGCATCGCGTTCCTCGTGCGGGCCAACATCAAGGCGGTGCTGGTGGGGAACATCGAGTTCGCGGACGGCTTCCCCACTGACGCCACGGGCGCGCCGCTCCCCTGGGCCGGCGGCAATGCCGACTGGGGCAACTTCGTGGTGGCGCCGGGCGCTGCGTCGACGCCAACGAGCTCGACGCACGAGATCGAGTCGATCTCGCTGTTCATCGCCTGGGCAATGTGATCGCCGCGTCGAACGGAGGACATGGACCTATGGGATCGAACGCGCTCCGCACCCTCTCTGCCGCCGCCCTCCTCGTTTCCGCGCCAGGCGTGCGCGCCGCCGGCGGGACGGTCTCTGGGAAGGTCGACGTCACGCCCCCCAAGTACGCCGCGGAGACGGTGGTCTACCTAAAGGGCGTGGCGGAATCGCCGCAGCCACGGACGCTCGCGATGGACCAGAAGAACATGACGTTCATCCCGCACGTGCTCGTCGTGGCGAAGGGCGACACGGTCAAGTTCCTGAACCACGACGGCGTGGGCCACAACGTTTACTCGCCCGACGGCGACGCCTACAACCTCGGCACGTTCAAGCAGAACGAGGATCGCACGCACAAGTTCGACCAGGAGGGCCCGTACAGCCAGCTCTGCTCCATCCACCCCGAGATGCTGGGGTACATCTTCGTCGCGCCGAGCCGGTTCGCCGCCGCCGTCGACCCCAAGGGCCGCTTCACCATCGCCGATGTCCCGCCTGGCTCGTACAAGCTCGCAGTGTGGAACTCGCACCTCAAGGCGCCTGACCAGCCGGTGACGGTCACCGCGGGGGGGACGACCGAGGTGAACGTCACGGTGAAGCGCTGAGGGGGCTCCAGGTGCGGTTTGCCCGCGGCTGGGTGCTGGCGGGCGCGCTCGTCACGCGCGCCGTCGCCCTGGCCGGCCCGGCCGGACCCGAGCAGCCCATCCGCTTCAGCCACGTGGTTCACGCGGGGGAGTCGCGCATCGGGTGCACCTCGTGCCACGTCTACGCGGAGCGCGGCCCGGTGGCGGGTATCCCCTCGATGGCGCGTTGCCAGGGCTGCCACAAGTTCGTGAAGGACGACCCGCAGAACCCGAGCCTCGCGGCCGAGCTGAAGCGGCTGCAGCCGCTGCTCCGGGCCGAGGAGCCCATCGCGTGGGTGCGAGTCCATCGCGTGCCGGACCACGTGTACTTCACGCACGCGCCTCACGTGCGCTCCGGCGTGCGTTGCCAGGAGTGCCACGGCGAGGTGGAGAAGATGGACGTGGTGCGGCAGGTGGCGCCGCTCACCATGGGCTGGTGCCTCGATTGCCACCATCGCAAGCAGCGCGAGCGCCCCGCAGAGCGCGCGCGGCTCACGGAGTGTGTCACCTGCCACAAGTGAGGGACGATGGAGGACCCTAGCCAGCGCGCCATCAGTCGCCGTTCGTTCCTCGGCATCGTCGGCGCGGCCGGCGCGGCGGGTGTCGCGGGCTGCTCGCCCCGCCCCACGGTGCAAAAGCTCGTGCCCTATCTCGTGCCGCCCGAGGACGTCATCCCCGGGACGCCCCTCTTCTATCGGACCGCCTGCCACGAGTGCCCAGCTGGCTGCGGCGTCACCGCACGCACGCGCGAGGGGCGGGTCGTGAAGCTGGAGGGGAACCCCGACGATCCCGTGGGGCGCGGCGCACTATGCGCCCGCGGCCAGGCGGCGTTGCAGGCGCTCTACCACCCGGATCGCTTCCAGGGTCCGCTGGCGCGGAGCGGCGGCGCCCTGGCCCCGATAAGCTGGGACGACGCCGAGGCCCGGGTGGTGAGGGCGATGACGGAGGCACGCGGGCGCGGACCCGGCCGCGTTCGGCTCCTCACGTGCCTCGAGCCGGGCATCGACGCGGTGGCCCAGCGCGCCTTCCTGGCCGCGGCCGGTGGCCGCCCCGCCGATCGCGTCGTTCTCGAGCTGCTTGATCCGGCGCCGCTGCGAGCCGCGGCGAGCGCGCTGTTCGGCGTGCGCGAGCTCCCCAGCTACGATGTCTCCGTCGCACGCTCCGTGGTCGCCTTTGGCGCCGAGCTTTTCGAGAGCTGGGGCTCGCCGGTGGAGCTGGCACGCCAGCTCGCAGCGGCGCGGACTGCCGGAGGCGAGGGCCGCACTCGGTTCACGTGGGTCGGTCCGCGGCTGTCGCTCACCGGCGTCTCCGCCGACCGCTGGATCCGGGCGCGAAGTGGGGGTGAGCTGGCGGTGGCGCTGGGTGCGCTGCGCACGATCGTCGATCCGCAGCGCGGCGTGAGCGACCTCCCGCCCGACGTGCGCGCGCTCTGGCCTGACCTCGAGCGGCTCGCGCCGGCCGACCTTGCGGCGCGCGCCGGTGTCCCGTGGGCGGAGATCGAGGGGCTGGGCCGGGAGCTCGCCCGGCGCCGACCGTGCGCCGTCCTCGCCCCGGGTGCGCAGGCGCTGGGTCGCGAGGCGACCCAGCTCGCGGCGGTAGCGCTCCTGCTCGATCACGCGCTGGGGAGTTTCGGGCGCACCATCCGACTCGGCCTCGATCCGGGCGAGGACTCCTCGTCACCGCTCGCCGACGCCCAGGCGCTCCTCGCCGACCTCGGCGCCGGGCGCGTGGACATCCTCCTCGTCCACGGCGTCGACCCGGTCGGTGTCCTGCCGTCCGCGCTCGGCGCCGCGGCGGCACTGGACCGCGTGCCGCTGGTGGTATCCCTCGCGCTCCGGCCGGACGCGACGACCGCCCATGCCCACCTCGTCCTCCCCGTCCGCCACTCGCTGGAGTCGTTCGGAGCAGTGGAACCGCGCAAGGGCGTGCTGAACCTGCTGCAGCCCGTCATGACGCCGCTCGCCGACACGCGGCAAGCCACGCAGGTGCTGCTCGAGATCGCGAAGCAGCTCCCGGGAGGTGCATCGGTCGCATCGACCGACCCGTACGATCTCGTCGCCGCGCGCGCCAGCGAGCGGTTGGCGCAAGGGGGTGCGCCGGCGGATGCTTCCGCCGCGCTCCGTTCCGCGTTCGAGCGCGGCGGCGTCTGGTCCGAGCCGGCTGGAACGCCCGCGCCGCGCCTCGCTCCCGGCTCTGCCCGGCCGTTCCTGACGCTCACGCCGCCCCCGCTCCCGTCGCCGGGGGCCTTCGACCTGGTGGCCTTCCCGACGGCGCTGCGCGGTCCGGGAGCCGACCTGCCCTGGCTTCGCGAGATCCCCGACGCGCTCTCGAGCGTGTCATGGATGCCCTGGCTCGAAATGTCGCCGGCGACCGCCGCCCGCCTGGCCGTGCGCACCGGCGATCGCGTCGCGGTGGCGACGCCGGCCGGGCGCGCGGAGCTGCCGGTCTACGTCTTCCCGGGCATCCGCGACGACGCGGTGGCCTTTCCGCTCGGCGGCCCCGAGGCCGCGGTCCTCCTGCCCGCCGTGGCGGACGCCGGCTCGGGCGCGCTGGCATTCGCAGGGACGCGCGCCACCGTCGCGCGCGTGGGGAGAGCCAGGCTTCCGCTTCTGGAGGGCAGCCCGTATCAGCACGGGCGAGACGTCGTGCCGGTCGTCACCGCCGCCGAGCCGTCGCCGCCGCGTCCCGATCTCAGCGCCCGCATGTACGCCGAGCCGAAGCATCCGGAGCACCGTTGGGCGATGGCGATCGACCTCGACCGCTGCACGGGGTGCCAAGCCTGCGTGGTCGCCTGCTTCGCCGAGAACAACGTGCCGGTGATGGGGCCGGAGGCCGCGTCGGAGGGCCGGTACATGGGTTGGCTCCGCGTGGAGCGTTACCTGGGCGACGAGCCCGGCGGAGCGCTCGATGTGCGGCTTCTCCTCATGCTGTGCCAGCACTGCACGAACGCGCCGTGCGAGCCGGTCTGCCCGGTCTACGCCACCTACCACACGCCCGAGGGGCTGAACGCGCAGGTCTACAACCGCTGCGTCGGCACCCGCTACTGCTCGAACAACTGCCCGTACAAGGTCCGCACCTTCAACTGGCGCGACGCGCAGTTCGCGCGGCCGCTCGACATGCAGCTCAACCCCGACGTCACGGTGCGCTCGCGCGGCATCATGGAGAAGTGCACCTTCTGCGTGCAGCGCATCCGGTCCGCCGAGCTGAAGGCGCGCGACGAGGAGCGGCCCATCGCCGACGGCGAGGTGGTGCCGGCCTGCGCGCAGACATGCCCCAGCCGCGCCATCGTCTTCGGCGACGCGAACGATCCCTCCTCGCGCGTCACCGCGCTGGCGCGCGACCGCCGCGCCTTCCGGGCCCTCGAGGAGCTCGGGACGAGCCCCGCCATCACCTACCTCGCGCGCGTCCGGGAGGAGGGGACGTCGTGAAGCCGGGCGAGGACGTCCTGACCATCGAGGAGATGGTGATCGCGGCGCACCGGTCTCCGGGTCGGGGCTACTGGATCGCCCTCGCCATCGCCGCCGCGGCGGCCATCTTCGGAGGCTGGTCCTACTCGCTCATCGTGCGGACGGGCCTGCACTGGACCGGCCTTCAGCGCCCCGGCATGTGGGGCAACCTCATCACGGACTTCGTCTTCTGGGTCGGCATCGCTCACTCAGGCACGCTCATCAGCGCCATCCTCTTCCTGTTCCGGGCACGCTTCCGCACCGCGGTGTACCGGGTGGCAGAGATGATGACGGTCTTCGCCGTCCTGACCGCCGGGCTCTACCCGATCCTCCACCTCGGCCGGCCCTGGCTCGCCTACTGGCTGATGCCGTACCCGAACCAGCGCGAGCTCTGGATCAACTTCCGCTCGCCGCTCGTCTGGGACGTCTTCGCCATCTCCACGTACCTCATCGTCTCGACCGTGTTCCTGCTCGTCGGCGTCGCGCCGGACGCCGCGGTGTTGCGCGACCGGGCCAGCGGCTGGCGCCGCCACCTGTACCGGCTGCTCGCCTTCGGCTGGCGCGGCACCGACGAGCAATGGCGCCACTACACGCGCGCCTACCTGTTCTTCGCCGCCTTCGCGACGCCGCTCGTCGTCTCGGTGCACAGCGTGGTCTCGTGGGACTTCGCGGTCTCCGTGCTCCCCGGCTGGCACTCGACGCTCTTCCCGCCGTACTTCGTCGCCGGCGCCATCCTCTCGGGGGTGGCGATGGTGATCACGATCCTCGTCCCGCTCCGGCGGGCGCTCCGGCTCGAGGCGATCATCACGTCCCGGCACCTCGACATGCTGGCGCGGCTGCTCATCCTGACGTCCCTCATCGTCACCTACTCCTACGCGACCGAGATCGTGCTCGCGTGGCAGGCGCCGGAGGCGGACCCGGAGCGGAGCACCTTCCTCTACCGGATGACCGGACCGTACGCGCCGGTCTTCTGGCTCATGGTGATCTGCAACTGCCTCGGGCCGGCGCTGCTGCTCGTGCGGCGCGTGCGGACCACCGCCTGGAGCCTGCTCGTCATCTGCGTGCTGGTGAACGTGGGGATGTGGCTCGAGCGCTTCAACATCGTCGTGACGTCGCTCTCGCACGACCGCCTGCCGTTCAACTGGCGCGTCTACGTCCCGAGCTGGGTGGAGTGGGCGGTCACCTTCGGCGCGTTCGGTTGGTTCTTCTTCCTCTTCCTCCTGGGCGTGAAGTTCCTTCCACCGATCTCCATCGCGGAGCTGAAGGAGGAGGCGGCGCACGCGGGTCACGGGGGCGGGGCCCTGGCCCCGGGGGAGCCAGGCCATGCCGGCTGAGGGCGGGGTGATCGCGACCTTCGTGGAGCCGAGCACGGCCGCTGCCGCCATGCTGTCGCTGCGGGAGCGCGGCTTCAAGGTGCGCGCCCTCATGCCGGCTGCCTATCCCGACGTCATCGCCGCCGTGGGCAAGCCACGCAGCAGGCTCGATCTCGTCACCCTGCCCGGCGCGCTCCTCGGGGTCGGCCTCGGGATACTCCTCACGGCCGGCACCTCCCTCGCCTGGCCGCTCGTGACCGGCGGGAAGCCGATCGTCTCCTGGCCGCCGTTCCTCATCGTGACCTTCGAGGTAGCGGTGCTGGTCGGTTCGCTCGTGAACCTCGTCGCGGTCGCGGTCGGGACGTGGCGCGGCGGGCGCCGCAGCGCCTTCCCGGCGGCCGGACCGTTCCCCTCCGATCGGATCGCGGTCCACGCCGCCGGCGACGAGCTCGCCGTGGCGGAGCGCCTCCTGCGTTCGGCGGGGGCCGTGGAGGTGAGCCGTGTCGCGTAGCTGGACCCTGCTCCTCACCGGGCTGACCGCGCTCGCCGCCTGCTCGAACGACTGGCGGACCGACATGTGGTACCAGCCCTCGATCCGGCCCCAGCAGGCGCCCCGGCCCGAGCCCGAACGATCGGTGCCGCTCGGGGCCGCGCCCCGCTACGAGAGTCGAGACGATACCGAGGACCTCCCCGACCCCGTGCCGCCCTCGCCCTCCTCGCTGGCGCGCGGCCGTGACCTGTTCGCGGTGCGCTGCGCGCCGTGTCACGGCGCTGACGGGCACGGTGGGGGCCCGGTGTCGCGCTTCTTTCCGCCCGCGCCGGACCTCGCCTACGTGAAGGTGCGCGAGCGCAGCGACGGCTTCCTCTGGGGCACCATCAGCTACGGCGGGAAGGCGATGCCGGCGGCGCGCGAGGGGCTCACCGCGGTCGACCGGTGGAACCTCGTGAATTGGGTCCGGGAGATCCAGCGCACGAGCCCGGTCGTGACCGTGCCGCCGCCGCCACCTCCGGAACCGGCTGGAGGAGGCACGCCATGAGCGTGCTCGAGCGCGCCGCGTCGGGGCTCGGTCGGGGTGGCGCGCGCGCCTGCGCGGCAGCGAGCGTGGTCGGCGCGGCCGCGCTCGTGTCGGGCGTGGCCGCTGGTGGCACGCGGGCCGCCTTGGCGGCGCTTGCCGCGAGCTGGCTCTTCTTCGCCGGAGTCGCGGCCGGGAGCGTGGCGCTGTCCGCGGCGGTGCGGCTCGCGTCGGGCGGCTGGGCGCGCTCGATCCTCCCCGTCGCCGAGGCGGGCGCCGCGTTCTTCCTGCCCGCATGGGCATGGCTCGTCGTCGTCGCCGCCGGGCTACCGGCCTTACTCCCCCCCGGCGCTCCCGCCGCGCTCGGGGCGTCGCGCCTCCTCGTCTCGGCGGCCGTCGTCTTCTGGGCCGGGCGGCGCTTCGTCTTGCTGGCGCGTCGCGAGCACGCGGACACGAAGCGCGTGCGGTCCGCGGCGCTCGGGTACGTGCTCGTCTACGTCCTCGGGCTCTCGGTCTGGGCCTTCGATCTCGTCCTTCGGCCATCGGCGGGGCCGATGTTCACGGTCGTGCCCGCCTACTACTTCCTGGGCGCGTTTGTCTCCGGCCTGGCGTGGGTGGCGCTGGTGGCGGCTTGGCGCGACGTCTCCGGTCCCGACCTGCGACACGACCTCGGGAAGCTCCTCTTCGCGTTCATCGTGGTGTGGACCTACCTTCTCTGGGCGCTCTACCTGCCCACCTGGTACGGCAACGTGCCGGAGGAGGTCGCGGTCTTGCTGCGGCGCTGGTCAGGTGGTTACCGGCCGGTCACGGTGACGGTGCTGGTGGCGGTCTTCGCCTGGCCGTTCTGGCTGCTCTTCTCCGAGCGGCTCAAACGCAGGCGCAGCACGCTCGCGGCCGGCGCAGGGGCGATCCTGCTCGGCCTGTGGGGCGAACGGTTCCTGCTCGTCTTCCCCTCGCTCCGGCTAAATGCTGGTGCGGCGACGCTCCTCGTGTGCGCCGGCATCAGCCTCGGCGTCGCCGCGACGTTCCTGCTCGCCATCGGCGGGCGCCTTCCACCTGCGCCCGGCCGGACGCGAGCGTGATCGGCGGTGGGTTCGCCGCGGCGACCGCCGAGCGGCCAGTGCCCGCCAACTTCTTCCCGCGCGCCTTACTCGATGTTGCGCTCGAGCGCGCTTCGCATTGCTGCTCCCGCCCTCTGCCTTGGCGGCCATGCGGCGGGGTCCCATGACGGTGTAGCCTCGGGGACAACGCTCATCGGACATGCGCGGCGCGCTTGAGTTACGAACCACACAGACGGGCGAGGCTGAGGAGTTTGCCTATCATTGCGCGGTCGAGTCTTACTGGGGCGAATGCGACGAATCCTTTTGCTGACAGCGGCGGTGATGGGCTGTGGAACGACCAGCCTCTCGGCCAAAGGCCACGAGGTGGGGCTGCTCGATGCGAATCCCGGCGCGGGGTGCACGTCGGTGGGAACCGTCGTTGGCTCGGCAGACCCGTTCTTCGGCGGACTCAAGTCCACCGAGCAACTCGTAGAATCAGCCCAGAACGAAGCCCTCAATGAGGCTGCACGCCGCGGGGCGACGCATGTGAGATTCATCGGAACACCCGACCAATGGCCTTCGGGGACCTTTGGCGGGGGCCAAGGCGTGTCGGTCTCGGGCGTCGCGTACAATTGCGAGAACGCGCCCGCGGCCTCGACACCCCCGGCATCAGCCGTGGGCGGTTGTACTAAAGACACCGACTGTAAGGGGGACCGCATCTGTGAGTCGCGGACCTGTGTCGACCCGCACCGCGCCCGTCTGCCTTGAGCAGAGTATCTGAAACGCCTTCACCAGCCGGTTGCCGCCAGGAGCGGTACGTGAAGAGTGCGCTCGCGACCACGTAGCCGACCGCGATGGTGCTCAGCGAGGCTCACGTGGGCCGGCGCGACCTCCTGCCAGCAGGGCCCGGAGGCGGCGGCGGCGAGGAAAGGCGTGAGCTCGCCCCGTTGAGCCTGGGCCGTCCGCCGCTGAGGTCCGCAAGCGGCGCGCGAAGGGCGAGAGCTGGACCTCGATCGCGGGCGCGCTGGGCTGCACCGTGGCGAAAGCCCGGCGGCTCGCCGCGGCATAACCGCAGAACAGTGCCGGCCCGACGCTCACGGAGGTGGGCCAGCGCCGCGCACCGCTGTGCGGGCAGCCTCCTCCCACCCCCGGAAACGAGGCGGCCCGCCGACGCCGCCTTCTCCTCGCACCGCGCGTACTCGTTTGGCGCGGCCCATCGGTCCGCCGCGAGCGAGCTCATCCAGGCGGGCGTGCCGGTCGCCGAGCCGGCGCAGCGCCGTGAACGTCGTCAGCCCCCGCGTCTACATCCGTCCGCGTGACGGCAAGCTTGAGGCGGTGATCGTCTTCCCCGACGGGAGCAAGCACACCCGCCGCACCGGCCGACACGTTCCGGGCGGCGCTCCAGCTCGAGCTGGGCGCCCCGGCCGCCGCGGCCGCCGCCGAGTCCTCCGGCGGCCTCACGGTCCGCGCGTGGGGCGAGCAGTGGGCCGCGGAGCGGATCGCGTGCAAGCTCGCCAGCGCCGATACCGAGCGGTCCATGCTTCGCTACCACTTGTTCCCGCAGCTCGGGGACCGGGCCCTCACGGCCCTGACGAAGGCGGTGATGCTGGACTGGGTGCGCACGCTGCCCTCGCGCACGCGCGCGGACTCGCCAGAGCCCCTGGCCTCGCGCACGGTCCACCACATCGCCAGCACGGCGAAGCGGCTGCTGTCCGAGGCCGTGGACCGCGAACTCCTCGCCGTGAACCCCTGCGCGTGGCGCCCGAAGCGGGACCTGCCGCCGAAGCGCGACAAGGTGGCCGGGAAGCGGAACCATTCCGGCTTCGCGGGCAGGGAGGTCTGGCAGCTCCTGCACGACGATCGGGTGCCACAGGACCGGCAGGTGATGTACGCGCTCGACTTCCTCACCGGGATGCGCCCGGGCGAGATGGCCGCGCGGCGCTGGCGCGACCTCGACACCACCACCACCCCGCTGATGCGTCTCGACGTGGCGTCGGCCTTCAACAGCCGCCACTACCGCGAGAAGGCGACGAAGACGAACGTCGAGAAGATCATCCCTGTCCACCCGATGCTCGCCGAGATGTTGCGCGCGTGGTTCACGTCCGGGTGGAAGGCCTTCATCGGCCGCAAGCCCACGCCCGACGACCTCATCGTGCCCCGCGAGCAGGGCGGCCAGCGCACGAACACGCACAGCAACAAGCGGTTCCAGGCCGACCTCGCGCGTCTGGGGCTGCGCGGGGGCGCACGCACTACGAGACTCGGGCGACGTTCCGGTCCCTCGCCATCGCGGGCGGCGCGCCGCGCGGCGAGCTGGACCTGATCACGCTCCCGAGCCCGCGGGAGGCGTCCGACCTCTACACGCGGCTCGAGGTGGTCTGGCCGGCGATGTGCCGGGCGGTGATCGCGGTGAAGGTCGAGCCGGGCGCCGAGCAGCCCGGCCTCCCGTCCGCAGGGGTTGCAGAGGGGTTGCAGGGGTTCGACGCCGAAAAGGAAAAGGCCCGTCGCCTTGCGGGCTTCGGGCCTTCCTTGAGAATGGGCGCTGCAGGTTTCGAACCTGCGACCCCAGCCGTGTGAAGGCTGTGCTCTACCGCTGAGCTAAGCGCCCTGACTGCGAAAACGGGGGCGGAGTATGCCGATGGAGCCCCTGGGTGTCAACGTGAACCGTGGCCGCCGCCGGAGATGGGGCCGTCGCCGCCCTTCCCGGCCTCGAGCCTCTCGCCGAGCTCGCGCGCCTTGCGCTTGAGCCGGGCGACCTGCTTCCGGAGCTCCTGGTAATCGGGGCGCGCCGCGAGCCCGGCCGCGTGGAGCGCGCGCTCCTGCACGGCCTCGAACGTGCGGAGGCCGCGCTGCGCGAGGCCGACGGCGCGCGCCATCGCCTCCTGGCCACGGGGATCCGAAAGCACGGCGCCGGCCACGCGGCTCACCGCCCGCACGCCCTGCTCGAGGAACATCCCGGTGATGCCCTTTTTCAAGGCCCCTCCCCTTCGTCGGCGAACTCGGTCGCGACGCTGGCCAGCGCAGCGTCCAGGATCGGACGATAACCTGCCCGCCGCAAGAGCGCCTGCAGGTCGCCCTCGACGCGCACGCGGCCGGAGAGCGCCGCCCGGACGGGGTCCTCGCCGCGGACGAGCGCCTTCCAGACGCCGTAGCTCGCTCGCACCACGTAGGCGGGCTCGAGCTCCCACAGGTCGTCCTCGTCGGCGAGGACGCGCACCGCGGCGATCCGGCCGCCCTCCTGCCGGCCGTACACCGCGAACGCGCGTCGAAGGCCCGGCGGCTCCGGCTCGACCACGGCGCCCAGATCTGGCCCCAGGCCGGCGAGGGCACGCGGCAGCTCGGGGTGGCGGTTCACCGCCTCCACCACCGCCCGCAGCCAGGCTTCCGACGGGAAGATCACGATTTCAGGACCCGCGCCTAAGCCAGCCGAACAGGCCGCCGCCTCGGCGCACCTCGCGCTCGCTCGCCTCGGCGCCGTGTCGCGCGGCCTGCTCGGCCAGCGCGCGCCTCAGCGCCTCGGGCGTGTCGCGGGTGGCGAAGTCGACCTGGCGCATGCCCTGCTGCGGATCGTCGAAGACCACCTTCAGCAGGCACTCCTCGTCGAGCTTGAAGTCGACCCGGCGGCCGGTGGCGGCCGCGGGCAGCCGGATGGAGCCGAGGAACTCGTCGTCCACGATGTCGTCCGAATCGCCCTGGTAGATGTCGAGCTCGATGGGCTGCCCCGGCTCGCGCGGCGGGGGCAGCCGGAACGAGCGCGAGCACGGGATGGCGTTGTTCTTCTCCAGGATGCGCCGGAAACGGTTCTGCGGCGTCGCCACGCCGATGGGCATCGAGAGCACGTCGACCAGGGTCACCGAGTCGATCTGATCGAGCGAGTCGCCGAGGAGCGCCGCACCGAGCGCGACGCACTCGTCGGGGTGGACCCCCTTGCGCGCGGGCCTTCCGAAGTGCTCCCGGATCTTGTCCTGGACGAGCGGCATGCGCGACTGCCCACCCACCAGGATGATCTCGTCGATCTGCGACGGCTGCAGCCCCTTCTCGGCCAGCACCTGGTCACAGATCTGGAAGGTCCTATCGACGAGGTCGACGGTGAGCTCGTCGAGCTGCGCGCGCGAGAGCGGCAGGCGCAGGTCGAGTGGCCGGCCCTTCTTCTCCTCGATGAACGGGAGCTCGATCGCGACGTGAGGGATGAGCGTGAGATCGATCTTGGCCGCCTCCGCCGCGCCCTTGATGCGCTGCATGGCCATCGGCGAGCCGGCGAGGTCGATCTTGTGCTCGCGCCAGAACGCCTCCAGCGCGAAGTCGATGATGCGGTTGTCGAAGTCGCCCCCGCCGAGGAAGGTGTCGCCGCCGGTCGCGAGCACCTCGAAGACGTTGCCCGAGAGCTGCAACACCGAGACGTCGAAGGTGCCGCCGCCGAGGTCGTACACGAGGATCTTCTGGTCGAGCCCCCGGTTGAAGCCGTAAGCGAGCGCGGCGGCCGTCGGCTCGTTCACGATCCGCTTCACCTCGAAGCCGGCCAGCCGCCCCGCCTCCTTCACCGCCTGCCGCTGGTTGTCGTTGTAGTGGGCCGGGACCGAGATGACCGCCTCGCCCATGGCCCGGCCGAGGAAGGCCTCCGCGATCTTCTTCACGTGCCCGAGCACGAGCGCGGAGACCTGCGGGAGCGTCCGGATCTCGCTCCCGACCGAGACCGCCGCCTCGCCGCTCGGCCCCTCGACGATCTCGTACGAGTAGTAGTTGCGCAGCTCCTGCACCACTACCGAGTTGAACTTGCGCCCGATGAGCCGCTTCGCCCCGTAGATGGTGTTCCTGGGGTTCGTGACCATCTGGTCCTTCGCCACGCCGCCGACCAGGAACTCGCCCTTGGCCGACAGCGCCACGACGCTGGGGAGCACGAGGCTCCCCTTGTCGGTGGGCACGACGCGCGGGATGCGGTTCCGCACGTGCGCCACGCACGTGTTCGTGGTGCCGAGGTCGATGCCGAGGATGGGCTTCTCGCGAGGCGGCGCGGCGGCCATCCGCCGGTTCTACCACGGCGATCAGAACGGCACGTCGTCGCCGCCCTGACCACCGTCCCCCACCTCGCTGTCCGCGGGGCCATCGGGGCCCCGCCCCTCTCCCCGCAGGCGCGGGAATGGAGACGAGGGGCCGGCGTCCGGTTCCGGCTCCGCGGCCCTGCCGAACAGGAGCGGGATCACGCGCGCGCCCTCCGGCGCGGGCGCGCCCAGCAGCGCGGCCGCATCGTTCGCCGCCGGCAGCGCCGGCGCGGCGCCAGGCTCGTCGAGCTGCCAGCGCTCGTAGAGCGGCGGTTCTCCCGGCAGCTCCTCGACGAAGCGGGACGCCTTGAGCACCACCCGCTCCCGGTCACGCGGCGCGGCCATGATGGGGAAGCACAGGTAGAGCTCGTCGCGCGCGCGTGTGCAGGCGACGTAGAAGAGGCGCCGCTCCTCCTCCTCACCGTCGCGATCGCGGAGCGCCTGCGCGCTCGGGAAGCGGCCGTCGGCGAGCCAGACCAGGAACACCGCCCGCCACTCGAGGCCCTTCGCCTGGTGGACGCTGGACAGCACGAGCTTCTCGTCGGGCTCGCCGCCCTCGGACACGGTCTCGGCGGAGAGCTCGCTGAGCAGCGCGATCTCGGAGAGGAACGCCTCCGTCCCCTCGTAGCCGCGCGCGTACTCGGCGAGCTGGCGCAGGTCCTCGAGGCGCGAGTCGGCGTTCACGAACTCGGCCTCGAGCCGCTCCTGGTACCCCTCCGCCAGCACGAGCTCGATCGCCTCCCCGGGGAGGTCGGAGGTGGGGGCGCGCGAGAGCTTGCGCAGGAGGTCGACCAGGCGCCGGTAGCCGGCGCGGCCCTTGGGCGGCACGTGGCCGGCGACGTCGGGCGCCAGCAGCTCGTCGACTCCGCCCGCCCCGCCGCGGCGGCGCGCGGCGAGGGCGTTCCACACCGCGTCGGCGGTGGCGCTGCCGATGCCCGGCGCGAGCCTGAGCGCGCGCTTCAGCGCCAGCTCGTCGCCAGGGTTCTGCGCGAAGCGCAGGTGGGCGAGGACGTCCTTGATGTGCGCTGCCTCGAAGAAGCGAACGCCGGAGCGGACGACGAACGGGATGCCCCGCCTCGCCAGCTCGAACTGGATCTCCATCGCGTGGTGGTGGGCGCGGTAGAGGACGCACATCTCAGGGAGCGGGACGCCCTCGTCGCGCAGCTCGAGGATGCGCTGCGCCACGAACTCGGCCTGCTGCTGCACGTCGCGGCAGGGCACGAGCGCGGGCAGCGCCCCCTCGGGCCGGACGCTCGAGAGCGCCTTCTCGAACTGCTTCACGTTGTACGAGATGGAGGCGTTGGCGAGCTCCAGGATCTGCGGCGTGGAGCGGTAGTTCACGGTGAGGTCGAAGCGGCGCGCGTCGGGGTACCGCCCCTCGAACCCCAGGATGTTCTGGAAGTGGGCGCCTCGGAAGCCGTAGATGCACTGCGCGTCATCGCCCACGACGCACAGGTTGCGGTGCGCCCCGGCGACGAGGTCCACCACGTCCCCCTGCAGCTTGTTCGTGTCCTGGTACTCGTCGACGAGGACGTGGCGGAACCGCTCCGCGAGCAGCCGCCGCACCGGCTCGTGATCGACGAGCAGCACCTTCCAGTTCATGAGGAGGTCGTCGAAGTCCATCGCGTTGATGGCGTGCTTGCGCTCGGCGTAGCGGCGCGCCACCCGCAGGATGTCGTCGGTGAGCGGCAGGAACTGCGCTCGCCGGTCGGCCACCACGTCCGCCAGCGGGGTCTGCGTGTTGACCGCCATCGAGACGAGATCCACGAGCACGTCGGCCTTCGGGAACCGCCTCGCGCCGACGGCGAGGCCGCAGTCGGCGATGGCGGCGCTCATGACGTCCTTCGCGTCCTCGCGGTCGAGGATGGAGTAGCCCTTCGCGTAGCCGAGCGCTGGCGCGTGCTCGCGCAGGACCCGGTGCGCGACGTGGTGGAAGGTACCGCCCCACAGCTGGCGGGTGTCGGCGCGCGCCACCTCCTCCACCCGGCGCAGCATCTCGCGGGCCGCCTTGTTGGTGAAGGTGAGCAGGAGGATCGACTCGGGCGAGGCGCCGTCGTGGAGCAACCGCGCCACGCGCCACGTGAGCGTGCGGGTCTTCCCGGAGCCGGCCCCGGCGATGACGAGGATGGGTCCGTCCCCCGCCTCCACGACGGCCTGCTGCTCCTCGTTGAGGAGCCCGGCGTAGTTGAGGGCCACCTTGGAGCGGGCGGCGGGCTTGAGCTCGTAGCGGCGGGACATGGTGGATCAGCGTCACCCTAACCTGCCGGGCTGACAGCCTGATCGGGGCCTCGCTGAGCCTCGGCCACCCTGCTCCGCCGCTCGAGCACCCGCTCGCAGCGCGCTCGCGACAGGAAAGTGGACGGGACGCGATCGCTGGATAGCATCGGCCTCATGACGGCCCCTCGCGCCGGTCTCGCCGTCGCCCTCGCGCTCGTCGCGCAGGGGTGCGCCACGACGCCGGGGTGGACCCGCCACCACGCCCTGCCCCCGCCCGCCCAGGAGAACCGGGCCGGTGCTCTCGCAAGGAGCACCGGCCCGGACTCCGGTTCCGTCCAGGTAGCGGGGCCCGTCTCCCCGGCCGCGCCCTCCGGCAGGGAGGCGAAGGCCGCGACCTCGACCGCGACCGCGACCCCGGCGACTCGGGCCGCGACCTCGATTCCCTCCTCCACCGCGCCGGAGGTCGCCGCGGCCGTGAAGGCGGTCTCGTCGCTCGTGGGGCAGCGGCAGATCGTGCTGGACGGAGTCGACTACGGTCCCGATTGCGCTGCGCTCGCGCGCGCCGCCTTCGCCCGCGCCGGGCGGCCGCTCCCGGCCAGCGCGCGCGACGCGACGGCGCTCCACGCGCTCGCGGCGTCGCGCGGCGCGCTCCTTCCCACCCGCACACCCTCGCCGGGCGACCTCGTCTTCATCTCCGACCGCCCGGGCGGTCCGCCGGTCCATGTCGGGCTCGTCTCGCGCTCGGAGCCGGACGGAACCGCGGTCGTCCTGCACCGCGTCGCGCGCGGCGTCCGGCCGGTCCGGGTGAACCTCGCCTATCCCTCGCGCAGCGACGACCCCGCCACCGGCAAGCACATCAATGATGCGCTGCGCGTCGGAACCCGCGCGCTCCCCGCCGGGAGCCTGGTGGTGAGCGTCTCCGATCTGCTTCGGCGACGTTGAGAGCCGTCAGCGGACGTCCTCCTCCGGGTGGTGCCGGAAGTAGGCCTCGATCGCCAGCTCCAAGAACGCGAGCGTGCCCACCGCGCCGACGATGCTGCCGGCCGTGGCGAGGCCGGACGAGAGCGAGGCGAGCTTCCCTTGGACGAAGGCCCCGGCCGCGATGGCGCCATTCCAGGCTCCGAGCATGCCGATCACCAGCGCAGAGGCGGCCCCGAGCCGATGCTGGCCGGGAATGCAGATGTACGCCAACCCTGCCGCGATGCCGATGAACGTGAAGAGCGCGAAGTCCATGTCGGCCTCCCACCGCACGGTGGAGATGGGATCTCCGATGCGCCCGGCAGGGCGTCCCTAGGACAGGCGGCTGTACTCCACGCGCCCGCCCACCACGGTGGCGACGATCGGCAGCTCGGCGAGGCGCTGCGCGGGGACGCCGAGGACGTCGCCGCCGAACGCGGTGAGGTCGGCGTCGGCCCCGGGGCGGAGGACCCCGCGCCGATCTTCCGCGAAGGACGCGTACGCGGCGCCCCTGGTGAAGCCGCGCAGGGCCTCCTCGCGCGTGAGCCGCTCCTCCGGGCGCCAGGGCGACGGCGCGCCAGCGGGATGGCGCAGCTCGGCCGCCGCGAGCCCGAGCCGCGGATCCGGACTCTCAACCGGGAAGTCCGATCCGAGGGCGAGGGGGATGCCGCGCGCGACCACCTGGCGCCAGGCGTAAGCGCCGGCCAGCGCCGGTGAGCCCTCCCCCACCCGCGACGCGACCCAGGGTGCGTCGCTCACCGCGTGAACGGGCTGCATCGAGGCGACGGCTCCCGTCCCCCGCATCCGGTCGAGGTCCTCGCCGCGCACGAGCTGCAGGTGCTCCACCCTCGGCCGCAGCCGGGAGAGGTCGCGCACGCCACCGAGCTCGTCGAACGCTGCGATCACCTCGCGGCACGCGGCGTCGCCGATGGCGTGGACGGCGGGCTGGAACCCGGCCTTCGCCACGAGCGCGAGGCGCGCCCGCAGCGCCTCGGGAGGCGTGAGGAACAGGCCTCGGTTCCCCGGCTCGTCGGCGTAGCCGTCGAGGAGCGCGGCGCCCCGGCTCCCCAGCGCTCCATCCGCGAAGAGCTTCACGGCGCGGACGTCGAGCCGTCCGATGGCCGGAGTCGCCGACCAGCGCGCCAGCTCCGCCCGCAGCGCACCCTCGGGCTGCCCGCCGTCGATCATGGCGTAGACGCGGAGCGGGAGCGCGTCGGCGTCGGCGAGGCGCGCGTAGCTGCGCAGCACCGAGGAGGTGCAGCCCGCGTCGTGGACCGCGGTGAGGCCGAGCCGGGCGAGGTCGCGCAGCCCGGCGGCGAGGAGCCGCTCCACCTCGTGCGCGGACGGGTGCGGGATGCGCGCGTGGACGAGGTTCTGCGCCGCATCCACGAGGAGCCCGGTGGGCCGGCCGCGCTCGTCGCGCACGATGCGGCCGCCGGGAGGATCGGCCGTGTCGGGCCCGATGCCGGCCAGCTCGAGCGCCCGCGCGTTCACCCAGGCCATGTGGCCGTCGACGCGCTCGAGCAGCACCGGGTGGTCGGGGACTGCGGCGTCGAGCGCCGCGGGGGTCGGGTAGGCGCCGCCCGGCCACCGGTTCTGATCCCACCCGCGACCGCGCACCCAGCTGCCGGCCGGCAGCGCTCGCGCCCGCTCGGCAGCGCGCGCGACGCACTCCGCCTCGTCGCGCGCGTCGCCCAGCCGGACCTCCTCCAACGCCTGGGCGTGGAGCAGGACGTGGCCGTGCGCGTCCGCGAGCCCGGGGACCGCCGAGCCGCCGGCGAGGTCGAGGACGCGCGCCCCCGGCGCGGCGGCGGCGCGGCAGGCCGCTGCCGCGCCCACCTCGACCACGCGCCCGTGCCGGGCGAGGAGCGCCTCGCCGCGCGGGCGAGCCGGGTCGAGCGTGTGGATCGTCCCGAGGACTAGGAGATCAGAAGTCATCCGCGCAGCGTACCGCGCCTCGAGGCGCCAGCGTCACATCGCCGGCAGGTCCGGCGCAGTGCGCGAGGTCCGCTCCCACGCCGCGTCCTGCGTCCCGCGGATGAACCGCCACAGGCCGACCGCCAGCGCCGCGTTCATCGACAGGAAGTACCAGGCGAGGGCGGCGGGGCGCCGCAGCCGGCCCCGCACGCGCCAGCGGCCCGCCAGGCCGAGCGCGTAGAAGGCGGCCTGGCCCACGAGGAGCAGCTTCGCCGCGAGGCCACCCGACCAGGCGAACGGGATGGAGGCGGCGAGCGCGGCCGCGAGGAAGAACGGCACGAGCCAGCGCAGCAGCTTGTGCGAGACGAAGGCGAAGGCCAGGAATCCGCGGCGCGGGTCGAGCGCCTCGGGGACGAGCGCCAGCGACTGCCAGTTGCCGGCGCCGATGCGGGCGCGGCGGCCGAACTCCTCGCTCACGTCCTCGGTCGTCTCCTCGTACGCGACCGCCTCCGGCTCGTACGGGACGCACCATCCGCGCGCCGCGATCCGGACCGCCACCACGAAGTCGTCGATGATCGTCGTGCCGCGCAGCGGCTGGAACAGGAGCCGGCGCACCGCGTACAGCCCGCCGTTCGCGCCGAGGACACACCCCAGCTTGCCCTCGTAAAACTTGAGGACCGTTTCGTACTTCCAGTACAGGCTCTCCTCGTAGTCGCGCTTCACGCGGTTGTAGAGGCGAAGCCGGCCGACGACGGCGCCGACCGAGGGCTCCTGGAAATGGCGCGCCAGCGCCTTCGCCGCGCCACGGTCGAGCAGCGTGTTCGCGTCGGTGAGGAGCACGACGTCGCCCCTCGCGCGCGGCACGAGCTGCGAGAGGACGGTCGCCTTGCCGGAGCGCGGCCCCTCGACCACCGTGACGCGCGCGTCGCCGGTCGCGCGCGCTAGCTCGGCGGTGCGATCGGTGCAGCCATCGCACCCGACCAGCACCTCCAGCTTTTCCGGTGGATAGTCGAGCGCGAGGCAGTTCTCGACCTTCTGCCGGATGCACGTCTGCTCGTCGTGAGCCGCCAGTGCGACCGTCAACGTAGGCCAGCGATCGTCGCGCCGGCGAACGCGCCGGTCGGGCCCGCCCGCGACGAACCGGATGCCGCTCGCCGCCTCGCGCAGTCCCGTCCACGCGATGATCACGATCGGATAACCCAGATAGGCGTAAGCGACGAAGCCCAGGCACAGCGCGACGAGCACACCCATGCCCCCGCCACGGAGCAAGGTTCGCGCCATGGGCGGCACCGGAAGGTGCGCGCGGCGCGAACGGGTCTCTCTCGATCAGCCTCTCACGGGGGCCGATGGCGGCGGAGAGGTGTTCTTGACGACCCTCTCAAGGCTCGGGCGCTGCCTGGGCCTGTGAACTTTGATTCCTCGGATGAGGCGCCGTGGTTCCTGCCGGCGGAGCACGCGTGCCTGGTACGGGCGCCGCGGCGCCGCCGTGGATCTCACCCGCGGTAAGTTCGGCCCGCAACGCTCGGGCGTCGTCGTGGTCCCGGTTCGCGGCGAGCAGCGCATCGAGCGAGGCCACCGCCGCGTCGGCCCGTCCAGCGCGCGCCAGCGCCTCGGACAGCGCCAGTCGCCCCCGCAGCAGCTCCGGGTGTGCCTTCACCAGCGCCTCCAGCCGCGCCACGCCCTCGGCGCGCAGCTCGGGGCTCATGGCGCGTGTCTCGCCGACGCCGACCGCGAGGTCGAGCCACGGATCCTTGCCGCGGGCGGGTCGGTCGCGGAGGACCGCCTCCGCCGCGCGCGCCGGGTCGGTGGCGTACGCCTCGAGCACCGCCCGCGCGCGCTGCACCGAAGGTCGATCGGCGTCGCGCTGCAGCGGCGCCAGCTCGCTCGAGGCCACGCCCTCGAGCTCGCGGAGGCGCGCGCGTACCGCCTCGCGCTGCGCCTTGAGCGCGTCGATCTCCTCCCTCAGCTCCGGGACCGGCGGCCCCACCGGCGCGTCGGTCCGGGTGCGCTCCGCCTCCCGCGCGGCGAGGCGGGCGTCGATGCGCGCCGCCTCCCCCTGCACCAGCCCGAGCAGGAGCGCTCGCGCCAGCACCCGGTCCGCGCGCGCGTCGACGAACCCCTCGTCGACGCGGGCGGCATCGTCGAAGGCGACGATGGCGCGGGTGAGGCTGGCGCGATCGTCGCGCAGCACGAGCTGCTGACCTTCCGCGCGACGCTGCGCGGCGCTCGGGTCGACTCGCCGGCCGAAGACGCGCCAGGCGACGAACAGGAGCGCGACCACGATCAGCCCCACCACGATCGGAACGACGGGCAGCTCGGTGCGCCGCACCCGGCCGCCGGTGCCGACGCTCCCGGGCGCCCGGGCGATGACGGGGCGCGGCCCGCTCGGCTTGAGGTCCTCCTCCGGGAAAGACACCTTGCGGATCGGGCGTCCATCCGCGGTGAAGCGTGGCTCTTCCACCTCGAATGCCGAGGGAGGGGGTGGCGTCGGCGCCGGAATCGGGCTGGCGGGCTGCGATGGCGGGTTCACCTGCGCGGTCGTGCTGGAGGGCGCGGGCGGGGTCACCGTCGCTGCCGCAGTCCGGGTCGGAGTCGGAGCCGGGCCTGCGGTCGGGGCCGGCGTCGGAGCGGCGGGCGGGGCCGGGGCCCTGGTCGAGGTCGCGGTCGAGGTCGGAGTCGGGGTGGCGGTCGAGGTCGGCGCCGGAGCCGTCGTCGCGGTCGGGGTCGCCGCCGGGGCGGCCGTCGCGCTCGAGATCGCCGCCCCCTCGTTCTTCTCGGCTTGGCTCGCCGGAGCGGGGGCGACTGGCGCAGGCTCGGCGGCCGGGCGCTCGGGGCGGACGGTGAAGACGTACTGACACCGCCCACACTGGACCGGCGCGCCCTGCGGCGGCACGAGCTTGTCGTCCAGCTCGTAGAGCGTCGAGCACTTCTCACAGCGGATGAGCACGAGTCCTCTCCCGGGGGCCCGGAGGATAGCTCGACTGGCGGACTGCGCCTATGGCCCTCCGACGGCGAGATAGGGCCGAGCCTGAGCCAGGCGGCTGGGCCCTATCCCCCTTACCCTGGTGAGGTCCTCCACGCTCGAGAAGGGCCCCCGCTCCAGGCGGTCGGCGACCGCCGCAACGGCGAGCCGGGCGGTGAACCCCGGCACCGGAGCCAGATCCTCCGGCGAGGCCTGGTTGAGGAGCACCGGCAATCCGGACAGGAGCCGCTCCCGCCCGGTCAGGTCCCGGGCCGGACCCGGGTCCGCGGCGCAGCCGATCCAGTGCCGTGGCGCGACCCCTCGCCCCTCCGGCGCACACGCCGGGGCGGGCGTGCGGCGCGCCTCGAGCTCCCGCCAGGACGCGGGTACGAGCGTGAGCAGGCAGAGGATGGCGAGCGCGAGGCGACGAGCCATGCCGCCGCCCCGATGCAAGGGGCGCTCCCGAGCGCGGTCAGCGGGAACGCCGGCGGCGCGCGTGGCGCGGGCGAGGCGCCACGTCGTCCTTGGCGAGCTTGTACTCGATCGCATCTACCAGCGCCTGGCAGCAGGCGTCGAGCAGGTTGTCGGAGACGCCGGCCGTGCCCCAGCGGTCGCGGCCATCGGCGCTGTCCACCAGCACGCGCACCGCGCCCGCCGTCCCGACGTCGGTGGCGAGGCTCTTCGAGCGCGACTGGACGAGCTTCATGTCCGCCAGCTCCGGGTAATGGTGCTCGAGCGCTCGCCGCAACGCTCGATCGAGCGCGTTGACGGGTCCGACGCCGAGCGCCACCGCGTGGAGGTGCTCGCCCCCGACAGCCACCTCCACGGTCGCCTCCGTGAACCCTCGCTTGTCCCGATGCACGTCCAGCACGCGGTAAGCGAGCACGCGGAAGTAGTCCCGGCGGCGGCCGCCCAGCGAACGGAGGACGAGGTCGAAGCTCGCCTCGGCGCCCTCGTAACGGAAGCCTCGCCGCTCCCAGGCGGCGAGGCGCGCCAGCACCTGCGACGCCTCGCGCTCGCCGCGCGCCGGCAGCCCCAGCGCGCGCGCGACCCGCAGCGCGCCCGGATGGCCGCGCTCGTCGGCCATGGCCGGCTCGACCCGGTTGCCCACCTGCTCCGGGTCGACGTGCGGCGCGAGGCGGTCGGGGCCGGCGCAGAACGCGTCCTGCCCGACGTAGGGCTGGTCGCGCGACGGCTCCCGATCGACCAGCTCCGCGACGAAGTGCGCGAGCGACGCGAGGCGCCGCAGCTGGCCCGGAGCGAGCGCCCGGTGCCCCATCTTCAGCTCGAGCGCGGCCGCGATCGGGACGAGATCGGCCGCGCCGCAGCGCTCGCCGTACCCGTTCACCGTGGCGGCCACCACCGAGGCGCCCTTCGCCACCGCGACGAGGCTGTTCGCCACCGCCACCCCGGCGTCGTCGCGGGCGCGGATGCCGAGCGCGCTCGCGCCCGCCACGCGGCGCGCCGCCGCCACGCCGGCCTCGACCTCCGAAGGAAGCGCTCCCCCCGAGGCGTCGCCGAGCAGGATCACCTCGGCCCCCGAGCGCGCCGCGGCCTCCACCTCGCCCATCGCGGCGGAGCCGCCCGGGCGCTGGAGGTCGAAGAAGCCGTCGAGTTCCACCAGCGCCGCACGCCCCTCGCGCCGCACCGCCTTCACGGCCGACGCGATGGTGGTCCGCCACGCCTTGCCGCGCCGCCCACGCCCCAGCGGGACGCGCAGCGTCACCGCGGGAGCGCCCGACCGCAGCGCCGCCCGGAGCTCCCCGCCGCCGCGCTCGCCGGGGTGAAGGGTGGCGCAGGCGCACAGTCGCGCGCCTCCCAGCTCGAGCCGTCGAGCCTCGCGGAAGATCTCGGCGTCGCCGCCCGCGCCGGGCCAGCCGCCCTCGACGAAGGCGACCCCCATCTCGGCCAGCCGGAGCGCGACCCGCAGCTTGTCGCGGACCGAGAGCTGCACGCCCGCCTGCCGTGACCCCTCGGTGATGGTGGCGTCGTAGATCGCGATCCGCACGAGAAGGAACGCTAGCCGACCGAAGGCGGAGCGTCGAGGGCTCTCAACAGCGCACGGCGAGGTTCACCGCGCGCCTCAGGCCGGCGTAGCGCAGCTTCTCGGCCGCTTCGACCCGCGTGAACCAACCGTGCTCGGCGTGCTCGTCGGAGAGGCGGCAGGCGAAACCAGGAGGGAGCTTCGCGGCGAAGGCGGTCTCCTCCGCCACGGCCACGCCGGGGGACGCCCCGCGCCAGAGGTCGGGCTCGATCCCGAAGCCGTGCCGGTAGCGAAGCGGCTCGACCGGCACGTCGGCGCCGGTCTCCTCGAGCAGCTCGCGCCGGGCGGCCGCCTCGGGCGACTCACCGGGCTCCAGCCGGCCCGTGACGGGCTGCCAGAAGCCGCCGCGCGCCTCCGACCGGCGGAGGAGCAGCACGCGGCCGTCGCTCCCGACCGGGACCACCGAAACCGTTCGCAGGTCCGGGCCGCGGTCCTCGCGCCGGCGCCCGAGTAGCTCGACGAGGTGGCTCGCCAGCTGCTCCTCCACCTCCGCGAGGGGCGGCGCCGCGCGCCCGCGCGCGGAGAGCTCGCCGACGAGGCTCGTCACCCCGAGCCGCGGGTCGGAGATGCCGCACGGCACGATGACCTGGAAGTGCGTCATGTCCGGCGCGACGTTGAAAGCCAGGCCGTGTGAGGTGATCCACCGCGCGAGGTGGACGCCGACGGCGCCGATCTTCTTCCGCCCGACCCAGGCGCCCCGGTGTTCGTCGTGCAGCCCCGCCTCGACGCCGTGATCGGCGCAGGTCCGGATCATGGCCTCCTCGAGCGCGTGCACGTAGCGGCGCACGTCGGGGCGGTCGGCCAGGTCGACCACCGGGTACGCCACGATCTGACCGGGCCCGTGGTAGGTCACGTCTCCGCCGCGGTCGGTCGGGTGGATCTCGAACCCCTGCTTCGCGAGCCACTCGGGCGAGGCGATGACGTTGTCCCGCTCGGCGCCGCGGCCGAGCGTGATGACGGGCGGGTGCTCGAGCAGGAAGAGGAAGTCGGTCGCGGGCGGCTGCGCGGCGCGGACGGCCTCGCCGGCGAGCGACATGAGGCGCAGGCCATCGTCGTACTCGACCCGGCCGAGCTTGTGGACGCGGAGGGTTCTCATGCGGCGATCGCTCGGGGAGCCAGCGGCGGGGGACAAGCCCCCGCCCTACGACTCGCCTCTCGCAGCAAGCACGCGACCATCACGCCTGCGCCGCCGCCCCGGCCCGCTCCTTGCGCGGCCGCTCGGGCCGGTTGAGCGCGTGGATGGCCTCGCCCAGCGCCGCCTTGCACGCCTCACTGAACGCCTCGGGCTGCGTCGGGTGGGCGTGCACGGTGAGCGCCACGTCCTCGAGGTAGGCGCCCATCTCGAGCGCCAGCGCCGCCTCGGCGATGAGATCGGCGGCCTCGTGGCCCACGATGGTGGTGCCGAGCAGGAGCTTCGACTGCTTGTCCGCGACCACCTTCACGAACCCCTCCGTGTGGTCGATGGCGATGGAGCGCCCGAGCGCCGCGAACGCGAACTTCCCGACGATGGGCTCGTAGCCCTGCTCCTTCGCCTGCTCCTCGGTGAGCCCGACGGTGGCGACCTCCGGATCGGTGAAGATCCCCGACGGCATCGAGACCCAGTCGCGGAGCGACTTGTGGCCCGCGATGACCTCGGCCGCGATCTCGCCCTCCTTGTAGCCCTTGTGCGCGAGCAGCGGCGGGCCGGCCAGGTCGCCGATGCAGAAGATCGAGGGGACGCTCGTCTGCATCCGATCGTTCACCTCGACGAAGCCCTTCGGCCCGACCTTCACCCCCGCCTTGTCGAGCCCGATCCCCTCGCTGTTGGGCCGGAACCCGACCGCGACCAGCACCTTGTCGCAGGCGATCGCCTGCTCCTTGCCGTCCACCTCGATGCTCACGGACAGCTCTCCGCCCTTCCGCTCCAGCCGCTTGCACTTCGCGCTCACGAGGACCGTCACGTCGCGCTGGCGCAGGCTCTTCTGCACGAGGCGGACGGCCTCCGGGTCGACGCCGCTGAGGATGGTGGGCAGCGCCTCCACCACCGTGACCTTCGACCCCAGCTTCGCGTAGACCGTGCCGAGCTCGAGGCCGATGATGCCGCCGCCGATGACGACGAGGCGCTTCGGGATCTCGGGGAGGTCCACCGCCTCCTTGGCGCTCCAGACGTCCTTCCCGTCGAACTCGAATCCGGGCAGCTGGATGGGGCGCGCGCCGGTCGCGACGATGAAGGCCTGCGCCTCGACCCGCGTCTTCTCGCCCCCTCCGTCGACCTCGACGGCGTTCGGCCCGACGAACGTGGCGGTGCCCTTCACCACCTCGACGCCGTTCCCCTTCTCGAGCATCCCCACGCCGCCCACGAGCTTCTTCACCACCGCGTTCTTGAACTCGCGCAGCTTGGCGACGTCGACCTTCGGCTCGCAGGTGATGCCGCGGTGGGCCGCGGCCCGCACATCGTCGACCAGGTTGGCGGCCGCGATGAGAGCCTTGGACGGGATGCACCCCCAGTTGAGGCAGACCCCGCCGAGCGCCTCCTTCTCGACGAGCCCGACCTTCTTGCCGAGCTGCGCAAGCCGGATGGCGGCCACGTAGCCGCCGGGCCCGGCGCCGATCACGACTGCGTCGAACGTCTTCGTCGCCATGTGCGCTCCCCTCCGGGAGAGAGAAATCGGGACGCGGCCAATATAACGGCCGCGGCGCCCGCGGGAAGCGAAACGACGGCCCGCGCGCGCCCCTGCCGATCACGGCGCGAGGCCCGGCACGAACCTGTCACGCGGGCCGTCCTAGCCGTGCACGCTAAACCATGTCCATGAAGAGCAGGTCTGGCTCCTCGAGGTAGCTGATGACGGTGTAGGTGAAGGCCGCCCCGACGTGCCCATCGACCACGCGGTGGTCGAACGAGAGCGACACGTTCATGATCTCGCGGGCCACGATCTGGCCGTCCTTCACGACGGGCGTCGGCCGGATGCGGTGCACGCCCAGGATGCCCACCTCGGGGAAGTTGATGATGGGGGTGGCGAAGAGCCCGCCCTGCGCGCCGAGGCTGGTGATGGTGAAGGTCGAGCCGGTCATGTCCTCCGGCCGGGCCCTCCCCGCCTTGGACTCGGCGGCGAGCCGCTCGATCTCGCGGGCCAGCCCCATGAGCGAGAGGCGATCGGCGTGGTGGACGACCGGCACGATCAGGCCTTGCTCCGTCGCGGAGGCGATGCCGATGTGGTACTCGCGCCGGAGCCGGATCTCTCCGCGCGCCTCGTCGAGCACGGCGTTGAGCCAGGGGTGCTTCTTCAGCGCCGCCACCACTGCCTTCACGATGAAGGGCAGGAAGGTGACCTTCACCCCCTCCTCGCGCGCCTTCGCCGCGATGCGGTCCTTCACCTTGACGAGGTCGGTGACGTCGACCTCCTCCACGAACGTGAAGTGGGCCGCCGTCCGCTTCGACTGCGCCATCCGCTCGGCGATGCGCCGCCGAACGCCGCGCACGGGCACGACCTCGTCGCCGTGCGGAACCTCCCTCACCGCCGCCTGCTCCGGGATGTGCGCCGCGAACGGAGCCGGGCGCTGCGGCGCGGGTGGGAGCGACGTCAGCTCGGGCGGCGGATGGCCGTGACCGTTGCGGGCGCCGTTCACGTCCTCCTTCGTCACGCGGCCGCCCGGCCCGCTCCCGCGCAGGAGCGCGAGATCGACGCCGAGCTGGCGCGCCATGGCGCGCACGGCAGGGGCGGCGAGGACCTTCTGCCGAGTCCCCCTCTCCCCCGCGGCCGCGGCGAGGGCGGGGCCACCCGGTTCCGCCGACCCACTCGCCGACCCTCCGCCTTCCACGCGGAGGGTGCGCTCCTCGTCGACCTCTTCCGCCGGCGCCATGACCGAGGGCTCCTGCGACGGCTTCACGTCCTCGACCATCTCGAGCAGCGGCTCGTGCACCTTCGCGATCTGTCCGACCTGGTAGAGGAGCTTCGTCACCGTGCCGCGCCGCGGGGATGGCAAGGTCACCGTCGCCTTGTCGGTCATGACCTCGACGAGCGGCTGGTCCTCGACGACGTGATCGC
This sequence comes from Anaeromyxobacteraceae bacterium, assembly GCA_035538735.1. GTDB lineage: Bacteria > Myxococcota > Myxococcia > Myxococcales > Anaeromyxobacteraceae > Anaeromyxobacter_A. The sequence goes on along the minus strand of DATLJU010000110.1, from coordinate 2,992 downwards.
CTGGCTTCACGAACCACTGCTGGACCTCGGCCTCCACGACCCCCTCGCCGATGTCGGGCAGGATGAACTTGAAGGTCATGCGTTGACCTCGGCGGCCGCCGCTAGAAGCGGACGGTCTCGCGAATGGCGCGCAGGATGCGCGGCGCGCGGGGCAGGTACTCGTGCTCGAGCGTGTACGGGAACGGCGTGTCGAAGCCGGTGACGCGCGCGATGGGCGCCTCGAGGGAGAGGAAGCACCGCTCCTGGATGGTCGCCGACAGCTCGGCGCCGAAGCCGCAGGTGCGAGGCGCCTCGTGCACGATCACGGCGCGCCCGGTCTTGCGCACCGACCCGACGATGGTGTCGAGGTCGAGCGGCTGTAGGGACCGGAGGTCCACCACCTCGCAGTCGATCCCCTCCCGCTCCGCCTCGCGCGCCGCCTGGTCCGCCTCGTGCCACATGGCGCCCCAGGCCAGGACGGTCACCTGATGCCCGGCGCGCGTCACCCGCGCCTGGCCCAGCGGGATGGCGTACTCGCCCTCCGGCACCTCGCCCTTCGCGGCGCGGTAGATGCGCTTCGGCTCGAAGAAGAGCACCGGGTCGGGGTCACGGATCGCGGAGATGAGGAGGCCCTTCGCGTCCTCGGGCGTCGCCGGGACCACCACCTTCAGGCCGGGCGTGTGGAGGAAGTACGCCTCGGGGGACTGCGAGTGGTAGTGGCCGCCGCGGATGCCGCCGCCGTACGGGGAGCGGATGACGAGCGGGCACGTGTACTGGCCTCCCGACCGGTAGCGGTACTTCGCCAGCTCGTTCACGATCTGATCGACGGCGGGGAAGATGAAGTCGGCGAACTGGATCTCGGGGACGGGCTTGAGCCCGTAGAGCGCCATCCCGACCGCGGTGCCGATGATCCCGCTCTCCGCGAGCGGGGTGTCGATGACGCGATCGGCGCCGAACTCCTCGTAGAGGCCCTGCGTGGCCCGGAAGACGCCGCCGAACTGGCCGACGTCCTCCCCCAGCACCACCACGTTCTCGTCGCGCCGCATCTCGGACCGCAGCGCATCGTTCACGGCCTGGATGATGTTGTAGGTGGGCACGGCTGCCCCTTCCCTTCACTTCGCGCGCGGGTCCGCCACGCGCGGGTCGTCGGCGATGGCCTGCCGCAGCTCCTCGAGCTGCTCACGCTGCGGCCGGAGCGGTTCGGCATAGACGCCCTGGAACAGCGTCTCGAGCGGCGGCTTCGCCGGGTGCGCCTCGGCCTCCTGGATCGCGCGCTGCACCTGATCGCGCGCCTCCGCGGCGAGCTTCGCGTCGGTGCCGTCGTCCAGCGCGCCGCGCTTCCTGAGGAACGTCTTCATCCGGAGGAGCGGATCCTTCTTCCGCCAGGGCTCCACCTCCTCCGGTCGGCGGTAGGCCCGCGGGTCGTCGGAGGTCGAGTGACCCTCGAGCCGGTAGGTGACGAGCTCGAGCAGCGTCGGCCCCTCCCCGCGGGCGGCGCGCTCGCGGGCGCGGCGGGTGGCGGCGTGGACGGCGAGGAGATCGTTGCCGTCGACGCGCTCGCCGCGGATGCCGTACGCGACCGCCTTCTGCGCGATCGTCTCGGCCGCCGTCTGTCGCTCCCGCGGCACGCTGATGGCCCACCCGTTGTTGCGGCAGGCGAAGACGACCGGCACCTTGTGCACGCCGGCGAAGTTGAGCCCGGTGTGGAAGTCGTTCGAGCTGGTGGCGCCCTCGCCGAAGTAGACGAGCGAGACCATCTCCTCCCGCTTGATGCGGGCGGCCCAGGCCGCCCCCACCGCCTGCGGGATCTGCGTCCCGATGGGCGAGCTGATGGAGGCGAAGCGCCCCGGCCGCCACGCCTCGTGGCAGGGCATCTGGTGGCCGAGCATGGCGTCGCCCGCGTTGCCGAGCAGATCGCAGACGTAGGTCGCGAGCGGCATGCCCCGCAGCAGCGCCGCGCCGTGCTCGCGGTAGCACGGGAAGATCCAGTCCTGCTCCGCCATGGCGCTGGCCGTGCCGAAGACGGCCGCCTCCTCGCCGATCGACCCGATGTAGAAGCCGATCCGGCCCTGCCGCTGCAGGCCGATCATGCGCTCGTCGAGCTGCCGGTTCAGGACCATCCAGCGGTACAGCGCGACGAGCTCCGCGTCCGAGAGCGTCACCGCCTGCGCGTCGGCGCCGCCGTCGTCGTGCAGCACGCGCTGGAGCGGATACGCCTCCGGCGGCTCGGCCCGCGCCGGCCGGGCGGTGCTCGGCTCCACGCTCGCCGCTGCGCTGCCGTTGGCGTCGCGCTTGCGGGCGAGGGGGCTCACGTCTCGGGGCTCACGCCGCATGACTCGCCTCCACTCCCCGTGGCACGGCCACGCCGGGACGCGATCTCGCCGCGCAGGAACAGCTCACCGGCGCGGTAGCTGGAACGAACGAGCGGACCGCTCGCCACGTATCGGAACCCGTGCCGCTCGCCCATGCGGCGGTAACCCTCGAACCGCTCCGGGGTCACCCACTCCTGGACCGGGAGGTGCCAGGCGGAGGGCCGGAGGTACTGGCCGAAGGTCACGATCTCCACCCCCGCCGCGCGGAGGTCGCGCAGCGCCTGTTCGACCTCGTCCTCGCGCTCGCCCAGCCCGACCATGATGGACGACTTCGTCACGATCGACGGGTACTCCCGCTTCATCTGTTCTAGGACGCCGAGCGTCTGGTCGTAGCCAGCCTTCTGGTCCCTCACGACGGGCGTGAGCCGCCGGACGGTCTCCAGGTTGTTCGCGAACACGTCCGGGGCGGCCCTGCCGACGGTCCGGACGGCCTCGGCGTCGCCCCGGAAGTCGGGCGTCAGCACCTCTACGAGCAGCCGAGGGATCGTCTTCAAGCACCGGATCGCCTCGGCGAAGTGGCCGGCGCCGCCGTCGGGGAGGTCGTCGCGATCGACGCTCGTGACGACGATGTAGTCGAGGTGGAGCTTCCGGATCGCCTCTGCGAGGTGGCGCGGCTCGTCGGGATCGAGCGGCGGCGGGTG
>DATLJU010000109.1:0-25271 GCA_035538735.1 Anaeromyxobacteraceae bacterium | reverse complement strand
AGGGGCGCGTCCTGCGCAGCGTCGAGCCGCGCCTGGTAGTACGCGTCGACGAAGCCGCTGAACGTGACGGTGGAGTACCAGGGCGGCGGCTTCGCCGCCTCGGACGGCGCGGCGGGCGCGGTCCCCGGAGCTGCGGCAGGGGCGGCCGGGGCGGCCGGCGGGCTTTCCGGAGTTGCGGCCGGGGTGGCGGTCTGGGCGGCCGCGAGCAGGGGCAGGAGGAGCGCAACGGCGGCGCTGGTTCGGAGGGCCTTGGACAAGGGGTTTCCTTTCGAGGTCGACTGGCGGTGACGCGCCGCATGTTGCAGCGGCCATGCCGCCAGGCGAGCCCCAGGATGACGCGCCCTTGCCAGGGCAGACGGCCCTGCTGCTCGCTCCAGCGTCACGAAGTGCCCGCGGGGCGGTCAGCAGGGCCCATCGCGTCAGGACTTCGCCGCGACCTCGTGCAGCGCCGGGGCGTGGGCGTGGGCGGGCTCCGGCCGGTGGCCGAACGCGGAGTCGTCGGCGTTGATGTACGCCCGCTCGCCCGACTCGGCGATGTCGAGGCCGCTCCACTCGTCCTGTTCCTCGGAGCGGAGCGGCGTCACGAGCGCCACGAGCCGCAGGATCCCCCACGAGAGCCCGCCCGACCATACGTAGGTGGCGAGGACGCCGACGAGCTGCACGCCCAGCAGGCGGAGGCTGCCGTCGGCGCCGTCGGGGTTCACGGCGCGGGTGGCGAGCACGCCGGTGAGCAGGGCGCCGAGCGTCGCGGCGACGCCATGGACGGCGAAGACGTCGAGGGCGTCGTCGAGGCCGAGCCGCGGGCGCACGCGGACCGCCAGCAGCGAGGCGATGCCGGCCGCCGCGCCGAGCCCGATCGACGAGAGCGGCGTGATGAAGCCGGCGGCCGGCGTCACGGCCACGAGCCCGGCCACCGCGCCGGAGGCGAGGCCGACGCCCGACATCTTGCCGTGGAAGAAAAAGAGCTCCGCCAGGCCCCAGGCCAGCGACGCCGCGGCGGGAGCGAAGAAGGTGTTGGCGAAAGCGGTCGCGGCGAGCCCGTTGGCGGCGAGGGCGCTCCCGCCGTTGAAGCCGAGCCAGCCGAACCAGAGCAGGCCGGCGCCGAGGATGGCGAACGGGACGTTGTGGGGAAGGACGGTCGGGACGCGCAGGCCGCGCCTGCGGCCGAGGACGATCGCGAACACGAGCGCGGCGGCGGCGGCGTTGATGTGCACCACGGTGCCGCCGGCGAAGTCGAGCGCGCCGAGCTGCCGCAGCCAGCCTCCCGGCGCCCACACCCAGTGTGCCACCGGCGTGTAGACGACGACGCTCCACAAGGCGACGAAGAGCACGAACGCCTTCATCCGGACGCGCTCCACGAGGGCGCCGGAGATGAGCGCGGGCGTGATGACCGCGAACATGGCCTGGAACAGCATGAACGCCGCGTGCGGCACCGTCGGCGCGAGGTCCTTCGCCACCTCGCCGCCCACGCCGCGGAGACCGACGAAGCCGAGGCCGCCCACGAAGCGGTCGAGCACGCCCGGGCCGGGCGCGAAGGCGAGGCTGTACGACACGAGACCCCACAGCACGCCCACGAGCGCCATGCAGGCGAGGGACATGATCATCGTGTGCACGACGTTCTTGGCGCGGACGAGGCCGCCGTAGAAGAAGGCGAGGCCGGGCGTCATGAGCAGCACGAGACCGGCGCTGACCAGGACGAGGGCAGTATCGCCGGTGTCCACGGTGCCGGGCGCGGCCAGGGCCATGGTGGGGACGACGAGCGCGAGCGCCGGGACGAGCAGCTTTTTCAAGGCTTCCTCCGGAGGGATGGGGCCCGCCGAGGGGTGCAGCCCGTGTGCCGAGCACGACCTGGCCTCTTTTCAAGGCAGCAGGCGCTGGTCGGACGGAGCATGCCCGGGAGTCAAGCACGCACCTGCACGCTGCGCGGGCAGCGATGGGTTCGAGCCTGGGCGCGGTGAGGGGTCCGCGAGGAGCGTCGTCCGTCCTACCCGGGCTGGGAGGCGTGACGCTTCTTCTGCTTGGACTTCGACTGGGTCGTCTTCGAGGAAGCCCGAGCGGGCTTCGACTTCTTGGCCGCGGCGGCGTGCACCTTGAAGCCGTGCAGGACCTGCTTCGGCGGCGGCTCGACGCGCGTCGGTGGGGGTGGCGGCGGGATCCACGGATCGTCATCGCTCGCGGAGACGAGCGTGCCCGGCGTTCCGTCCGGTACGCGGTACCGCCCGCGCTCGACCTCGAGCTGTCCGGCGGCGCGCTGCAGCCAGGCGCGCAAGTCGGCGTCGAGGCCGGTGGCTTCGAGGGTGGCGGCCGCGCCCGCGCGGTCGCCGGCGCGCGCCTGGAGCGCGGACAGGTACAGCGCGGCCCGCGCGCGCTCCACCTGCGGCGAGCCGCCGGGGTCGCCCGCGAGGCGGCGGAGCGGCGCGTTCGCCTCCTCGGGCGCGATGTCGCGGGAGAGGGCGAGCTTGGCGAGACCGAACGTCGCGCGCGCGTGGGGTCCGGGAGCGGCGGCGTCGGTGCCGGGCAATCCCGCCGCGAGCGCCCGCGACGAGGCCTCGATGGCGGCGACGTACGCGGCCCGCGCGTCGGCGGCGCGGCCCGATCGCCGCAACAGGTCGCCGCGCAACGCGAGCGCGGCGGGGAGCTCGGGATCGCCGGTGAGGGCGCGGTCGAGCGACTCGGCGGCGGCCGCCCCGCTCCCGGCGAGGAGGGCGACGCGGGCGGCGAGCACGTCGGCGAGGCCGCCCTGGCCCGCGCGGTTGGCGTACTCGAGGGCGGTACCGGCCTTGCCTTCGCGCAGCGCCAGCGCCGCCACCGCCAGCTGCGCCTCGGGAGTCACGCGCGAGGCGCGCATGGGCTCCACGAGCAGCGCGTTGGCCTCGGTCGCAGCGGACGCCTCGCGGAAGTCGATCGCGAGCAGGGCGAGCGCGAGCGCGCGCAACGCGCCGGCTTCGCGAGGATCGAGGTGGGCCGCGCGGACTCCGAGCAGGTCAGCCGCGCGCTGGCTGCCGAGCCACGTGTCGGCGCGCACGAGCTGCCGCGCGCGAGCGATCGACACCGCGACGATGCGGCGCTCCTGGTGAGCGCGGTAGGCGTAGACACCCAGGGCGCCAACCGCGACCACGACGGCACCGAGCGACAACACGAGCCATCGGGGTGCGCCCGACCGGCCGCGCTTACGGCCGGCGGCAGGGCTGCCGTCCACGATGTCCTCGGAGCCGACCTCGACCGGCTCGTCACCGGGAGGGAAGCCGGGGTCCTCGGACCCGGGCGCGGCGGGAAGCGTCATCCGCAGCTGCGGGCGAGCACGCTACGGCGAGTTCTGGCCCTTGATCTCGCGCTCGTCCTCGCGGGCGACACCGGACAGGACGTCGTTCACGGACGGGAACCGCATGATCTCGCCGCGCGCGATGCGCCACGCCTGCTGCACGATCCACGACAGCGAGCGGTCCTGCCGGTTCGCCTCGGCCTGGATCTCGTTCAGCATGTCCTCGGGGAAGTACAGGGACTGCTTGCGCTTGTCAGTGCCGGGCATCGCCACTCCGTCCCCCTTGGGGTAAGTACGTTCGGTAGCTTGTACGCGAGGCTCGGCCGCCTGGTCAAGTTACCGGCGATCGTGGTCGAATGTGCGACAGAATGCCGCAATGGGCAAAAAAAAGGGGAGCCGGCATTGCTGTCGGCTCCCCCAGTGGGCCTAGAGGGGGAGGGGGGGGACCCCTAGACCCAGCGCTTCAGAATTCTATCGAGTCATAACCGCGACCCCCAACATCGCATTCCTGAATCTCACCGGGCAACTGTCCGGCCGCGAAATGCATCGACCGGATGGGGGTTTGCCGTCAACCTCGGTGGAACCGCTCGGCTCGGCGGAGCATTCCGCGGCCCCGGCGCCGCGCACCGCGGTAAGTAAAGGCGCGAAAGGAAACGGGCTGACCGCGTGAGGCACCTCCGTCTCCAACCGTTCGAAGCGGCGGTGCTCGGCACGATCCGGCGGCGCGCCCTGCTCGCGCCCGGAGCGAGGGTGCTGGTGGCCCTCTCTGGTGGACCCGACTCGACCGCGCTGCTCCGCGCGCTCGCCACCCTGCGTCGAGGCGGCCAGCTGGCTGCCCTCCACGCCTGCCACGTCGACCACCAGCTCAGGGCCGGGAGCGCCGCCGACGCGAGCTTCTGCGAGCGGCTGTGCGATGAGCTCGGGGTGCCGCTCCTCAGGGCGGCCGTCGATGTCGCGCCGGGCGCCAGCCTCCAGGAGGCGGCGCGCCGAGCGCGCTACCGGGCGCTCGCCAGCGCGGCAGCACGCAGCGGCGCGGATCTGATCGCAACCGGTCACACGCTCACCGATCAGGCCGAGACGGTGCTGCTGAGGTTGCTGCGCGGCGCGGGCGCGCGCGGGCTGGGCGGCATCCCGGCCCGCCGCGGCAAGTACATCCGGCCGCTCATCGACTGCTCGCGCCGTGAGGTGCTGGATTACCTCGCCGCGGCGGGCGCCGCGTTCCTGGAGGATCCGAGCAACGCCTCGCCGCGCTTCCTCCGCAATCGCGTACGGCACGAGCTCGCCCCCGCGCTCGAGGCGCTGGCGCCGGGCGCGGAGCAGCGGCTGGCGCGCGTGGCCGACCTGCTCCGGGACGACGACCGCGCGCTGGAGCGTGCGGCGCGTCGCCTGGTCCCCCGTGGCGCCGCCGACGCGGAAGCCGCCCGCCTATCGGGAGCTCCGGTCGCGGTCCAGAGGCGCGCCGTGCGCCGCCTGTGGCGCGCTGCCACGGGATCGCGCCGCAAGCTGGAGGCGGTCCACGTCGAGGCGGTCCTCAGGTTGATCGAAGACGGCCGGCGAGGGCCCGTCGCGCTCCCAGGTGGGCGTGCGGCCTGGTGCGCAGGTGGGCGGGTGAGGGTGGGCGTGACCGCGAGCCGGCGCGGCTTCCCGGTCAAGCCCACGACGACGTCGTGAGGCGGCCGTCCCGGCGGCAGGGAGGACAGCGAAGGGACGTACGTGACCCCTGCGAGCGCTCGGCGCGCCTGCTATAAGCATCGAGGCGGGGCGACGCGAGCCCGCCGTCGGGTCCGGAAGAGACCGGTGGCGTCGACGGTTTTGCGGACCAGCGTCTTCTCGGAAGGGGAACAGAGCCTTGCGCCAGTCTTACAAGACCGTCCTGCTGTGGGTCGTCCTGATCCTGATGTTCGTGGCGTTCTATCAGTTCTTCGCCCAGCACGACCGGAAGCAGAAGGAACTCGCCTTCTCCGACTTCATCGCGAAGGTCGAGAAGGGCGAGGTCCGCGACGTCCAGGTGAAGGACAACGTCAACTACGTCGGCGTCTTGAAGGACGGCAGCGAGTTCCACACCGTCGGCCCCATCGACCCGATGGCCAGCATCTTCACGAAGCTGCAGGGGCAGGGCGTGAAGGTGGTCTACGACAAGCCCGAGGGGAACTCGTTCTGGGTGACGGTGCTGGTGCAGTACCTCCCGCTCGTCTTCCTCTTCCTCCTCTTCTTCTTCTTCATGCGTCAGCTGCAGTCGGGCGGCGGCAAGGCGATGAGCTTCGGTAAGTCGAAGGCGAAGCTCATGACCGAGCACCACAACAAGGTCACCTTCGCCGACGTCGCCGGCATCGACGAGTCGAAGGACGAGCTCGAGGAGATCATCTCCTTCCTCAAGGACCCGAAGAAGTTCACGCGCCTCGGCGGCCGCATCCCGAAGGGCGTGCTGCTCATGGGCCCTCCCGGCACGGGCAAGACGCTCCTCGCGCGCGCGGTGGCCGGGGAGGCGGGCGTCCCGTTCTTCTCCATCTCCGGGTCCGACTTCGTCGAGATGTTCGTCGGCGTCGGCGCCAGCCGCGTCCGCGATCTCTTCGAGCAGGGCAAGAAGAACGCCCCCTGCATCATCTTCATCGACGAGATCGACGCGGTGGGCCGCCACCGCGGCGCAGGCCTGGGCGGCGGTCACGACGAGCGCGAGCAGACCCTGAACCAGCTGCTCGTCGAGATGGACGGCTTCGAGTCGAACGAGGGCGTCATCCTCATCGCCGCGACGAACCGGCCCGACGTGCTCGACCCGGCGCTGCTCCGGCCGGGGCGCTTCGACCGCCGCATCACGGTGCCGCGCCCCGACCTCAACGGCCGGCTCGGCATCCTCAAGGTCCACACCAAGAAGTGCCCGCTCGACACCGCCGTCGACCTCACGCAGATCGCGCGCGGCACGCCCGGCTTCTCCGGCGCCGACATCGAGAACCTGGTCAACGAGGCGGCGCTCTACGCGGCTCGGCGCAACAAGGAGCGGGTGGACCTGGCCGACTTCGAGTTCGCGAAGGACAAGGTGCTCATGGGGACCGAGCGCCGGTCCATGATCATCAGCGAGAAGGAGAAGCGCACCACCGCCATCCACGAGGCGGGGCACGCGCTGGTCGCCAAGATCCTCCCCGGCACCGATCCGGTGCACAAGGTCACCATCATCCCGCGCGGCCGCGCCCTCGGGCTCACCCAGCAGCTGCCGCAGGAGGACCGCCTCAACATCAACCAGGAGTTCGCGCTGAACCAGATCGCGATCCTGATGGGCGGTCGCATCGCCGAGGAGATCACCTTCGGCCAGAAGACCACCGGCGCCGGCAACGACATCGAGGTGGCGACGAACCTCGCCCGCAGCATGGTGTGCGAGTGGGGCATGAGCGACAAGATGGGCCCGCTCGCGCTCGGCAAGAAGGAAGGCGAGGTCTTCCTCGGGCGCGAGATGAGCCAGGTCCAGAGCTACTCCGAGCAGACCGCGCGCGAGATCGACACCGAGGTCCGCCGCATCGTGACCGAGCAGTACGAGCGGGCGAAGAAGGTGCTCCTCGACAGCCAGGCGACGCTCGACAAGATCGCCGGCGCGCTGCTCGAGCACGAGACCATCGACGCCTCGGACATCGATCTCCTCATGGCGGGCGGGACCATCAGCCGGCCGCCCCCGGTCAAGCCGCCGCCGGCGCCAGCGGTGGCCGAGAAGACCGAGAAGCCGGTGCGCAAGGCCGGCCTGCTCGACACGATCCCCGTGCCGAAGGCGGAGCCGGGAAAGGCGTAGCCGGAGTGAACCGCGGCGGGGGAGAGCCCCCGCCCTACGGCCCGCCGTGGCGCGAACGGGAGAGCAACCGTTCGCCCCGAGCGTAGCCTCTCCGGAGGCGAGGCGAGGCGAAGTCGAAGGGCGCCGCAGGCGTATTCGACGGGCGAGAGTATGGACCCCATCCGCATCGGGGCCCGCGTCTTCGACGGACCGGGCCCCTTCCTCATGGGCGTGGTGAACGCCACGCCCGACTCCTTCTCGGACGGCGGTCGCTACCTCGATCCGGAGGCGGCGCGCGCGCACGCGCTGCGGCTCGTCGGGGAGGGCGCGGATCTGCTCGACGTCGGGGGCGAGTCCACCCGCCCCGGCGCGCAGGACGTCCCGGTCGCGGAGGAGATCCGTCGCGTGGTCCCGGTCATCGAGCGGATCCGCGCCGCAGGTTGCGCGGCGCCCATCTCGGTCGACACCCGCAAGGCGGAGGTGGCGCGGGTCGCCCTCGCCGCGGGCGCGGACCTCGTGAACGACGTCTCGGCGCTGTCCGACCCCGCCATGGCCGAGGTGGTGGCCTCGAGCGGGGCCCCGATCGTCCTCATGCACATGCGCGGCACGCCGGCGGACATGGCTGCCCACGCGATCTACCGGGACGTGTGCGCCGAGGTGGAGCGCGAGCTCGGAGAAGCGCTCGCGCGCGCGGTGAAGCTCGGGGTCCCGGAGCACCGCGTGGTGCTCGACCCCGGGCTCGGCTTCGCCAAGACGGCGGAGCACAGCCTGCGCTTGCTCGCCACGCTGCCGCGCCTGCGACGGCTCGGGCGCCCGCTCCTCGTCGGACCCTCCCGCAAGAGCTTCATCGGGCAGGCGGCCGGCGCCGCCGTCGAGGACCGGCTGCCGGGGACCCTGGCGGCCCTGGCCGCCTGCGTGCTGGCCGGGGTCGAGTTCGTGCGCGTCCACGACGTCGCCCCCGCCCGGCAGGCGGCTCGGGTCGCGGCGGCGATCCGGGCCGCTTCCAGTCCGGGCGAGTCAGGCTAGACTGAGGTGCGTGCGGGCGGCCGAGCACCCAGGGACTCTCTGAGATGACGATCCTCGCGATGGCGGTGCCGGCGCTCGTGCGCTACCTGCTCGGCCCGGCGTCCACCTGGCGCGACATGGCGCTCGCGTTCGCCGACCTCGCGGTAGTGGGGTACCTGGTCTACCGCGTGCTCCTCCTCATCCGGGGCACGCGCGCCATCAACGTCCTGGTCGGCCTCTTCCTGCTCGGGATCGGCTACCTCGCCTCGCAGTGGGCGAACCTCTTCGCGCTCAACTGGTTGCTCGGCCACTTTCTCAGCTATTCGTTCATCTTCGGCGTGATCGTGCTCTTCCAGGCCGACATCCGGCGCGGCCTCGCCCACCTCGGGCGCGGCAGCTTCCTCGTCGGGCTGAGCTCGGACGAGCGGCACGTGCAGGTCGGGGTCGTCGACGCCGTGGCGCGCGCGGCGGTCGAGCTGTCGAGGGGCCGCCGCGGCGCGCTCATCGCGATCGAGCGCATCGGCGACCTCTCCGAGATCGTCGAGACCGGGGTGCGGATCGACGCCGCTCCGTCCGCGGAGCTGCTCCTCGCGCTGTTCCACCCGGGCGGCGCCCTCCACGACGGCGCCGTCGTGCTGCAGCGAGGACGCGTCGCCGCGGCGCGCTGCCTCCTGCCGCTCACCGTCTCGCCCAAGCTGCGCGACGTCGGGACGCGGCACCGCGCCGCGGTGGGCCTGGCGGAAGAGGTGGACGCCGCGGTGGTGGTCGTCTCGGAGGAGCGGGGCGAGATCTCGCTCGCCGTGGAGGGAGCGCTCCACCGGGGCCTGGACGAGGGTGCGCTGCGGCGGCTCCTGGCGCAGGTGCTGATCGAGCCCGAGCCGCGCGGGCTGGCAGGCCTCCTGGCGCGGATCGCCCGTCCGCCGCGAGAGCCCCCGGAGGATCGCCGTGCGGCAGTCTGATCTCGGTCTGCGGCTCCTCTCGCTGGCGATGGCGGCGGTGCTGCTGTTCGTCGTGCACGGCGAGCGGCACGCCTCCATCGCGGTCGTCGTGCCCATCGAGGCGAAGCTGCCCGCCGGACTGGAGCCGGCTGCGCCGCTGCCGCAGAACCTGCGCGTCTCGCTCTCCGGCCCCTGGGCACGGCTCCGCTCACTCGACTCGAGCGACGTCGGCCCCGTCACCATCGACCTCTCCCGCACGGGCCCCGGCGTCGCGTCGTGGTTCGTCCGGCCCGAGTCGCTGCGGCTTCCCGCCGGCGTACGGGTCGAGTCGCTCTATCCGTCGCAGGGGACGGTGCAGCTGGAGCGGGATCGCCCGTAGCCAGCCAGCCGCGCCCCTGCTCTCCCCGAGCTCCACCATGAACGACAAAGCGCTCCCACGATCCTCCTCCAGCGGCCGCTCCGAGGCCGCCCCCGACGCCAGGGCGCGGCGGCTCTTCGGGACCGACGGCGTCCGCGGCGTCGCGAACGTGTACCCGATGACCGCCGAGATGGCGCTCCAGCTCGGCCGCGCGCTCGCGTACCTGGTCCGGAGCGGGCCGCACAAGCACCGGATCGTCATCGGCAAGGACACGCGGCTCTCGGGGTACCTGCTCGAGCAGGCCATCGCGTCGGGGATCTGCAGCATGGGCGTCGACGTCATGCTGTGCGGCCCGCTCCCCACGCCGGGCATCGCGTTCATCACCGAGTCCATGCGGGCCGACGCCGGCGTGGTCATCAGCGCGAGCCACAACCCCTACCAGGACAACGGCATCAAGTTCTTCTCGCGCGACGGCTACAAGCTGCCGGACGAGATGGAGCTGCGCATCGAGCGGCTCGTGCTCGGCACGCCCGGCGATGGCAATGGCAGCGACGACTTCCACGCCCTCCGGCCCACCGCCAACCGCATCGGCAAGGCGAAGCGCATCGACGACGCGGGCGGTCGGTACATCGTGTTCCTGAAGTCGATCTTCCCGCGCGAGCTGACGCTCGACGGCCTCACCATCGTGGTCGACTGCGGCCACGGCGCCGCCTACAAGGTCGCGCCGGCGGTGTTCGAGGAGCTGGGGGCGAAGGTGGTTCGCCTCGGCGTGAAGCCCGACGGCAAGAACATCAACGACGCCTGCGGGGCGGTGCACCCGGAGGCGATGGCGAAGGCGGTCGAGAAGCACGGGGCGCAGCTCGGCATCGCCCTCGACGGCGACGCCGACCGCGTCATCGTCGCCGACGAGAAGGGCCGGATCGTGGACGGCGACGCCATCATGGCCATCGTCGGGCGCGACATGGTCCGGGCCCGCACGCTGGCGAAGAAGACGGTCGTGGCGACGGTCATGAGCAACGTCGGCCTGGAGCGCTCGCTCCGCGAGGTGGGCGGTCGGGTCGTGCGCACCCAGGTCGGAGACCGGTATGTGGTCGAGGAGATGCGCCGCTCGGGCTACAACTTCGGCGGCGAGCAGTCCGGGCACCTCCTCTTCCTCGACCACGTCACGACCGGCGACGGCGTGTGCGCGGCGCTCAACCTGCTCGCGGTGATGCTGCGCGAGAGCCGGCCGCTGTCGGAGCTCGCCCGCTGCTTCGAGCCGGTGCCGCAGGTGCAGCTCAACGTGGCCGTGCGCGAGAAGCGGCCGCTCGAGCAGCTCGCCGAGGTCCAGAAGGCGGTGGCCGCGGTGGAGAAGGCGCTCGACGGCGACGGCCGCGTCCTGGTGCGGTACTCGGGGACGGAGAACAAGGCGCGCGTCCTGGTGGAGGGCCCCGACGCGAAGGAGATCGCCGCCCACGCCGAGGGGATCGCGGCGGCGCTCAAGCGCGCCCTCGCGTAGTGCCGCTCCGCAGACGTGATGAGTCAATTCACTGAGGTCTGCTCCGCGGCACTTCGCGGGGAAGGCTCCGTGCCTTGCACGAAAGCCGCAAGGCACGGGCCCTCCCCGCGGGCCCTACCGGGGGAGGCGGAGTCGACCCATCGGCGCGCGATCGATCGTAGCGCGCCGATGGGTGCCCCGCTCCCCCGAACCCCCACCCGCGTGGCGCGCGCTGGTAGACTCACTTCTTCTGACGCGCGCCACCAGCGCCCACGCGGACTCGGCAGCGGGGCACCGGGCTGCTACATTGCGCGCCCATGGCACCCCGTCTCGGCGTCAACGTCGATCACGTCGCGACCCTGCGTCAGTCGCGCCGCACCACCTATCCCGATCCGGTCCTGGCCGCGATGCTGGCCGAGCTGGCCGGCGCCGACCAGATCACGATCCACCTGCGGGAGGATCGCCGGCACATCCAGGAGCGTGACCTGGCCGTGCTGCGCAAGACCGTCCAGACGCGGCTCAACCTCGAGATGGCGGCCACCCAGGAGATGGTCAAGATCGCCTTCGAGACCAAGCCCGACACCTGCACGCTCGTGCCGGAGCGCCGCGAGGAGCTCACCACCGAGGGCGGCCTCGACGTCGCGGCGAACCGCGACGCCCTGCGGAAGGTGGTGAAGACGCTGAAGGACGCGGAGATCAAGGTCTCGATCTTCGTCGACCCCGACATGGACCAGATCCGCGCCGCGCACCGCGTGGAGGCGGACGTGGTCGAGATCCACACCGGCCGCTATGCCGACGCGCGCCTGGCGCAGGATCGCCGGCGCGAGCTGGCGCGGGTGGTGGACACCGCCAAGGCGGCCGCCAAGCTCGGGCTGGAGGTGGCAGCCGGCCACGGGCTCAACTATCAGAACGTCCTGCCGGTCGCGGCGGTGCCGGAGATCGAGGAGCTCAACATCGGCCACGCGATCGTCGGCCACGCGATCATGGTCGGGATGGAGCGGGCGGTGCGGGAGATGCGGGAGCTGCTGGCGCGGGCGCGGTAGCTCGTTCCGCGCTGGTGTAAGGCGGGGCTTGTCTCCCGCCGAGACGTAGGGCGGGCGGTACCCGCCGACGCGGTACCGCGGCGGTGGGTGGTCCCCCGGTGAAGGAGGGGCGGTGATCGTCGGCTTCGGCCTCGACGTGGTCGAGATCGCGAGGATCGGGCGCCTGCTCGCGTCGGCGACGGGCGACCGCTTCCTGGCGCGCTGCTTCACCGACCGAGAGCGCACCTTCTGCGACCGCTTCCAGGATCGCGCCCAGCGCTACGCGGCGCGGTTCGCGGCGAAGGAGGCCGCCTCGAAGGCGCTCGGGGTGCCGGACGGCATCGGCTTCCACCACGTGGAGGTGGTTCGGGACCGCGGCGCGCCCACGCTCGCGCTGCACGGCGCGGCGGAGCGGCGCGCGGCGGAGCTCGGGGTGGCGCGCGTCCACCTCACCCTCAGTCACGACGCCGGGGTGGCGGTCGCGGCGGTCGTGCTCGAGGCGACGGAGCATCGGCCATGAGGCTCGTCACGGCGGCCGAGATGCGCGCCATCGATCGCGCCGCCATCGATGGTGGGGTGCCCGGGCTCGCCCTCATGGAACGGGCCGGCGAGGCGGTGGCGCGCGCCGCGCTCGCGCTGCGCGGTCCGGGCGGGCGGGTGCTGGCGCTCTGCGGCGGCGGCAACAACGGCGGCGACGGCTACGTCGCGGCGAGGCGCCTCGTCGACGCGGGGATGTTCGTCCGCGCCGTCGCGATCGCCCCGCCGGAGGGGCTACGAGGCGACGCGCGCGCGGCGCTCGAGGCGGCCATGCGCGCTGGCGTGGCGGTGGGCGGGGCCGCCGAGCTCCATGACCTGCGCGCCGGGCCCGGCGACGTCGTCCTCGACGCGCTCCTCGGCACCGGGCTCGGCCGCGCGGCGAGCGGGGTGCACGCCGCGGCCATCGCGCGCATGGCGGAGCTGCGCGC
Source organism: Anaeromyxobacteraceae bacterium (assembly GCA_035538735.1). Lineage (GTDB taxonomy): Bacteria > Myxococcota > Myxococcia > Myxococcales > Anaeromyxobacteraceae > Anaeromyxobacter_A. The sequence goes on along the minus strand of DATLJU010000109.1, from coordinate 12,490 downwards.
GGCGGGTGCGAAGGTGCTGGCGATCGATCTCCCCTCCGGGCTCTCGGCCGATTCCGGCCAGCCCCTCGGGCCGTGCGTGCAGGCGGACCGGACGATCACCTTCGCCTTCATGAAGCGCGGCCTGATCCTCCATCCGGGCGCGGAGCTGGCGGGCCCGGTCGAGGTCGCCGACATCGGAATCCCTCCCGGAGCCGCCGCGGCGGTACCCACGTCGTGCGAGCTGCTGGCCGAGGACGAGGCGCGCGCGCTCGTCCCGTCACGCCCGCCGGAGGCGCACAAGGGAGACGCGGGGCGCGTGCTCGTCGTCGCCGGCTCGGCCGGGAAGACGGGCGCCGCGCACCTCGCGCTCACCGGGGCGCTGCGCGGTGGGGCGGGGCTCGTCACGCTCGCGGCGCGCGCGGAGGTGATGCCGTTTGCGCTGTCGGGTCGCCCCGAGGCGATGAGCGTCGACCTGCCCGGGGCGGGCCCGCTCGGAGTGGGCGACGTGGAGGCGCTCGTCGCGGCGGCGCACGGCATGGACGCGGTGGTGGTCGGGCCCGGCATCCCGCGCGGCCCGGAGACCGCGTCCGCGCTGCGCGCCTTCCTCGAGCGAGCGCGCGTGCCGGCCGTGGTCGACGCCGACGCTCTCAACGCGCTCGCCGAGCACGGCGGGCACCTGGCCGGCCTCCCCGCGCCGGTGGTGATCACGCCGCACCCCGGCGAGATGGCCCGCCTGTGCAGGACGACCATCGCCGAGGTGCAGAGGGATCGCGTCGCGGTCGCCGCCGAGCATGCGCGAGCGTGGGGCTGCGTGGTGGTGCTGAAGGGCGCGCGCACCGTGGTCGCGGCACCGTCCGGTCCTCCTGCGATCGTGCCGGCCGGCAACCCCGGGCTCGCCACCGGCGGAACGGGCGACGTGCTGGCGGGCCTCACCGGCGCGCTCCTCGGCTCGCACCTGCCGCCGTTCGACGCCGCTCGAGCCGCGGCGTTCGCTCACGCGCTGGCGGGGGATCTGTGCGCCGCACGGCTCGGACAGCGCGGGCTGCTCGCCTCCGACGTGGCCGACGCGCTCGGCGCGGTGTGGGCGAGGTGGGAGAGGTGATGCAGGCGGCCCCGCGGCACGAGGCGCGCCGCACCACGCGCTCGGCGCGCGCCACCTTCGAGCTGGGCGTGCTGCTCGGCGCGGCGCTCCAGCCGGGAGACGTCGTGGCGCTGGTCGGAGAGCTGGGCGCCGGGAAGACGCAGCTCGTCCGTGGCATCTGCCGCGGGGCGGGGGTGCCGGAGTCCGAGGTGTCGAGCCCGAGCTTCGCGATCGTGGCGACCTACCGCGGTCGGCTGCCGGTCCACCACGCCGACCTTTACCGCGTGGCGGACGAGGACGAGCTCCGCGCGATCGGCTTCGAAGAGCTGGTGGGCGGGGAGGGGGTGCTGGTGGTGGAGTGGGCCGATCGCGCCCCCGGCGCGCTCCCGCCGGAGCGGCTCGACGTTCGGCTCGAGCACGACGAGCGCGCCGACTCGACGCGCCACCTCACGCTGGTCGGCACCGGCGCGAGACACGCCGAGCTGGCGCGCCAGATCGCGCGGTGAAGCCTCCGTTCGTGCTTCGACTACGGCCGGCTGCGCCAGCCTACGCTCAGCACGAACGGGTGCCTACGATCAGCGCCCCTACGCGCGTCAGGCCTCGAGGATGCGGTGGTCGGGGTCGATCCCGACGAAGCCGCCCTCGGGCACCTCACGCCAGGGCCCGAGGCCGATGGGCTCGCTCGCGATCGCGAAGATGCCGCTCGTCGCGATGTGCGGGGCGACGTGCAGCGTGCGCCCGCGGCGGCAGACCGCCAGCACCTCGCCGTCCGTGACGAGCAGGTTGAGCGACGAGGGCTTCGCCGGCCGCCGATCGGCGAGGCGCGCCACCGTCGTGACCGTCTCGCGCAGCGCGCCGCGCACGTCCTCCAGGTCCGGCGTCTCGCCGCCGCGGAGGCGGGCCTCGAGGCGGGTGAGGAAGATGAAGAAGCACCGCTCGCTGTCGGTGTCGCCCGCGAGCAGGGCGCGGTACCGAGGGTCGATCTCGGCCTCGAGGGCGCGCCGCACCTGCGCGACACGCCGGAAGCGGCACACCGTCCCGTTGTGGGCGAAGAGCCAGCGGCCATGCCGAAAGGGGTGCGTGTTCTCCTCGACCACCTCGCCTACGCTCGCGTCGCGCACGTGCGCCAGGACGATCTCCGAGCGAGCCTCGCGAGCCGCGGCGACGAAGGCGTCGTCGGCGTGAGCCGGCATCACCCCGCGCCGGAGCTGCACTCCGGTCGCGTCGTACCAGCCGATGCCCCAGCCGTGCGGGTGTCGGTGCGATTGCGTTCGCAGCGCGTTGTGCGCGACGCAGAGCGGTTCATGCGGGAGGTGATGGGGATCGGCGTGCTGGGCGAAAAGGCGGCACATCGCGTCGGAACGGACTCTAACAAGGCGGAGGGCGGCGCCACAACGCGCCTACCGGCGAGAGGCCCCTCACATCGGCTGGTGCTGGATCCCCGCCTTCCGTGCCTCGGCCGTCGAGCGTACGGGATCGAGTGGCAGCCCGGCGTTCCGCCAGGCGTCGAATCCTCCCGCGAGCGCGTAAGCGTCGCCGAACCCTTCACGCCTGAGCTGGAGCGCCACCCGGACGCTCGAGTGCTCGGCGGGACAGGTGCAGTACGCGACCGTCAGGCCGTCGCGGGGCAGCGGCGCGGCGAGCTTCGCCGCGTCCGCGTCGGGCGAGATGCGCACCGAGCCGGGGAGTTGCTCGGTGGCGGACGGATAGGCGCTCGCGCTGCGCGCGTCGACGAACGTGGCGCGCTCGCCGCGCGCGAGGCGGGTGGCCAGCTCGGCCACCGAGATGCGGGCGATCGGCATGGGCTCACCTCCGCCGATCACGTAGCGCGCGCCGGAGCCGCCGCCACGTCGAACGCGAGGGGCGCTTGGAGGAGGGGCAGGCGGGGAAGGCCGAGGTCGAAGAGCCGCACCTCGGCGCGCGTCCGGGCGATGTCGAGCAGGCCCGCCGCGCGCGGCAGGCTGAACCGGCGCGGCCCGGCCGAGCCGGGGTTCACGAACGCCGTCCCTTGCTCGACCACCGCCGAGGGCTGGTGCGAGTGGCCGTAGATCAGGAGCCGAGCCCCGCTCGCCACGAGCGCGCGCCGCACCGGCGCGAGCAGGCGGGCGCGCCCGCCGATCTGGTGGACGAGCACCGCCCGCAGCTCGCCCAGCTCCACCTCGACGAGCTCCGGCAGGTGCTCGAAGGCCGGCCCGACGTCGTTGTTGCCGCGCACGGCCGTCACCGGCGCGAGGCGCCGCAGCGCCTCCAGCACCTCGGGCCTCACGATGTCGCCGGCGTGCAGGATGAGGTCGCAGCCGGCGAAGAGCTGGTCGAGGCGCGGATCGTGGAACCCGTGCGTGTCCGAGACGAGGCCGACGCGCATGGCCCTTCCCTGCCGGGGCCTCCCCGCGGCGTCAAGCCGCCCGGTGGATCCCGTGAACGAGCCCGAGCCCGAACCCGCGCCCGAACCGGGCTCGGTTGCGGCGAGCTCCCGCGGGCCGATGATCGCGTATAAATTGCGCCGCCATGATGGACCGTGCCTTCCTCGCCGCGATGCGGGTGGTCCCCAAGAACGCGCTGTCGCGGCTCGTGGGCGGCCTCACGCGCGCACACGCGCCGCGCCCGGTGCGGCTCGCCGCCATGCGGGGGTTCGCGGCGCGGTACGGGATCGACCTCGCGGAGTGCAGCGAGCTCGAGACCTTCCGCACCTTCGGAGAGTTCTTCGCGCGGCCGCTCCGACCTGGGTCGCGCCCCATCGCCGGCGGCGACGACGTGCTCGTCTCCCCGGTGGACGGGACGGTCTCGCAGGCGGGCCTCGCCGAGGGCGGCCGGCTCTTGCAGGCGAAGGGCCTCGACTACACGCTCGAGGCGCTGCTCGCCGACCCGAAGCTCGCGGCTCGTTTCCGCGGCGGGCCGTTCGCGACGATCTACCTCTCGCCGCGCGACTACCACCGCATCCACTTCCCGCTCGGCGGCGCGATCACGGGGTATCGCTACGTGCCAGGCCACCTCTGGCCGGTGCACCCGGCCTCGGTGCGGGGCGTGCCCGGTCTGTTCACCGTCAACGAGCGCCTCGTCACGGCGATCCAGACGCCGCTCGGAGCCTGCGCCGTGGTGGCCGTCGGCGCCACCATCGTGGGCCGGATCCGCGCCTTCTACGATCCCACCATCCCGGTCTCGAACCTGCCGCGGGCCCACCCCGTCGCGCGGGACTACCCGTCTCCCATCCCGGTGGAGAAGGGCCAGGAGCTGGGCGCGTTCGAGATGGGCTCGACCGTGATCCTGCTCCTCGAGCCGGGCCGGGCCCTGCTCCGCCCGGACCTCGTCGAGGGGGCGCGGGTGAGGATGGGCGAGGCCATCGGAGAGAAGCCGCCGTCGCCATGAGCCGCCTCGAGCGAGCCGGCGCCGCCCTCCTGATCGCCGCGGCCGCGCTGCCGTTCTGGGCGGGGCGGTTCCTGCCGCTGCTCGACCTGCCGCAGCACCTCGGGCTGGCGGCGGTGATCGCGCGCGCCGGCGACGCTTCGAGCTCGCTCAGCCGCTACTACCAGGTCGACGTCGGCATCACCCCCTACTGGGCCTACTACGGGACGATGTGGTTGCTCACGCGCGCGCTCCCGGTCGAGCTCGCCAACCGCGTCGTCCTCTCGCTGTACGCGATCGGGATCCCGCTCGCGAGCGCCTACCTCCTCGCCAGCTTCGGGCGGGACCGCCGATGGGCCGTGCTGACGCTGCCGCTCGTGTTCGGCACCCACCTCTTCTTCGGCTTCGCCACCTTCCTCGTCTCGATCCCGCTGTTCCTGGTCGCGCTCGGGCTCGCCGAGCGCCACCTCGCCGACGATCGGACGCGCGCGCGGCACGAGATCCCGCTCGCGGTGGCGTCGGCGCTCGTCTTCCTCGGGCACGCCCAGACCTACCTCCTCCTCGGCGCGTGCGTGCTCGTCCTCCTCGCCGTCCACGGGCGCGGGCTCCGCTTCGTGGTCGTCCGGTGCGCGCCGTTCCTGCCGTCGCTCGCGCTGTTCGCGGTGTGGGCGTGGCGCAACTTCGTCGCGCCGGAGCAGGCGATGCAGCCGCTGCACACGGTCCACTACACGACCTACGGCCGGCCCGGCGCGCTCGGGGCGGTGTTCGAGCCGTTCCCGGTGGTCCTGCGCACCATCCCGGAGCGGCTGTTCGGGGCTTTCGGCGACGGGTCGGACCTCGCCCTCGGCGCGGTGGCGGGGCTCCTCGCGGCGGTGGCCATCGCCAGCTCGTACGGACCGGCCGCGGTGCCGCGGCGAGACGGCGACGCGGGGCCGGTGCGAGCGTGGGTGCTCGCGCACCGCTGCGATCTCCTCGTCCTCGCGCTCGCCGCGAGCTACCTGTTCCTCCCGATGGAGATCGCGGGGATGTGGTACCTCAACGCGCGTCACCTCGTGTTCGCGGCGCTCGCGCTGCCCCTGCTGCTGGCGGCACCCGCCACGGGGGTGCGCCGCGCGCTGATCGCCGCCGCGGCGGCGGTGACGCTCGCGGTTTGCGCCAACGTCGTGCGCGAGGTGCGCGCGTTCCAGCGCCAGGTCGGGGAGTTCGCGGTCATCGCTCGGGCGCTTCCGCCGGGCGGCCGCGTGCTCGGGCTGCCCTTCGACCTCGGCGTGGGAGGGCCGGTGCGGCTGTGGCCGTTCCTCCACTTCGCGTGCTACGAGCAGGTGCTCGCCGGGGGCGACGCCGGGTTCAGCTTCGCCGGCCTCCCCTCCATCCCGGTCCGGTACCGGCCCGGGATGCAGGCGCCGCATCCGTACGAGTGGCGCCCCGACCAGCTCGATTGGGCGACCATGGGCGGCGCCTACGACGCGTTCCTCGTCAGCGGCTCACCGCGTGGCCGCGGCGGGGCCGAGCTCACGCGTCACGCCGAGCCGGTGGTGGGAGCCGGCCCGTTCACGCTCTGGAAGCCCCGCCGGTCACCGCCTTGAGAGGGTTGTCCAAAACGCCCGTCCCGTCGCCGCGGCCAGCGATCCGCGGCGCATCGCTTCGTTGCTCCTCCCTCACAGAGCCTCCGGCTATGCTCGGTCGTCGCGCCTCGCCGGGCACCCGCGCCGCGCTTCGATCATGCGCGGCGTGGGTGTTGCGTCTCGCTGGCCTGGCTCGGTCCCGGGCATTTTGAACAACCCTGAACCTCGCCATCGTTTGACCGGCCCGGGGCTTTCCTCTAGATCCCGCGGACCATGAAGATCTCGGGCGTGAAGGGCATGAACGACATCCTGCCGGCCGTGGTGGGCCTCTGGCAGGAGATGGAGCGCGTCGCGCGCGAGGTGTTCGCGCTGTACGGCTACCGCGAGGTGCGCACGCCGGCGGTCGAGTCGGCCGCCCTCTTCGCCCGCGGGGTGGGCGAGGCGACCGACATCGTGAAGAAGGAGATGTACGTCTTCGAGGACAAGGGCGAGGAGCTGCTCGCGCTGCGTCCCGAGGGCACCGCGGGCACGGTGCGCGCCTACATCGAGCATGGCTGTCACGTCGAGGGGCTGCAGAAGTGGTTCTACATCGGCCCCATGTTCCGCCGCGAGCGGCCGCAGAAGGGTCGCTACCGCCAGTTCCACCAGATCGGCTGCGAGTGCTTCGGCGTGGCCGAGCCCGGCATCGACGTCGAGCAGATCGCGATGCTCGACGATTACCTCGGGCGGCTCGGCGTGAAGGCCCAGCTCAAGCTCAACTCGGTCGGCGACGGCCACTGCCGCCCTTCCTACCTGAAGGACCTCAAGGCCTGGCTCACCGAGCGCAAGGGCCGCCTCTGCGCCGACTGCCACGAGCGCATCGAGCGCAACCCGCTGCGCGTCCTGGACTGCAAGGTGGAGAGCTGCCAGCCGGTGCTGGCGGACGCGCCGCGGCTCATCGATCGTCTCTGCGAGGAGTGCAGCGCTCACTTCGCGGTGGTGCGGAGCGGGCTGGACGCGCTCGGGGTCGAGTACCGGATCGACCCGCGGCTCGTGCGCGGCCTCGACTACTATGTCCGCACCGCGTTCGAGTTCACGAGCGACGCGCTCGGCGCTCAGTCGGCGGTGGCCGGGGGTGGGCGATACGACGGTCTCGTCGAGACGCTCGGTGGACAGCCCACGCCCGGCATCGGCTACGCCCTGGGCCAGGAGCGGCTGGCGCTCATCCTCGAGGCGCTCGAGCGCCCCATCCCCGAGACGCGCCCGCAGGTGTTCTTCGTGGCGGCCGACGACGCCGGCGCGCGGGAGGCGGTGGTGTGGGCGGCCCGGCTGCGGAAGGCGGGCGTGCCCTGCGACCTCGACGCGCGCGCCGGGAAGCTGTCGCGCCAGTTCAAGCAGGCGGAGCGGGTGCGGGCGCGCTACGCCCTCGTGCTGGGCGGGAACGAGCTGCAGAGCGGGCAGGCGAAGCTCAAGGACCTCGACACGCGCGAGGAGACGCCGGTCGCGCTCTCGGAGCTGGTGAGCCGGCTCGCCTCGCGGTGATCCCGCACCCGGTCGGTAGGGCGGGGACTCGTCCCCCGCCAGGCTCCGCGCCGTGATCTCCATCCTCTGCATCGCCGGGCCCACCGCGAGCGGCAAGACCTCGCTCGCGATCGAGTTGGCGCGTCGGCTCGGCGGGGAGGTCGTCAGCGCCGACTCGCAGCAGGTGTACCGCGGGCTCGACGCGGGCACGGCGAAGCCCACCGCGGCCGAGCGCGCCGCCGTCCCGCACCACCTGCTCGACGTCGCGGACCCGGGGGAGGGGATGGACGCCGCGCGCTGGGCGGCGCTCGCGGACGCGGCCATCGGCGGCATCGCCGCGCGGGGTCGGCTCCCCGTCGTCGCGGGCGGGACGGGGCTGTACCTCCGCGCGCTGCTCCACGGCGTCGCCGATGCGCCGGGTCGCGACCCGGTGCTGCGGGCGCGGCTCGAGGAGGAGGCGGCGCGCGACGGGCGGCCGGCGCTCCACCGCCGCCTGGCCGAGGTCGACCCCGCGGCCGCCGCCCGGATCGGGCCGAACGATCTCGTCCGCATCGTGCGCGCGCTCGAGATCGCGGCGGGCGGTCGGACGCAGTCCGAGGTCTTCGCCGCGCACGGCTTCGCACCCGCGCGGTACCGGTTCCGGCTGCTGGCGCTCGATCCGCCCCGGGCCGACCTCCACGCCCGCATCGACGCGCGCGTCCCGCTCCTCTTCGAGCGTGGGCTGCTCGACGAGACGTCGGCCCTCCTGGCGCGCTGCGGCGGACGGCTGCCGCACAAGCTCCCCATCGGTTACGCCGAGGCGGCCGAGGTGCTGGCGGGGCGCCTCGACCGCGCCGAGGCCGTGCACCGCGTTCGGGTGGCGCATCGCCGGTACGCGCGGCGGCAGGTGATCTGGCTGAGGCGCGAGCCGGACGTGGAGTGGCTCTCACCCGAGGTGGATGCCGCCGCGCTCGCCGCGGACCTCGCCGCCTGGCTCGCCGCGGCGAGGCGCTGACGCACCGCGCCGAACGTGAAACGCCCGGGCGCATGCCACCTGTGGGTGAGCGTGCTATAAGCGGCCGCATCCATGGCCCGACCCGCCTACGTCATCGATTTCGAGCGCCCGCTCATCGCGCTCGAGTCCAAGATCGCCGAGCTGAAGCAGCTCTCCGGCGGCGCCGCCGTCGACTTCACCGAAGAGATCGTCAAGCTCGAGAAGAAGGCGAAGAAGCTCCAGGCAGAGATCTTCAGCGACCTCACCCGCTGGCAGATCGTCCAGCTCGCCCGGCACCCGAACCGGCCCTACTTCCTCGACTACCTCGGCGCGCTCTTCACCGACTTCTTCGAGGTGGAGGGCGATCGGCGCTTCGCGGCCGACCACGCCATCGTGGGCGGCTTCGCCAAGTTCGACGGGGAGCCGGTCGTCGTGCTCGGGCAGCAGAAGGGGCGCAACACGAAGGAGAACCTGCACCGGAACTTCGGAATGGTCCGGCCGGAGGGTTACCGGAAGGCGCGGCGGCTGTTCGATCTCGCGGAGCGCTTCCGCCGCCCGGTCCTGTGCTTCATCGACACGCCCGGCGCCTACCCCGGCATCGGGGCGGAGGAGCGCGGCCAGGCCGAGGCGATCGCGGTCAACCTGGAGGTCATGTCGAGCCTCTCCGTGCCGACGATCTCGGTGATCATCGGCGAGGGCGCGTCGGGCGGCGCCATCGGGATCGGCGTGACGAACCGGATCCTGATGCTCCAGTACGCCTGGTACAACGTCATCTCGCCCGAGAGCTGCAGCTCGATCCTCTATCGCGACGCCACGAAGGCGCAGAAGAGCGCCGAGGCCCTCAAGCTCACGGCGCGCGACCTGAAGGAGTTCGGGATCATCGACGAGATCATCAAGGAGGCGCCCGGCGGCGCGCACCGCGATCCCGCCGAGACCGAGGCCCACGTGCAGGACGCGCTGCGCCGGCACCTCGCCGAGCTGAAGAAGCTCTCGCCCGAGGACCTGGTGAAGGATCGCTACCGCAAGTTCCGCGCGATGGGCGTCTTCACGAGCGAGGCCTGAGAGCGGACGTAGGGTATAAAGATCGGCATGGCCCTCGTTCCGCCGTACGTCGCAGCGCTCCAGCCCTACATCCCCGGCAAGCCCATCGAGGAGGTCGAGCGCGAGTACGGCGTCTCGAACGTCGCCAAGCTCGCCTCGAACGAGAACGCGCTGGGCCCGTCGCCACGGGCGCTGGCCGCGGCGCGCGAGGCGTGCGCGAAGGTGCACCTCTATCCCGACGGCTCCGCGTTCGCGCTGCGCGGCGCGCTCGCCGCCAGGCTGGGTGTCTCGCCGGAGGAGATCGCGGTCGGGAACGGCTCGAACGAGCTGCTCGAGCTCGTGGTCCGGACCTTCGTCGCCGAGGGCGAGGAGACGCTCACGGCGGAGGGGAGCTTCGTCGTCTACCGCCTCGCCAGCCAGGCCCACGGGCGGCGCTGCGTCGAGGCGCCGATGCGCGACCGCCGCTACGACCTGCGCGCGCTGGCGGAGCGGCTCTCGCGCCGCACGCGGGTCGTGTTCCTCGCGAACCCGGACAATCCGAACGGGACCTACTTCTCCGAGGCCGAGCTGCGCGGGTTCATGGAGGCCGTCCCGAGCGACGTGCTGGTCGTGCTCGACGAGGCGTACGTGGAGTTCGTCGAGGCGAAGGACTTCCCCGACGGCCTGGCGCTGCGCCGCCGGTTCCCTCAGCTCGCGATCTCCCGGACCTTCTCCAAGATCTACGGCCTGGCCGGCTTCCGGCTCGGCTATCTGGTGGCGAGCCCGGAGGTGGTGGGCTACCTCGACCGCGTGCGCGCGCCCTTCAACACGAGCCTCGTCGCTCAGGCGGCGGGCGTCGCGGCGCTGAGCGACGAGGAGCACCTGGGCCGGAGCCGGGCGCTGGTCGCGTCCGAGCGCCCCTTCCTCACCGACGGCCTGCGGGCGCTCGGCGCGACGGTGTGGCCCTCCCAGACGAACTTCGTGCTGGCTGAGTTCCCCGGCCGCCCGTGCGGAGTGCTGTTCGAGGCGCTGCTGCGCGAGGGCGTGGTGGTGCGCCCCATGGCCGGCTACGGGATGCCGACCGGCCAGCGCGTCACCGTCGGGCTGCGCCCGGAGAACGAGAAGCTGCTCGTCGCGCTCAACAAGATCCTCGCTCGCTGAAATGCGCCCCTTCATCGTCGCCATCGACGGGCCGGCCGGGGCCGGCAAGAGCACCGCCGCCCGGCGGCTCGCGGCTCGCCTCGGCTTCGCGATGGTCGACACCGGCGCGATCTACCGGGCCGTGGCGCTGGCGGCGACCCGCGGCGGGATCGCGTTCGACGACGACGCGCGCCTGGCCGAGCTGCTCCCGACGCTCCGCATCCGCTTCGAGCCCGTCGCCGCCGGCGGCCAGCGCGTGCTGCTCGACGGCGAGGACGTCTCGGCCGAGATCCGGACCGCTCCCATCTCGCTCGGCGCGAGCGCGGTCTCGGCGCGACCGGTGGTCCGCGCCGCGCTGCTGGGGCTCCAGCAGCAGCTGGCGAAGGCGGAAGGGAACCGCGGCGCGGTGCTCGAGGGGCGCGACATCGGGACGGTGGTCTTCCCCGACGCCGACGTGAAGTTCTTCCTCACCGCCACGCCGGAAGTGCGGGCGCAGCGCCGGTACGACGAGCTCGTCGGGAAGGGCCAGCCCGGGACGCTCGAGCAGGTCCTCGCGGACCAGCAGAAGCGCGACCGCGACGACAGCCAGCGCGCGGTGGCGCCACTCCGCCCGGCTGACGATGCGCTGCTCGTCGACACGAGCGACCTCTCGCTCGAGGGGGTGATCGAGGCCCTGTCGAGCGCCGTCGAGGGCCGGTTGGCCGCGCGGGGCTCCGCCGGGTAGGATGCGCCCCCGATGGATGGGCTGGAGCGCGCCTACGGACCGAAGGAGTGCGGCACCTGCCGGTTGTGGCGCCCCATCCTCGAGGACGAGCGTGGACCGATCGGTCCCTGCCGGCTTCACGTCCGCACCGGCGACTTCCCCGGGTCGGCCCCGCGCTGCGAGCGCTACCTCGCGCGCGACGCGGCCCTCCCGGCGAAGCCGGCGCCGCCTCCACCGAGGCGTCACGCCGCGTCACCCCCGCTCCTGCGCTACGGCGCCGAGCCGCGCCCGGCGCGCGCGCCTGGCTCCGCCCTCGATGTCGAGCTACCCGAGGAGATCCTCTCCATGACCCGCGAGGAGTTCGCTCAGGCCATCCGCGACGTGCTGCGCGAGGAGGAGGCGCAGGTGCCGCTGGCGCCCAAATGGGAGGGCGGCACGGCGGTGCTGAAGCCGCGCGACCCGGCGCTCCAACCGAAGGAGATCCCACTCGACCAGCTCTTCCACAAGGTCGTCATGATCCGCGACCGGCTGCGGGTCCTCGAGCAGAAGCTCAACACGCACGACAAGCTCACCGACGCGGAGAAGGTCGACCTGCAGTCTTACGTCACGAAGTGCTACGGCACGCTCACTACCTTCAACGTCCTCTTTCGCGACGAGCGCGACCGCTTCGTGGGCGAGAAGGGGACGAGCGCGGGGTAGACCCGCCCGTTAGGACGCTCGCCCATGGAAGTTCGAATCGCGAGGACCGCCGGGTTCTGCTGGGGTGTCCGCCGGACGGTCGACAAGGTGCTGGAGGTGGCCGACGGCGCCGACCACGGCGTGGTGACGCTCGGGCCCATCATCCACAACCCGCAAGCCGTGGAGCGGATGCGCGAGAAGGGCATCGGCACCGTCCATGCCGTTTCCGAGGTCGAGAGCGGTACGACCGTGGTGGTCCGGACGCACGGCGCCGTGCGCAGCGAGCTCGCGGCGGCGAAGGAGCGCGGGCTCGAGGTCGTGGACGGCACCTGCCCGTACGTGAAGTACCCGCAGGCCATGGCGCAGCGGCTCTCGAAGGAGGGCTACCACGTCGTCATCGTGGGCGACGCGAACCACGCCGAGGTGAAGGGCGTCGTCTCCTACGCCGAGGGGCCGTGCACCGTCGTGAAGCCGGGGGGGCCAATCCCCGAGATCGAGGCGAGAAAGGT
>DATLJU010000108.1:0-9518 GCA_035538735.1 Anaeromyxobacteraceae bacterium | reverse complement strand
AACTCGTCCGCCTCGCGCCGGCGGGCGTCGAACACCTCGTCGAAGCCGCCGCCGAACGGATTGCCCTTCGAAGCCGGATACTCCCGCGCGAGGGCTTCGGGCGCGGCGTCGGTGAGGCGAAGGCGAATGGCGGCCTGCCCGCCCGCTCCCACGGTGACCTGGTAGTGCGCAGCGGCCTTCGTCCCGGTCTTGGCGGGGTTCACGGCGTCCGAGCGGCCGTGAACGACGAACTCGTCGATCCCATCCTTGACGTATGGAGTCCGGTTCGGAGTGCCGAAGATCCGCTGGTTGTTCGTCTCGTTCTCGGTGAAGAGGAGCGGGACCACCCCCTCGCAGTAGAGGAACTTCGTGCCGAGCTCGGGGTGCGTGGCCCCCACCACGGCCGCGTGTCCGGCCGGACCGACCTCTCGCAGCGCAGGGAGCTCGTCCCTGCTCTTGTCCTTGTCCCACCACAGCCACGTGTTGCGAAACCAGATCGTCGGGAGGACGTGGAGCGCCGCCGGCTCGGGGCCGCGGTTGAAGATCGTGATCTGGAGGAGCGTGTCCTCGGGTGTGGCCTTGGCGTACTCGACGACGACGTCGAAATATCGGTCGTCATCGAAGATCTTCGTGTCGAGCAGCTCGTACTCGAGCTCGTGCTTGCCCCGGCGCCTGTTGGTGCTGACCAGATCTTCGTAGGGGTAGGCGCGCTGGGGATACTTGTAGAGGTACTTCATGTACGAGTGCGTCGGCGTGTTGTCGAGGTAGAAGTAGTATTCCTTGACGTCCTCGCCGTGATTGCCTTCGCTATTGGTGAGCCCGAAGAGGCGCTCCTTCAGGATGGGGTCCTTGCCGTTCCACAGCGCGAGCGCGAGGCAGAGCCGAGCCTTCTCGTCGCAGTAGCCCGCGAGGCCCTCCTCGCCCCAGTGATAGACGCGTGAGCGGGCCTGTTCGTGGGAGAAGGAGGACCAGGCGTCGCCGGACGCGCTGTAGTCCTCCCGCACCGTTCCCCATTGCCGTTCGCTCAGATAAGGCCCCCACTTCCTCCAGGGAACGCCTCGCTCGCGCGCCTCGGCGAGCCTTCTCACCTCTGCGTGGTCGGGAGCCATGGGGACCTCCAACTCACGCGAGAGTTTGCCGAAGGCTCGACGTCGTCGCCAGCGCCCAGGCAGATGCGTCAACTAAGGTTGCGGGAAGATTTCCCACCTGGTCGCGGCGCGCGACGCCTCCCCCATCCGTGAACGACCTCGGCCGGTGCTGGCGCTCGACCTGATGGGTCCATTGGGAAGGTGATACGGTCGCGCCGTGAACGCGCCAGGGGTCATCGGCGGGACGTCGGTCATGATTCGCAGGCGCGGCGCGTGAGCCACATCCCCCCGGCGCTGGCGCGCCGCCTCGCGCGGCTGTCCGCACGCGCCCACGGCTTCCACCGCTTCGCCCACCACCCGCTGTGCCCCGCGTATGCCGCTGAGACGGTGCGGATCGGTCGCCGCACCCGGCTGTGTCGCGGCTGTACCGCTGCGGCGCTCGGGGGAGCGCTGGGCGTCGCGCTGGCGCTCGCCGTGCGCGCGCCGCCAGCCGCGGCGCTCCTCGCTGGGGCCGCGCTGCTCGGGCCGGCCCTGCTCATCGCCGCGCGCCCGCGAGGTGGAGGACGGACTCGCGGCCTGCGACCACCGCCGGCGCCTTCCGGGGATCCCTCAGCCGCTCCCTCCCTCCCTCCCAGCGGCGGCAAGCTCGTGACCCGGGCGGTACCGGCGTGTGCCGCGGCGATGATCGTCGCGTGGGGCGTCCGGTCGGCATCCACGCTCGGGCTGGCATCGAGCGCGCTCGCGCTCGCCCTCACCTGGCTGGCGGTGCACGCGTACCGCCGGAGAGGCCCCGACCGCCGGCCCTGCGACGCCTGCCCTGACCGGAGGCGCCCCTCGCCGTGTACCGGCTTCGCTCCGATCGCCCGCCGCGAGGCGGCGTTCGCCCGCGCCGCGGCACGCCTGCTCCGGGCCGTTCCGCCGCCCCCGCAGATGCGCTAGACCCCGCCCGATGGCCAGCCGCGACGTCGTGATCCGCCCAGCGCGGCCGCAGGATCTGCCGGCGATGGGCAGGCTCGGTGCCGCCCTCGCGGCCGTCCACCACGCGTTCGACCCGGAGCGCTTCTTCGTGGTGGAGAACATGCACGAGGGGTACGCCTGGTGGCTCGGAAAGGAGCTGGCGAATCGGCGCGCGGTGCTGCTGGTGGCGGCGCGCGGCCGGCGCGTGGTCGGCTACGCCTACGGCCGGCTCGAGGGGCGCGACTGGAATGCGCTGCGCGAGCCTTGCGGTCACGCCATCGACCTCGTCGTCGAGCCGGACGCGCGAGGCCGCGGTATCGGCCGGAAGCTCGCGCAGGCGCTCTTCGACGCGCTCGCAGCGCTCGGGGCGCCGCGCGTCGTCCTCGAGACGGCTGCCCGCAACCGGCGCGCGCAAGCCCTTTTCGGGTCCCTCGGTTTCCGGCCCACCATGCTGGAGATGACGCGCGAGGCGACCTCGAAAGCATCGGCCGCGCCAATCTCCAATCGCCCGGCACGACGCAGGAATTCTCGCGTCGCACCATAGTTTCTGGACTCCTACCCGGTTCAGGTGTTGGGTTTGCCCCCGCCATGAACCTCACCTCCCTCGACGACCCGCACGAACGATGCGCCCGCGCCGATGCGCGGGCGGAACTCACGCTTCACCACCTCGACCCCGGCGACCCCCTCCTGCGCGCCGGCCTCGCCGAGTGGGAGCGCCTCGCGACGGCGCTCCTCGGCGGGTGTGACCTGGGGGCGCAGACGCGCCCCCGCATCGAGGACGACCTCCGCATCATCCACGAGCTCCGGAACGTGCTCGACGGCGTCGAGCCCGGAGAGGGCACCGCGCGCGAGCGAGCGGTTTGCGCCGCGTTCGCCCACGGCCGCCTGCACGGCGTCTGCTCGTACTTCGAGTGCCCCGGCGGCGTCTTCATCGAGCTGCTCGCGACGGCGCCCTGGAACCTGCTGCGCGGCGGCGCGTCCGACCGGCGAGCGGTGCGAGGCGTCGGCCAGGCGCTCATCGGCCTCGCTCAGCGCCTCTCCTTCGCCGCCGGTCACGGCGGGCGAGTCGCGCTCCAGGCCGAGAACCCTCGCTGCCTCGAGCACTACTACCGCATCGGGTTCCAGGTCATGCGCCCCTCCGACCTGCCCCTCGCCCTCGTACCGAAGGGCGAGAAGGGTTGGTCTCCCGAGGCGCTGCGCGTGGCGCGCGGACAGTGCGGCCCGGCGGAGGCCAAGGCGCCGTGGCTGCTCCTCGACCCGGGGCGCCGCGTGCTCGGCGTCCGCCGCGTCCAGGCACGCGCGCCTGCCGAGGTCCGGGCCGCGGCGTAGCGCCAGGGCTATTCGACCTCAGGCCGTGTAGCCCGCCGCCCAGTAGACGAGGCGCCCCGTCCACTCGCGGAGCGCCTCCGTGCTCTGGTCCAGCGCGCGGGCGCGCGGCAGCCAGCTGTGCCCCTTGCCATCGCCCGCCCGCCGGTCGACGGGGAGCGCGTCGGGCACGAGCCCGGCCTGGCGGAAGCAACCGAGCGCGCGCGGCAGGTGGTAGGCGCTCGTCACCAGGAGGAGCGAGCGCCACCCGCGCGCCGATGCGATCCGAGCCGCCTCGACGGCGTTCTCGTGCGTGTTGCGGCTCTCGCCCTCGAGGACGAGTCGGTCCGGCGCGATGCCCCACCCCCGCAGCGTGGCCGCGACCAGCTCCGCCTCGCTCTTCTCGCCCGGCTCCGGGAAGACCGAGCCGCCCGAGAGCAGCGCCACGCGGGCGCGTCCTTCGCGCAGCAGCTCGTATCCCGCGACGAGGCGGTCCGCGGCCGCGGTGAGCTCGAGGTGGCCGCTGGCGCGCGAGGCGGCCGCGTCCACCTCGCCGGAAAGCACGATCACGGCGTCGTAGACGACGCCCGGCCGGTAGGTCGAGACAGCGGGCGCCTCCGCGCGGCGCATGAGCGCGTCCGCCACCGGCTGGGCCGAGAAAACGTAGAGGACGGCGGCTGACGCGACCGCGAGGGCCGACGCGCGCGCGGGCCGGCGTCGCGCCGCGGCGGCCGCGAGCGCGAGGAGGAGCGCCCACGTGAGCGGCGCCGCGAGCACATCGAGCAGCTTGGAGAGCGCGATGAACACGGCGGCATCCTACCTGGAGCGGCCAGGGGATCCCTGCTCCCGGGCGAGCACCTCGCGCGCCACCTCGAGGAACCGCTGGACCGCGGGGGGCGCGTCCTCGCGCCGGTACAGCGCCAGCAGCCGCGTGGTCGGCGCGGGGGTCGCGAGCGGCCGGTAGACGAGGGCCCTCGGCCGCAGCGTGCGCACGGACGCCGGGACGAGCGTGACGCCGATTCCGGCGGCCACGAGCGCCAGCGCCGTCGAGAGCTCCAGCGCCTCCTGCGCGACCGCGGGCCGGAAGCCCGCCTCGCGGCAGTGCCCCAGGATGCGGTCGGCCCACCCCGGGCGTGGGCGCCGAGGGAACAGGACGAACGGCTCGTCGGCGAGCGCGCGCAGCGGCACGGCCCGGCTGAGCGCCAGCCGGTGCGCGGCGGGCAGCGCGACCACGAGCGGCTCGTCGAGCAGCGGCTCCACCACGACGCCGGGGTCCTCCGCCGGCGGGCGGCCGAGCCCCACCTGGATGCTCCCGGCGCGGAGCGCCGCCAGCTGCTCGTCCGTGGACAGCTCCGAGAGCGACAGCGCGACGCCGGGGTGGCGCCGCCGGAAGAGCCGGAACAGCGAGGGCACGAGGCCGTAGGTCGCGGACGCGACGAAGCCGACCGCGAGCGCGCCGGTCTCGCCGCGCGCCACCCGGCGCGCCTCCGCCGCCCCCTGCTCCACGCGCGCGAGCACGGCCCGCGCCTCGGCGAGGAAGACCCGGCCGGCCTCGGTGAGGCGCACCCGGCGGTGGGCGCGCACGAACAGCGGGAAGCCCAGCTCGCCCTCGAGCTGACGGATCTGCTGGCTGAGCGGCGGCTGGGCGATGTGCAGGCGCGCGGCGGCGCGTCCGAAGTGGAGCTCCTCGGCGACGGCGACGAAGTAGCGCAGGTGCCGCAGTTCCATGGCAGTCGATACATCATATGTATCGATTCATACGAAAGATATACTGGAGATATCTGCTGCTGAGGGGCAGATTCCAGCCGTCGCGCCGTCAGCCCGCGCGCGCCTTCACCCGATGACTCTCCTCCGAGGCAGCAGCCCAGCGCGCACGCGCGGCGAAACGGCGTCGCTGGTCGCGCTCGGCCTGGCCGGCCTCTGCACCTTCCTCAACGTCTACGCCACCCAGCCGCTGCTGCCGCTGCTGGAGCGCGCCTTCGGCGTCGGCAAGGCGCAGGCGGCCTGGACGGTCAGCGCGCCGGCCATCGCCGTCGCGCTCGCGTCACCCTTCGCAGGCGCCCTCGCCGATCGCGTCGGCCGCCGCCGGCTGATGGTCATCGCGCTGTTCACGCTGGCGGTGCCGACCGCGCTGGCGGGCACGGCGCAAAGCATGCCGGGCCTCATCGCCTGGCGGTTCGCGCAGGGGCTGGTCGTGCCGGGCGTCTACGCGGTGGCCGTCTCGTACATCAGCGACGTCTGGCAGGGACGCGGCGTCGGCCGCGCCATGTCGGCCCTCGTCACTGGCAACGTGCTGGGTGGGTTCCTGGGCCGCCTGGTGGCAGGGCTGTGCGCCGAGTCGCTGGGGTGGCGCGCCGCCTTCCTGGCGCTGGGGATCCTCACCGCAGCGGGCGCGGTGGCGAGCTCGCGCTGGCTCCCCCCGGAGCCGGTGCGCACCGCGCCCGCGGCTCGCCCGCTCGAGGCGCTGCGCGCGCTGGCCCGCCAGCTCGACGCCCGGCTCCTGGCCACCTTCGCGGTCGGCTTCAACGTGCTCTTCAGCCTCGTCGCCACGTTCACCTACGTCACCTTCCACCTGTCCGGCCCCCCGTTCCACCTCGGCGCGGGCGCCCTCAGCTCGCTGTTCGTCGTCTATCTCGTCGGTGCCGTCGTGACCCCCTTCGCGGGACGCTGGATCGACCGCGTCGGCTCGCGCCGGGCGCTGTCCGCCTCGCTCGGCCTGGCCGTGCTGGGCGCGCTCCTCACGCTGGCGCCGTCGGTGCTCGCGGTCGGCGCCGGGCTCACCTGCTGCTGCACGGCGGCGTTCGCCTCGCAGGCGGCGTCCACGAGCTACCTGCAGGTGGCCGCGCCCCGCGAGGTGCGATCGACGGCCTCTGGCGTGTACGTCTCGGCCTACTACCTGGGCGGCAGCGCCGGCGGGGTCCTGCCCGCGGTCGCCTGGCATGCCGGCGGCTGGCCCGCCTGCGTGGCGCTGGCGGCTGCGGTGCAGCTCGTCACGCTCGCGCTGGCGCTGCGCTACTGGCGCGGCTCGCCTGCCGCGACCGTCGCCGTGCTCCCCGCTCACGCCTAGGCGGAGAGCGACTGCCGCCCGGCCGCTCGCGACCACAGCCAGCCGGCGAGCGTGACACCGATCGCCAGCGCGCACTCGACCGCGTGGACCGCGGCCTCGCTCGGGTGGAGATGCGCGACGGTGAAGGGGTCGGTCGCGATCATCTCGCCCGCGACGCGCCCCAGCACGGCGACCCCGGCGTAGACGATCCAGGGGTAGCGATCCACGAGCCGCAACAGGAGATCGCTCGCGAAGACCACGAAGGGGATGCTGAGGCAGAGCCCGAACACGAGCAGCCTGACATCGCCGCGGGAGGCGCCGCCGACCGCGAGCATGTTGTCGAGCGACATGGTCACGTCGGCGATCGCGATGAGCTTGACCGCCTCGAGCGCGCCTCGCGCTCGGGCCCGGCCGCCGGCTCGTCCTCGCGGAAGAGCTTGGCCGCGACCCAGAGGATGAGGACCCCGCCGGCGAGCTTCACGAACCGCGCGGCGAGCAGCTGCGCCACGAGGAAGGTGAGCGCGATGCGCAGGGCGACCGCCACCGCGGCGCCGAGCAGGATCCCGGCGCGGCGCCGCCGCGGAGGCAGCGCGCGCACCGCCATCGCGATCACGACCGCGTTGTCGCCCGCGAGCAGGAGATCGACGAGGACGATGCTGCCGAGGCTGGCGAGGAAGCCGCGCTCCACGGAGGCGACGCCATAGCAGGAAGTTGCCGCCACGCGCCATCCCTGCTACGCCGGGGCAATGAAACGCGACTCGGACGGCCAGCGCATCGCTCTCTTCGTCGACTTCGAGAACCTCGTCACGCGGACCGGCTTGTCCGCCGAGCAGTTCGACGTCGGGCCCGCGCTCGACACGCTGCTCGACAAGGGGAAGGTCCTCTTCCGGCGCGCCTACTGCGACTGGACGCGCTTCGCGCCCGCGACGCGCAACCTGCATGAGCACGGCGTCGAGCTCATCGACGTGCCGCCCTCGACGCGCGCCGGCAAGAACGGCGCGGACGTGCGCCTCGTCATCGACGCGCTCGAGCTGGCCTACCTGCGCGAGCACATCGACACCTTCGTCATCGCCTCCGGCGACTCGGACTTCTGCCCGCTCGCCTACAAGCTGCGCGAGGTGGGTCGCACCGTCATCGGGATGGGGGTCCGGGAGGCGACGAGCCCTCTCTTCGTGAAAGCCTGCGACGAGTTCATCTACCTGCGCCCCGCCTCGCAGCGTCGCGCGCGCGGCGAGGCCGGTGGCCCGCGGGAGAAGGAGAAGGACCGGCAGCCGTCGAAGCCGCCGGTCATCCCGGACGTCGCGCGCGAGGCGGTCTCGGCCTTGCTCGCCCGCGCCACCGGCCCGGTGAACCCGTCCGCCATCAAGGAGTTCATCGTCCGCAAGGAACCCGACTTCGACGAGCGCGACCACGGCTTCTCGACGTTCAAGAAGCTGCTCGAGGCGATGGAGAAGGAGGGGCTCCTCAAGCGCGAGCAGGGCGCGAAGGGGCAGTGGTACGTGGTGGCGGCGTAGATCCACGGTCGTCGCCATACATCTCCGGCACGCGTGAACGGGCGCACGGTCGTCCGCCCGCGAGCCGATCGCGGAGCTGACTTCACGCCGCGTAGCCCCTCGATGGCGCCTCCCCACTGCTGGCCTGCCACCGTGCGAGCGGCAGCCGTACCTTCACCGTCCGGACGGCGGTGCGGGAGTGCGGGAGCCATGATGACGCGCACGTGGATCGGGTTCGTCTGCACCGTGGCGCTGGCGCTGTGGAGTTGCACGTCATCTCAAAGAAACGCGGGGACCTCGTCGGCGGATGGAGGCTCCGGGTCTGCGAACGAGCAGCCCGATGCGGGCGCGACGTCCGGATCGCCCGATGCGGGTACCGCGCTCGGGCCGCCCACGCGCATCGGCCACTGGACCTACTACGGGGAGCAGCAGGGCCTCTCGCAGGACGTCCGCGACGTCTCCGCCGACGAGGGCGGGAACGTGTACGTCGCGGGCGGGGATGCTCTCTACGCCAAGGCGCGTGACGCCGAACAGTACCTCCGGTTCGACTGGCAAAACGCGGGGCTCTCGAAGAAGTGTAACGATCCCGCCCAGATGATGGTGGACATTCCCACCACGCCCTTCTTCCAGTGCCCCGTCATCTCCGTTGGCGGCGCTGCCGCGGGAAAGGCCATCGTCGGCTTCGACGGCTTCGGCCATGAGGGCGACGGCGGAGCTCCATGGGCGCTCGAGACCGGCGGCGCGGACGTCGTCGCGTTCGACGGGGCGGCCGGAAAGATGACGAGGGTCCGGCACGTCCTCACCGCTTCACCACCGCACGTCATCTGCGACAACGGCCACCTCGAGTGGGTGACGACGTGCGATCCGGGTAGCCCACCAGTGAACCTCTGGTTCTGGAACAACGGGCGACGCCTGACGCGCAGGATCCGCCGCGTCGTCGTGAACCATGACCCCAGCTCGGCGCTGTACGGCGACGTCTGGATGGGCGGGAACCACGGGACCCTCCAGGTGCTGCTCGCCAACGCCGCCGCCCGTGGCTGGGTCGACACGGTCGACCCGAGCTTCGGGTTCGACCCGAAGTGGCAGGACGCGAAGGACATCTGGGAGCACATCCACCCCGCCGTGCCCGACCCGAACAACCCAGGCGACATCATCGTCGGCGAGGGCTACGGCGTCTCGCTCGACCCGCGCAGCGGGATGCCCTGGGGCTCGAACGGCATCCGCACGACGACCATCTACGGCTACCCCGATCTCGTCCACCGGCAGTGGGTCTTCACCACCAACCAGCTGGCGGTCTGGCCCCAGTTCGCGCTCGGTGACGACATCCGCTCAATCTCCTTCTGCCCCGACGGGCGACTGTGGGTGGCGTCGATCTCGCGCGGCCTCGGCGTCATCGACCCGAACACCGCCAGCGTCCTGGGGCACGTGTCGCTGCCGAACGACGCCGGCGCCTTGACCGTGTCCTGCGACGCATCTGACGGGTCGCTGTGGGTCGGACCGGTGGCGGGCGGGCTGCTGCGCTACCGGAACGGCACCTTCGAGAGCGTCGTCGTGTCCGACCCGACCGGCGCGACGAGCCCGCCCGAGTTCGCGAGCCACCCGGTCGTGAACGTACAGTACGACCGCTGGACCAGCCCCGGGCCGCGCATC
>DATLJU010000107.1:0-18967 GCA_035538735.1 Anaeromyxobacteraceae bacterium | reverse complement strand
GAAGCGCGCGAGTCTAGCCGCGACGCGGCTCCGGTCAAATTGTCGTGCGCGCGGCACGCCGGGTCACTCGAGCCAGTCCTTCTCCTTGAGCTTCCGCGGCAGGTACTCCTCGGTGATGAAGCTGATCCCGCGGCGGGACAGCGCCTCGAGCTCGAACTTCACCCCCGAATGCACCATCTCCTGGATCTCGCGCTGCCACTGCTTCGCCTGGAACCACTGATACGCGAGCATCTGCTTCGCGCGCCCGTTGTCGCCGTCGTCCATCCTGATGGCCACGTTGGCAGGGAGCTGGTACTTGCCCCTGTCGAAGGACGACAGGCCGATGAAGCGGGCCTTGGGCACCGCCATGCGCATCGACTCGTAGGCGAGGTTGATCGAGCCCTGCTTCATGACCGAGTAGATGTAGAAGCCCCACGGGTCGTTGTCGACCAGCACGTACACCGGGAGCTTCAGCTCGGAGTGCAGGCGCTGCACCAGGCGCCGCACGCCGCGCGGGGGCTGCCCTCCCCCCTGCAGGATGATGCACCGCTCTCGCTTCCAGAACTTGTCCTCGTTGAAGCGCGTCCAGACGGCGTCCTTCTCGATGAGCAGGATGTACTTCGCCTCGTGGCGGACGAACTCGATGACGTTCGACTCCACGATCGACGGGACGGCCCACCCCCCCGAGCCCATGCGGCGCAGGTCGATGGTGTCGCCCGAGTCGCGGATGGTGATGGGCCCGACCATCGATCCCTTGCGCGAGGCGAAGAGGTGCAGCTCCTCGCGCAGCGCGTCGAGCGAAACCTCGAGGTCCTCGATGATGGGGTCCGACTCGTCCTGCTCCTCGAAGGTGTTCTGCTTCGTGTCGCCGATGGTGTGCTTCGTGATGTAGTAGAGGTCGCGGATGCTGGTGGTCTTCCCCGCCTCCACCAGCTCCTTGCAGGCGTCCGAGACGAGGAACGTCTGCATGAACTTCTTCGCCATCGAGACGTTGAAGAAGTAGCGCTTCTGCTTCTGGTTCCCCAGCTCGACCAGCCGCCGCCGCTCGTTGAACTTCACGTTCGCGAGCGAGCGAATGGGAATCTCGACGAAGGGGTTCTGCCCGCCCTTCACCGAGCGCATGACCGTCTCGGCCAGCTTCTCGATCTTCTGCGTCGTCTTCTTCGAAACCGCGTCCAGCCTGGGCATCTTCGTTCACCTCGAGACGATCTCCCTCCCCCCGCCTCGCGGGGGAAGGGCCGGGGAGAGGGGCGGGGTTACTCGTCCTCCCGCTCGGCCCGCCGCGGCTTCTTGGCGATCTTCTTGCTCTGCGCCTCCAGCGCCGCGTCCTGCTCCTCCAGGTCGGCCTCGGTCACCTGGTTCGCCACCCGGAGGAAGTCGCGCCTGATGGCGTCCTTCGACTTGCCGCTGATCTTGTGCAGCGCCTGCGCCACCTCCTCGATGTACAGCTCGAAGATGCTGCGCCGCTGCGCCTGGTAGTCGGCGTGCTTCTGCTTGCGGATGTGGGTGGCGAGCTTGCGGCCGCACTCCTGCGCCGCGAGCTGGATCTCCCGGATGATCTCCGGGTAGTGCGCCACCGCCTCCTTCGACTCGCTCGTGAAGGGCACCCACACGCTGGCGATGTGGACGAGGAGCGCCATCGGCCCCACCGGCAACGCGCCCTTGGGCTGCGAGAGCAGATAGTTCCGCCAGTCGGTCTTGACGATGGCCTCGGTCACGCCGCAGGCGCCGCGCTGGAAGAGCAGCGGCACGCGGTTCGCGAAGCGGAACAGCTCGATCGTCTTGTCGGCCGGCCAGGAGCCGCCGTAGGCGAGCCCGACCTCCACCTGGAACGGGTTCCCGCGGTACACCTTCGGTGGGCGGGTCACCGTGGAGATGAAGTAGTTGTGCCCCTTGATCTTCTCGACGCCCTCCTCGGGCGGAGCGTCGGGGACGAGCGGCGCCTCGGCCTTCGCCTGCTTCTCCTTCTTCGACGCCTTCTTCTTGCCGGCCTGGTCGAGGTCGAGCTGCGTCTCCTCCTCCGGCCCCTCCGTCTCGATGACGTTGAGGAAGCTGACGAGGCCGCGCTTCATGAGCTCGTCGCCGATGGGCGAGAGGCAGTTCGTGGGCGGCGCCATGATCTTCGTCGCGCCGATGGCCTTGTGCAGCTTCTCGGCCAGCGCCCGGTCCTCGGCGAGGTCTCGCGGCCGGACCCGACCCTTGAAGCCGGCCCGCTTCAGGACCTCGTCCGCCACGGTCGGCGACACGCGCGAGAAGGCGGCCTGCAGGAACCCCTTCACGTCGTGGCTCTTGGACTCGGCCGCCATGAGCATGAGCGCGCCCAGCTCCACGCCGTGCGGGTGCGGCCTGATCTCGAGCGCCTCCTTGGGCAGCTCCTCGGTCGCGCGCGGGAACTCGAGCGGCTCCTGCTTCGGCCGCAGGTAGCGCACGGTCGCGTGCGGGTTCGCGAGCGCGGTGTGCTCGACGTAGCGGTTCACGAACCGCTGACCCTGCTGCCAGCTGGCGACGATCTCGAGCTCGACGCGCGTCCCATGCTCCTGGGTCCAGTCCTGGAGCTCGCGGTCCTCGGTGACGACGGGGTTGTTCTTGCGCGTGTCGATCTGGATCTCGAAGAAGTGGGCCGGCTTCCCCTTCCCGGTGCGCGTCGTGACGCGGATGGGCGCGCCCGTGGTGAGCTGGGCGTACATCGCGGCGGCGCTGATGCCGATGCCCTGCTGCCCGCGCGACTGCTTCAGCCGGTGGAACTTCGAGCCATAGAGCAGCTTGCCGAAGATCTTCGGCGCCTGCGCCTTGACGATGCCGGGGCCGTTGTCCTCCACCGCCACCACGAAGCGCCCCTCGCCCTTGGTGAGGTCGCCGTCCTTCGACGCCTCCCAGGCGAGGTCGCGCACCTCGATCGTGATCGAGGGGAGGATGCCGGCCTCCTCGCAGGCGTCGAGCGAGTTGTCGACCGCCTCCTTGATCGTGGTGAGGAGCGCCTTCGACGGGTTGTCGAAGCCGAGCAGGTGCCGGTTCTTGGTGAAGAACTCGGAGATCGAGATCTCGCGCTGCTTCTGCGCCATCTGCTCGGCGGTGGCGCGCCGGCGCGGCGCGCGCGCCCGCGGCTCGACCTCCGCCACGCCGCCCTCAGGCACCGGCACCACCACCGGCCCGACGGGTCCGGCCAGCGCCGGCACGACCTTCGCGGCCGCCTTGCGCGGCCGGGCCGTCTCCTCCGTCCGGACCAGCTCGAGCTGCGCCGCGCCCTTCCCCTTCACCTTCGCCGCCATCGCGGATCTCCTGGCGATATCGCCACCTTCGCCTTTAGCACGGGAGCGTCGCGGGCGGGTAGAAAGCGGGCGGCCGGGGGATCGCCGGAAACGGCGTTTGACGAGGGGCCGACGCTGGCTATGTTGCGCCCATGGCCTGGTCCGAATCGACCCCCGTGCGCGGCCTCCCCAAGCCCTCGGCCGGCGTGGGCCGCAACTACCTCAAGACCGCCATGCTCATGGCGTTCCTCATCGCCGTGCTCGCCATCGGCGGGCAGATGTGGGGCGGCAACGGCGGCATGCTGCTCTTCGGCTCCATCGGCCTCGCCATCAACTTCTTCTCCTACTGGTTCTCCGACCGGATCGCCCTCATGGCGCACCGGGCGCAGCCGGTGACGCGCGAGCAGATCCCCCAGCTCTACGAGATCGTCGAGCGGCTCACGCAGAAGGCCGGCATGCCGATGCCGAAGCTCTACGTCATCCCCTCGGAGACGCCCAACGCGTTCGCCACCGGCCGGAACCCGTCGCACGCGGCGGTCGCCGTCACCGAGGGCATCATGCGGCTCCTCGACTGGCGCGAGCTCGAGGGCGTGCTCGCCCACGAGCTGTCGCACGTGCGCAACCGCGACATCCTCATTTCCACCATCGCGGCCGCGGTCGCGGGCATCATCAGCTCCCTCGGCCACGTGATCCAGTGGGGCGCCATGTTCGGCGGCCTGTCGCGCCGCGACGACGAGGGGCGCGGCGGCGGCCTCGAGATGCTGGCCTGGGCCATCCTGGCGCCCATCATGGCCATGATCATCCAGCTCGCGGTCTCGCGCTCGCGCGAATACGGCGCCGACGCCTCGGGCGCGCAGCTCATCGGCGACCCGGAGCCGCTCGCCGACGCGCTACTGAAGCTCGAGCGCGGCAACGAGGCCATCCCCTACCAGTACGGCGGGCCCGCCACCGCTCACCTGTTCATCGTCAACCCGTTCAGCGGGGCGGGCGGCGCCATCATGAACCTGCTCTCGACGCACCCGCCCATCGAGGAGCGGGTGCGGCGGCTGCGCGAGATGAAGCGGGGGATGAGGTACGCGTAGCGCCGCCTCCTCTCCCTTCCCTCTCCCCCTCCGGGGGAGAGGGTGAAGATCGTCTCGGCTCCCTCGCCCCGCGCAAGCGGGAAGAGGGCTGGGGAGAGGGGCTCGGCTCAGAGGTTACAGGTCGTGCCCGACCCGATGTTGAGCGTCGCGTTGTAAGTCTGGTCGCCCAGAATCACGATCGGCGTTCCGGAGATCGTGCCCGCCGGGATCGTGACCGAGCAGGTCGCATGTGGCGGGGTGATGTCGCATCCTCCCGAGATGTTGCAGCCGGCCTGCTCCTGGCACTGCTCGACGGTCGGCGCGACCTCGAGCGTGCCATTCCTGAACTCCGCCTGGCAGCTCGGGGAGGTATCGGTGCACTTCCCGCAGAGCGCGACGTCCACGGTCACGGTCTGGCCGGCGGCGACGGAGCAGCTCGGGTTGTTCGTGTTCTGCGGGGTCGCCGGAGTCGACGTGCAGGCAGTCCCCCCGCACGCGGCGAGGAGCAGCGTCGGGGCGAGAGCGACGGCGAGGACGAGCCGGTTCATGATCGGTCTCCGGGTGGACGGTCGGACCGACGCGCGCGCCGGCCCCGCATTCACGAGTAGCCCCATCTTGCCGCAATCGCGCCAGGGTTGCATCGTGCCGGGTTGCATCGTGCTGGGGCCCCGGCGGGGCGAACGAAGCACCCTCGTGGACGCGCTGCGGTGGACCGACCGCTCCGCGTGAGTCGAGGGCGCATGGCGCCCGCGCCGTGGTCGCGATAGGACTGCGCCCGGAGGACTCGATGACCATGGCGCTGCTCTCCCTGCTGCTCGGCTCGACGCCGCTGAAGGTCGGCGACCGCGCACCGGACTTCGTGCTGAGCGACACGGAAGGACGCCAGGTGACGCTCTCGAGCGCGCTCGTCCACGGACCGGTCGTGCTGTTCTTCTTCCCGAAGGCATTCACGCCCGGTTGAACCAAGCAGGCCACAGCGTACCGGGACCGGTATGCCGACGTCGCGAAGAAGGGGGCCCAGGTGTTCGGAATCTCGACCGACGACCGCGAGACGCTGATGCGGTTCAAGGACAAGGTCGGTGCGCCGTACGCGTTCCTGTCCGACCCGGACGGGCGCGTGTCGCGCCAGTACGTGGGGCTCATGCCGGTCGTGAAGGTGGCGAACCGCGCCAACGTGGTGGTGGGCGCCGACGGGATCGTGAAGGAGCTCGTGACCGGCGGTGAGGCCGTCGATCCTTCGAGCGCGATCGCGGCCTGCCCCACGGCCGGAGCGGGCTCGTGATCGGGCTGGTGGTGTCCCGCCTGCGCGCGAGGCTGGAGCGGCGCCTCTTCGGCCTCACGGCCGACGAGATCCGCTACACCTTCGAGGACGTCCGGCAAGAGCTGCGCGCGACGCGGGCGGAACTGAAGGAGGATCTCGAAGCGATCCGCAGGGATCTCGACCGGCTGGTGGGGAAGCCCCCCCTACCCGACCCCACGGTGCGGGGCGAGGGAGAGGAGAACGGGTTCGACCTCCTCCACCAGCAAGGGAGCGGGCAGGGAGAGGGGGCGTGACGCCGCCTCACCGCTCCTTCACCAGCACCCTTCGCAGCACCGCCTCCCCGCCATCGACCTCGAGCCGCTCGCCTTCGTTCCAGTGCGCGCGCCGCAGGTAGCCGAGCCCGATGCGCCCTTCGGGTGTGTCCGCGACGCTCGTGACGGCCCCCACCTCCTGGCCGGCGGCGCGCAGCACCGAGCCCGGTCGCGCGCCCGGGGGGAGCGACAGCTGCACGAGCCCGCGCTGGATCTGCCCGCGAAAGGTGCCGCGCAGCACGATCTCCTGGCCCAGGTAGCACCCCTTGTCGAAGGCGACGGCGCTGGAGGTGAGCGCCGCCTCCATGACGAGCCGCGCAGGATCGACGTCGGCGCCCTGCCGCGGAATGCCCCCGAGCACGCGCACCGCCTCGAGGTCCTCCGGGAAGAGCGGCGCCGCTCCGGCGGCCACGAGCTCCTCGCGAAGCGCATCGGCCTCCGCGGGCGGCAGCACGACGTCGAGCGCCGGCGCGCCGCGGCGCGGGTTCTCGAAGGCGGCTCCAGCCGGCGCCATCGCGCGCGCCCGCTCGACGCCCATCGGCCCCAGCACCGGGACGACGCGCAGGCCGGCCGAGACGTCCTCGATCCTGACGTCGTCGCGCAGCACGTACCGGGCGAGGTGCGCGCGCAGGGGCTCCGCCACCTCTGGCTCGACCTCGAACAACAGGTCGTCGGCGCGGACCGCGAGGACCGCGTCGCCGATCACGTGCGCCTTCCCATCCAGGAACGCGACGTGCGCCACCGCGCCAGGCTGGAGCGTCTTCACGCTCTGGGTCGAAACGCGGTGGACGAACTCGAGCCGCTGCCGGCCGGTGAAGCGCAGGAGTCCGCGCGAGAGGACGGGGCCCACGGCGGCGCCCGTGCGGGCTGCGGCGAGACGATCGGCGAGGAGGTTCATCCTCGAACCTTAGTCGCCGCCGGCTCCGCTGTCAGGCGCGCGACCGACCAGCGCGCCGCCTCGCGCACGCCTTCGAACGCGCTCGCGAGGTGGGCCTCGATGGCGGGGAGCCGCCGCGCGTCGCCGGCGTGGCCTGCCGCGAGCACCGCGTTGCGCAGGAGCCCCTCGTACCGGGCGCGCGCGAGGGCGGTGCCGTAGAAGCGGCGCTGGTACTGCTCGAACGTGAGGGCGAGCAGCGCGTCGAGATCGAGGCCGCGCTGCCCGTCGCGGGCGCGCAGCTCCGGGTCGCAGCGCGCCTCCGCGCCGCGGTTCCACGGGCAGACCGTCTGGCAGTCGTCGCAGCCGAACGCCCACGGCCCGAGCCGTTCCTCCACCTCCTCGGCGATGGCGCCGCGCCGCTCGATGGTGTGAAACGAGATGCAGCGCCGCGCGTCGATGAAGCCAGGCTCGACGATCGCGCCGGTGGGGCAGGCGGGACGGCACGCCTCGCACGAGCCGCAGCGCTCGGGGTGCGGTGAATCCGGCTCGAGCTCCCGATCGAGGAACACCGTCGCGAGGAGGACCCAGCTCCCGAGGTCGGTCGTGATGAGGCAGCCGTTCTTGCCCACCCACCCCAGCCCGGCGCGCTGCGCCCACGCCTTCTCCATCACCGGCCCGATGTCCGAGGTGTGGTAGGTGCGCACCTCGGGGTCGCGCGCGTGGAGCCGCGCGACGAGGTCCTTGAGGCGCCGCCGCATGACCGCGTGGTAGTCACGGCCGCGGGCGTAGCGCGCCACCCGCCCCTCCGCCGGCTCCGGCGCGCCGTCCGCCTCGAGGTAGGAGAGGGCCAGCGCGAGCACGCTCTTCGCGCCGGGGAGGAGCCGCGAAGGGTCGAGCCGCTCGTCGCGCTGCGTGCGGAGCCAGACCATGTCCGCCTCCGCGCCGCACGAGAGCATGCGATCGAGCGGACCTGGATCGAGCGGACAGGCCCGCGCGATGCCGGCCTTGTGGAACCCCGCCGCGAGGGCGGCCTCCTTCACGAACGCGGCGTCGAGAGCCGCCACGGTCCGAGGGCCTGCAAAGGAACCCCCTCCCTTCGCCGAGTCGAGCGATCCGCGTCGCATCGCTTCGTTGCTCCTCCCTCACATAG
Source organism: Anaeromyxobacteraceae bacterium (assembly GCA_035538735.1). Taxonomy (GTDB): domain Bacteria; phylum Myxococcota; class Myxococcia; order Myxococcales; family Anaeromyxobacteraceae; genus Anaeromyxobacter_A. Next base: position 11,080 of record DATLJU010000107.1, on the reverse strand, counting down.
CCTATGGCTATGCTCGGTCGTCGCGCCTCGCGCTGCTAGCGTTTCGCTCGCCTGGCTAAGTCCGGGGATTCCTTCACAGGCCCTGACCTTCAGGCCGCGCTGGCGGCCTTGCCCTTCCCCGCGGCGGTCCGGCGCGGCGCGGGCGGCACGACCTGGCGCACCGCCGCGCCCACGATCCAGCCGGCGAGCGAGCCCGCCAGGGCGCCGAGCACGACGCCCCCCACCGACGGTCCGACGGCGGCGGCGGGCGTAGCGTTGTAGGTGACGAGCAGCGCGAACGCGACCGCCATGCCCGCCGCGACCGACAGGTTGTTCCGCTGCGCCAGGCGCGCGTCGGCGGCGCAGGCGAGGAGGAGCGCCAGGCCGGCCAGGATCCACGGCCCGCCCGCGAACGGGAAGGGCTCGCGGAAGACCACCACCGCGAGGCGGCTGCCGAGCTGCCCCGAGAGGCGCTCCAGCTTCAGCGCCAACGCGCCGGCCGGGAGATCGGCCGGGTAGTAGTCGGCGGTGTGATCGTGGGCGACGCGGGCGCGCGTGCCGCGGCCCACGCGCGTGTAGCCGTAGGTCCGCTCGAGCTTGCCCTCCACCGGCTCCTTCGTGCCGGTGATCGTGAACGTCACAGACGGCTCGCCGCGGTCGGGGAGCTTGCCCGACACGAGGAGCCGCACCGGGCCCGCGACACCCGGCGGCACCGCGATCGCGTCGTCCACCTGGCCCATGTCGCCGGCGAAGAGCGGCTCGCCGGGCCGGACCGTGCGGAGCGCGGGCCAGAGCGAGGCCACCAGGGTCGCGACCGCCGCGACGACGGCGAGGCCGCGTGCGAGCGGCTCGCGCTGCGCGTCGAGGGCCGGGCGGACGATGTACAGCGCGGCGACGATCCCGACCGCCAGGACGACGAGCGTGGCGGTCGCCTCCTCGCTGGCGATTCCGGCCAGGTAGAGCGCTCCGACGACTCCGACCGCGACGAGCGCCGCGCCGGGGAGGATCCACCCGGAGAGCGCCTCGTCGAGCCAGAGGGTGAAGCTGCTGGGTGCGCGATCGGCCATGAAAGACCCCTCGTTAGAGCGGGGCACCATAACCCAGGTCGACCGATTTTTTGACGCGGATCCGATATCGCCGCATACCGATCGTCATGGCCCGACGCCTCGACCTGCACGACTGGGACGATCTCCCCGGCACCGCCGAGCGCGGAGCCTCCTGGACGCTCGTCCAGGGCGATTGCCTGGAGGCGCTCGAGCGGCTGCCCCCGCGGTCGGTCGACCTCGTCTTCGCCGATCCCCCGTACCACCTGTCGAATGGCGGCAGCACGTGCCGCAGCGGGCGTCGCGCCAGCGTCGACAAGGGCGTCTGGGACCGCTCAGGCGGCGTGACCCAGGACCACGCGTTCCAGGCGCGCTGGCTCGACGCGTGCCGCCGCGTGCTCAAGCCCTCCGGCACGATCTGGGTCTCCGGCACCCAGCACGTCATCTTCTCGGTCGGCTACGCGATGCAGGAGCTCGGGTTCCACCTGCTCAACACGGTGACCTGGTACAAGCCCAACGCCTCGCCCAACCTGGCCTGCCGGTTCTTCACCCACTCCACCGAGATCCTGCTCTGGGCGAGCCCGCAGCGGCTCCGCCCGCTCGCGCACCGCTTCAACTACCGCGAGATGAAGGCACAGAACGGCGGCAAGCAGATGCGCGACCTGTGGGCGATCGCCGACCGGCCCGAGCCGGGCGGCGAGCAGGTCATCTGGTCGCTCCCGACACCGGCCCCGCGCGAGAAGGTGCACGGCCGTCACCCCACCCAGAAGCCGCTCGCCCTCCTCGAGCGCGTGATCGCCGCCAGCGCCAGCCCGGGCGACCTCGTCCTCGATCCGTTCTGCGGCTCCGGGACGACCGGCGTGGCCGCGGTCCGCGCGGGCTGCCGGTTCCTCGGGCTCGAGCGCGACCCGGAGTACGTGGGCCTCGCCGCACGCCGTCTGCGCTCACCCGACTAGGGCTGCGCCCTTCCGCCACGCCCCCAGGGGGATCGCCCGCTCGCCCGCCCGGACGTATCGCGGTGGGACGGCGGTGGCTATTTTCCGCTCCGTGACGCTTCACGCACTGCGGACGATCGAGGCGCTGTTCCCGCTGTGCGGGCTCATCCTGTTCCTCCTTGCCACGATGGCCGTGTTCGCGGTCCGCTGCGCCACGGTCGGCCGCCCGCACACGCCGTACATCGAGGCGCGGCACGTGGCGCCGATCTTGAAGTGGTGGATGGAGTGGTGGGTCTGGCTGTGGGGTCCGGTCGAGCGAGCGTGCCTGAAGCTCGGCGTCACGCCGAACGCGATCACGCTCACGAGCACCGCCCTCACCGGCGTCGCGGCGGCGCTGCTCGGGATGGGCCGGCTCTCGAGCGGCGGCTGGCTCTACCTCGCCGCCGCCAGCCTCGACCTCGTCGACGGCCGGGTGGCGCGCGCCCAGGGCACCTCGTCGAAGGCGGGAGCCTTTCTCGATTCGACGCTCGATCGCGTCGCCGAGCTGTTCGTCTTCGCGGGGCTGTCGATTTATTTCCGCGACAGCGGCGCGCTGTACGCGGTGCTGGCCGCCGCCGGCTCCTCGGTGGTCGTCTCCTACGCGCGCGCTCGCGGCGAGGCGCTCGGCATCGGCGCGGAGGTCAGGTTCGGCGGCATGCAGCGCGCGGAGCGCGTCGTACTGACCGGCCTCCCCTGCGCGCTCGCGCCCATCTTCGACGCCGCGTTCCCCGGCGGCGGCGACGTCGTCGTGGGTAGCACGCTCGCCATCCTGGGCGTGGTCACGACGCTCACCGCCGTGCAACGCTGCCACGCGGTCTGGCGCGCGTTGCGCGGCCACGAGCCGCAGCCGGCGCGTCCCGTCGCCAACGTGCGCTGGCTCGAGGCGGCGCGGCGGCGGCAGCAGCGGGTCGGGCGTTGAGCCCGTGGCCCGTCCTCAGTTCGCCTTTGATTCGGGCGCTTTGAGGCGGTAAGCCCTCAGCATGACCACCTACCGCGATCTCCTCGCCGCGGCGCGCGCGGCCGTCCGCGAGGTGTCGCCGGAGGAGGTGAAGCAGCGCCTCGACGCAGGTGGCGGCGTCCTCATCCTCGACGTCCGCGAGGCTGACGAGTGGAGTGCCGGCCACCTCCCCGGCGCGCGCCACCTGCCGCGCGGGTTCCTCGAGTCGCGCGTCGAGGGCCTCGCCCCCGATCGCGACGCCGAGCTCGTCCTGTACTGCGCGGCCGGGAACCGCTCCGCGCTCGCCGCCCGCACGCTGGCCGAGATGGGCTACCGGCGCGTGTCGTCCATGGCCGGCGGCTACGGGCGGTGGCACGACCATGGGTTCCCCACCGTGAAGCCGCAGGTGCTCCCGCCCGAGCAGAAGGAGCGCTACCGCCGGCACCTCGTGATCCCCGAGGTGGGCGAGCAGGGTCAGGCGCGGCTCCTGGGGGCCAAGGTCGTCCTCCTCGGCGCCGGCGGGCTCGGCTCCCCCGCGGCGCTCTACCTGGCCGCCGCCGGGGTGGGCACGCTCGGCATCGTCGACTCGGACGTCGTCGACCTCTCGAACTTGCAGCGGCAGGTGCTCCACACGACGCGCACCCTCGGGCTCCCGAAGACGGTGTCGGCGGCGGAGGCGATCCGCGCCCTCAACCCCGACGTGAAGGTGGTCCCGTTCCAGGAGCGGCTCACGAGCGACAACGCCCTGCGCATCCTCGACGGCTTCGACGTGGTGGTGGATGGCGGCGACAACTTCCCCACCCGCTACCTGCTCAACGACGCGTGCGTGCTGCGGGGCATCCCTTGCGTGCACGGCTCCGTCTACCGGTTCGAGGGTCAGGTGACGACGCTCTGGCCCGGTCGCGGCCCGTGCTACCGCTGCCTCTATCCGGAACCGCCGCCGCCCGACCTCGCCCCGTCCTGCGCCGAGGCCGGCGTGCTGGGGGTCCTGCCCGGCATCGTGGGGCTGCTCCAGGCCAACGAGGTGCTCAAGATCGTGCTCGGCCGGGGCACCCCGCTGGTGGGCCGGCTGCTCGCCTTCGACGCGCTCGAGACCCGCTTCCACGAGCTGCGGCTGCGGCGTGATCCCGCTTGCCCGGTATGCCGTCCCGGAGCCGAGGTGAAGCTCTCCGATGCCGCACCCGCGTGCTCCGGCGAAGTCGTTGCTGCACCTGAACGCGCGTGGTAAGGGGGATCCTGTGAAAGGCCCACCCGCGCGGCACGAGGAGCCGAAGGAGCAGCTCCCGGCCGTCGAAGGCGTCATCACCGATGCCGGCGAGCTCGAGGTCGGCGACCGCGTCGTCTACCCGAACCAGGGCGTCTGCCGCATCACCGGCGTCGAGAAGAAGGAGATCGCCGGGCAGAGGCTCGAGCTCGTCCGCATGGAGCGCGAGGAGGACGGCGCGGCCGTCCTCGTCCCGAAGGGCAAGGTGCCCACCATCGGTCTGCGCAAGGTGGCGAGCGGCGACCAGATCGAGGGCGTGTTCCACTACCTCGCTGCCCAGTACGACGATCCGGAGCTCGACTGGAAAGTGCGCCACCGCGACAACGCCGACCGGCTCATCGCGGGCGGCGTGCTGGGCGTGGCCGAGGTGGTGAAGGGGCTCCACTCGCTGTCCCGCATCCGCCCGCTCCCGGCCAAGGAGCGCGAGCAGTACGACAACGCGCGCCACCTGCTCGTGCACGAGGTCGCGGTCTCGCTCGCCGTCGAGCCGGGACTGGCCGAGGATTACATCGACTACGCGCTCATGCCGCCGCCCGGCGTCACCTTCAAGCTGAAGCCGCCGCCCAAGCCGGTGGAGCTGCCGGCGCGCCCGCGCCGCAAGGTCGTGCGCACCGACGAGGAGGATCTCGGGATCGACGACCTGGGCCTCGATCTCAGCCTCGGCGAGGACGGCGAGCGCCCTCCCGGCGCCGAGGCGACGGCGGGCGAGGAGGCGGTCGCGATCCCGGGCATCCCGTCCCCCGACGACATCCCGCTCCCCGATACCGAGGCGGAGCCGGAGACGGTCGGGGAGGCCGAGGCGGAGGGCGCCGAGCCGGAGGAGGGCGAGGAGGTGCCCGCCGTGCCGCCACCGCGCAAGCCCGCCCCGGCGAAGAAGCCGGAGGCCTCTCCCGCTTCGAAGGCGGCCCGGAGCAAGCCCGCCGCGGTGAAGAAGGCGGCGGCGAAGAAGGCGACCAAGCCGGCCGCGGCAGCGCGCGCCAAACCGGCGCCGAAGAAGGCCGAGAAGAAGAAGCCCGCCGCGAAGGCGCCTGCGAAGAAGCCGGCGCGAGGGGGCAAGAAGAAGTGATCCGGATCGTGACCCTCTCGCCCTTCGACGAGGGCGACATCGCCGTCCTCGCGAAGACGCTGTTCACGGCCTTCGGGCTCGGGACCGAGTACGCCGGGGAGCGGCAGCTGCCGCCCGAGGCGGAGCAGGACGACGGCCGCTACGACGCGGTGAAGCTCCTCGCCGAGGTGAACCCGGTCAAGACCTTCGCCGACGACAAGGTGCTCTTCCTCACCGACGCCGAGCTCGCGATGCGGCGCGGGCCGCTCGGCGAGCCGCCCTGCTGGAGCTTCGCCCAGTACGGCGGCGAGAAGGCGGTGGTCTCGACGTCCCGCTTCCCCGAACGCGGCGTGACCGAGGCGTCCATCGAGGCGTGGCGGAAGCGGCTCGCGCGCGAGTCGATCCACGCGGTCGGGCACCTGTGGGATCTCCACCACTGCTACGACGCGCGATGCGCGATGCATCCTTCGTGGTCGCCGTCCCTGCCGGCCAGCCCCGAGGCCGAGCTCTGCTCCTTCGATCGCGAAAAGAGCGAGCGGAAGGTCCGGCTGGCCAAGACGTGAGCCCGTGAAGATCGCGCCGCCGGCCGCTGGCGCGCTCTCCGGCGCTCGCGCGGTGGCCGCCCTCTTCGCGGCCGCGATTGCGGCGCTCTCGATCCACGGCATCGTCTTCCTCGCCGCGCTGCCGTCGCGACTCCCGTCCGCGTCAGACTGGCAGCGGGTGGCGGCGCGGCTCGAGCGCGAGGCCCAGCCTGCCGACGCGGTGGCGCTCGCGCCCTGGTGGGCCGAGCGGGCGCGGGCGGTGCTGCCGGCGGCGCTGCCGGTGCTCGCGTTCCCACGGCTCGCGGGCGAGGACCTCCCCGGCATCCGGCGCGTGTGGGTCGTCGCGGTGCCGAGCGCGCCGGGCGGTACGGGCCTCGTCGAGCGCGACCTCGCCGGCCGCGGGACGCGCGCCGTGGCGGCCGAGCGGGTGGGCGCCCTCGCGCTGTCGCGCTTCGACCTGGCGGAGCCGGTGCTGCCTCTTTCCCAGCTCTCGGAGCGGATCGACGGCGCCTCGGCCTCGCTCATGGGACGACCCTGCCCCCGCGACGGAGGCGGCGCGCTCCGCTGCCCGGGACGCGCCGGGGCTCACGTGAGCCGCGAGGCGCGCGAGGTGGACCTCCTGCCGCGCGTGTGCCTCGTCATCGAACCGCCTCCGGCGGCCGGCCCTCTCACCCTCACCTTCCCCGCCGTGCCGCTCGGGCGCACGCTGCGCGTCCTCACCGGCATCGTGGGGGAGACGCCGCAGCAAGCCGACGCGGCGGTGAAGGTAGGGATCGCGCTCGACGGCCGCGACGCCGGCGAGACCGAGGAGCGGCCCGGCACACCGGGCTGGCACCGCACCGACGTCGACAGCGCCGCTCTCGCAGGCCGCCCCGCTACGCTCACGTTCACCGTCCGCGCGGGGAGAGGCCACCCGCGCCCGATCTGTCTGGAGGCGTACGCGCTGCCATGACGGACCTCGGGACACGTCTCCCTCGCCCCTCGCCAGCGGGGAGAGGGCCGGGGAGAGGGGCTCGCCTCCTCCCGCTCGCCTGGGCCGCGGCGACGTTCGCGCTGCTCGCCGCCACCGCGCCGGCACAGGGGATCGGCCGCGACGAGAGCGTCTACCTCGTGGCGGCCGAGTCGTACGCGTCGTTCTGGGGCGAGCTGGCCCGCTCGCCGCGCGCGGCGCTGGCCGTGCTCGATCGCGCGTTCACGGTGAACCGCGAGCACCCCCCGCTGGCGAAGGAGGTCTACGGCGCGACGCACGCGCTCTTCACGGAGCGGCTGGCCTGGACGAGCCACCTGCAGGGAGCGCGGCTCGGCGCCTTCGCGTTCGGGGCGCTGCTGTCGGCCCTGCTGGCCGCGGCCGGGCTCGAGCTGGCGGGGCTGGCGGGCGGGCTGCTCGCGCCCGCGCTCTTCTGGGCCGTCCCGCGGCACTTCTACCACGGACACCCCGCCGCGCTGGACCAGCCGATCGCCGCCCTGTGGCTCGCGGTCGTGCTGGCCTACAGGCGGAGCCTCGCGCCCGCACCGACCCGAGCGGCCGCGCTGGGGCGCGCGGCGTGGGCCGGCCTCGCCTTCGGCGTCGCGTTGGCGGTGAAGCACAACGCGTGGTTCCTGCCGCCGCTGCTCCTCGTGCACTGGGCCGCGGCGAGCGCGCTCGCCCGCTGGCGGGGTGAGCGAGCCACTCCGTTTCCCCTGGCGTTCCCTGCCATGGCGCTGCTCGGCCCGGCGGTGTTCTTCGCCTCGTGGCCCTGGCTCTGGCGCGACACCGCCGCCCGCCTCGGCGCATACGTGGGGTTCCACCTCCACCACGAGAACTACAGCTGGCACTACCTGGGCACGCTCCTGCGCGAGCCACCGTTCCCGATCGAGTACCCGTTCGTCGTCACGGCGCTCACCGTGCCGGCGACGGTGCTGCTCGCGTACGTCGGCGGCTTCGCCCACTCCGCGTGGCGGTTCGTGACCTCCTCCGTTCGCGTTCCTTCCGTTCACCCTGAGCGTAGTCCAGCGCAGCCGGACGTAGTCGAAGGGCGAACGGACACCGCGTCCCCCGCCGACGAGCTCCTCTGGCTCCTGAACGCCCTCTTCCCCATCGCGCTCATCGCCTGGCCGACCGTCCCACACTTCGGCGGGGTGAAGCACTGGCTCCCCGCCATGCCGTTCCTGGCGCTGCTCGGCGCCCGCGCTCTCGCCGCGGCCGGCCGCGCGCTCTGGCCGGCGCGCGGCGGCGCCGTCACGGCCGCCCTTGGGCTGCTCACGCTCGCGCCCGCGGCATGGACCGTGGCACACATTCATCCCTACGGCACCGGCGCCTACAACGAGCTGACTGGCGGAGCTCCGGGCGCCGCGACGCTCGGCATGCAGCGGCAGTACTGGGGGGATGCTCCGGTCGGCGTGCTGGCGGCGCTCGACGCGCACGCCGCCCCTGGCGCCCGCATCTGGTGGCAGGAGACGACCGCGCTGGCGGTGCGCGCCTACCAGCGCGACGGGCGCCTTCGGGCCGACCTGCGCTGGGCGGACGCGCCCGAGGAGGCGGACCTGTCCTTGTGGCAGTTCCACCAGGAGTTCCGGGACAAGGAGTACCGGACGTGGACCGCGTTCGGGGAAGCTCGCCCGGTGGTGGTGCTCGCGCTCGACGAGGTGCCGCTCGTGATGGTGTACGCCCGCCGCGGCGCGTGGCGCTGAGGCGTTACCAGAGTGCCGCCGGCGAACGGCCAGGCGGGCGCACACGCGCTCACCAGTCGTGGCTTGACTCCAGCCCCCCAAACCTTACTAATGACGCCAGTTCCTAGTCTTTCTTGGGGGCGAACTGGTTTCGACGGAGGATGAACCGCGTCTGGTGCGCGCCGTGGTTGGTCACGAGGCCACGTAAAAACGGGACCAAGCAGAAACGCGAACGAGCCGATGGCTCTCGCGGCCTAAAGTGCCGCGCGTTCCCCCGTGAGCGTCGGGTAGCGGGTCAGAACGTCAGCTCCGACTGGACCTGGGCGGGAGGCGAGCCGCCTTGCCTGGGTCGAGACCAAAGGGCGAGGACGTGAACGGTAGGAGGCCCGGAGCCAGCCGTTCACGTATCCACTCCGGGATACGCGCGTAGAACCTCTCACGGAAAGTCTTTCGGACCCGGGTTCGATTCCCGGCGCCTCCACTTCTAAGCTCCCGTTCTCCGGGAGCTTTTTTCTGCGGTAGCAAACCGGTAGCAAGGCCGTGTTACCGGGGTCCTGATTTCAAGGACTTGGGTGTTGGAGGCGCCTTGCACTTCGACACCGGGCCCTACACCGTAAGTGATTTCGCGGCGTGAAGTGAACTGAACACCGAACAGGAGAGAGATTGAGCGAGAAGGAAGCAGGCATCGAGGTGCAGGGCCGAGTCGAGGAGTCGAGCGGCGGGTTGTACCGCGTGAAGCTCGACCAGGGCCCGACGGTCCTGGCGTATCCGTCCGGGAAGATGAAGCGGTTCCACATCCGCATCATCACGGGTGACCGGGTCAAGGTGGAGCTGTCGCCCTACGACCTGACGCGCGGGCGGATCACGTACCGCGACAAATAGCGCGCGCTCGCTCGACGCGCTCACGGCCGTCGGCGCGGCTGAAGTCACGGTTGTCGCACGACATGGCCGGCACGGCCTGCGAGATGCGCGAGCGGGCCCTCCTCTCCGGCGGCGGGAAAGCCCAAGGAGCTGCCGCAGCGCGACCTGCGGGTGGTCCGCACGTTCTCGTGGGCGACTGCGTCACCAAGCTCCACGGCGGCGCGGGCCGGTTCGTGGCGTGGGCACGGCGCAACCCGCCGGCGCCGCCGTAGCGGCGCTCATCGCGCTGTCGTTGCGGCTCGGCGCCTCTCCGCCGGTGCGCACCAGGCGCCGCGACGGGTGCCGAGGCGCGCGGCACCCGAAGGACCCCCACCGAGGTGGTCCGACTACGTCCGCAGCCCCGGCATCCCGAACCCGCGGCCGGAGAGCTCGGTAACGAGAGCGGCGCCGCGATTCTCCGCGACCGGGGTGAGGGGCGGGCGCACGGTGCGCCAGGCGGGGTCGCCCGCGAAATGGGCGACGACGTGCTTCAGAGCGGGGATGACCGCGTTCCGCTCGAGCGCGGAGCGGACGGCATCGAGCGCCGTCTGCTGCGCGTCCGCATCCGGGCTGCGCCACTCGCGGTACAGCCGCGCGATCGCCGCCGGGTTGACGTTTGCGCTCGCGGTGATGCAGCCCGCTCCGCCCGCGCGGAGCGTGGCGAGTAGGAACCGCTCGCTCCCGGCGAACACGTCGAAGCCGGACCCGCCGAAGCGCGCGATCATCGCCCGCGTGTTCTCCATGTCGCCTGAGCTGTCCTTCATCCCGGCGACCGCGCGTGGATACGCGGCGAGCAGCCGCTCGAGCAGGGCAGCGGAGATGCCAACCTGGGCGATCGGGGGGATGTGGTAGAGGTACATGCACAGTTGATTGTCGCCGACGCGCTCGATCACCTCGGCGAAGCTACGGAACAGCCCGTCGTCCGACACGCTCTTGTAGTAGAAGGGCGGGAGCACCAGGGCCCCTGCGCAGCCGGCACGCACGGCCGCCCGCGTGAGCCGGATCGTGTCGGGCAGGGCGCAGCAGCCGGTCCCCACGACGAGCCGCCCCGGGTCGACGCCCGCGGCGAGGATCTGCTCGAGGAGCCGCTCGCGCTCGTCCACCGAGAGCGAGTTCGCCTCGCTCGTCGTCCCGAAGATCGCCAGCCCGGCGCACCCTTGGTCGAGCAGCCACCGGCAGTGGCGGATCCACCGCGGCGCGTCCGGCGCGAGGTCGGGGCCGAAGGGGGTGAGGACGGGGGCGAGGACCCCGGCCATCCGGCCGGCGCCGCGCACGCCGGAGTCACGGGTCGATGCGCTCATCGTTGCTCCCGGTTGGGGACGGAGAGGCCTCTGCAGGAAATATCAGAATTCCCGTCATCCGACCCTGTCTTCGCAGATTGGAACGCCCACGCCGACCGCATCCGCGGCGACGAGCCAATTGGCTGCACCGTACGAGTACGCTCCCGCAGCAGGCCGGACGCCCGCCCACGGCCCGGGTTGCCGTAAGGGAGCGCGCGCTCTTTTCAAAGCTGCCCGCGGCCCATCTCCGGCAGGCGAGCCAGGTAGTTGCGATCGTGGTAGCGCGCCAGGGCAAACTCAGGCGCGTAAGGGGGCAGCGCGGCGCCGGCGACGTGCGCGCCGAGGAGCTCGGCGGCGGCGAGCGACGCCATGATGCCGTAGCCGGAGAGGCCACAGAGCAGGTGGAGGCCATCGACCGGTGTCGGCCCGACGAGGAGGCGGTTCTCCCGCGTCTTGCAGTAGTACCC
>DATLJU010000106.1:0-48202 GCA_035538735.1 Anaeromyxobacteraceae bacterium | reverse complement strand
CAGGCCGAGCTGGCGCGCGCCGACGCGCCGGCGCGGGCCCTCATGCCGAACGAGATCCAGGGCGCGGTCGCCAACCGGCACGTCAAGATGGGCGAGATGTACATCGGGATGGAGCAGTACGAGAAAGCAGCCACCGAGGCGCGGCTCGTCATCGAGAAGGAGCCGCGCTTCGCCCCGGCCCACGTCCTCCTCGGCGATGCCCTCTCCGCCGCGGGCAAGTGCGAGGAGGCGAAGCTCGCCTACCAGGCGGCGGTGAAGCTCTCGCCGCAACTCCTCGCCGCCGTCCAGCAGAAGAAGTCCCCATGCACGTCGCCGTGAGGTGGCCGCCCGCCTGATGCCGTCCACCTCATCCCCTCACCCGAGCCGGCGCTCGACCCCAGGAGGTCCACCTTGCGCCTCGTGACCATCGGTCTCGCGATGCTCTCGCTCGCGGCAGCGCCCACGGCGCACGCGAGCGTGGCGGAGGGCGACACGCTGGAGTCGTCACAGCTCACGACGCTGAGCGGCGGCGCCGAGCCGCTCCTCGACCGCGCCGCCGCCGCCAACGTGATCCTGTTCTGGCGCCCCGGGCAGGACGCCTCGCTCGACACGCTGAAGCAGCTGGCCCGGTGCGAGAAGGTGTTCCAAGGCAAGCCCGTCCACATGGTGGCGGTCGTCTCGGGCTCCTACTCCGGGGCCGAGGTCCGCGCGGCGGTGGACGGCGCCGGCTTGCACGTGCCGGTGCTCATCGACGCCAGCGACGCCGTGTACGGGAAGCTCGAGATCCGGCAGCACCCGCTCGTCGTGGTGACCGACGCCAAGGGGAAGGTGGCGCTGTCGCAGCCCTACGTCCGGCTGCGCTACTGCGACATCCTCACCGCCAAGGTCCGGTTCCTGCTGAAGGAGATCGACGCCGCCCAGTTGCAGGCGGTGCTGAACCCGCCTCGCGCAACCATGCCGTCCGACGACCAGGGCGCGGTGGCGCGCCGGTTCGTGAACATGGCCCGGATGGAGGTCGAGGCGGGTCACTGCGACCGCGCCGTGTTGTGGTTCAAGAAGGCGCTCGAGCTCGCGCCCGGGAACGCCGACGCGCAAGCCGGCCTGGCCCGCTGCGCGGGCGCGAAGCCAGCGGCGATGGCGCAGTAGGGGGCTGGTCCCCGACCGCCTGGCGCGAGCGCCGTCGCCCTTCGACTTCGCCCCGCTTCGCGGGGCTACGCTCAGGGCGAACGGACTGACGACCGCAGCGCATGGTCCGCGCGCTGAGGGCGGATGGACTGAGTACGCGCAGTGCACGCGCCCGCGCGCGCGGCGGCGCCATTGCGGAGCGCCGCGACGAGCCCGACAGTTCGCCGGAACGCGCGATGTTCACCACGAGTGGCGGGCCGAGGACTGTCCGAAACCAGCGGCGCGGCGCCGAAGGCGACGCGAACCGCTGGTTGAGTTCCGCAGGCCCGCCAGACGGGCTCCGTGTTCGCGCGTTCCGGCCACGGGCCCCCTGGCGGCGCGGAGCACGGGCGCCGACGCGTGCGCGGGCGCAGGCCGGCGCGCGAGGCGCTCCCGTGCCCAAGTCCGAGCGGATTTGTCGCGCGGAGGGTTCCTGCCGCGTTGGAGGAGTCTCGCGGCTTGCGCCGCGCTCGACGGTCAGGCCTTGAGCGCCGCCCCGTCGAGGAGCCGCTCGCAAAGCGCGCCGAACGAGATGCCGAGCCCGGCCGCGATCTTCGGGACGAGCGAGGTCGCCGTCATCCCGGGCAGCGTGTTCACCTCGAGGATGTACGGCACGCCGTCGGCGGTGACGATGAAGTCGGCGCGCGTGACGCCGGCGCACCCGAGCACCTGGTGGGCCCGCTCCGCCGCCTCGCAGGTGCGGCGGACGTGGTCCTCCGGGAGGCGCGCCGGGTAGAAGTACTGCGTCGCGCCCGGCGTGTACTTGGCGGTGTAGTCGTAGAACTCGCGCGAGGGGACGATCTCGATCGCGCCGAGCGCCTCGCCATCGAGGACGGCGACGTTGACCTCGGCCCCCTTCACGTACCGCTCGACGATGAGGTCGCCCTTGTACTGGGCGGCGTCGCGGCAGGCCTCCTGCAGCGCCTGCGCGTCGCGCACGATGTGCACGCCGACCGAGGAGCCCTCGCCGGAAGGCTTCACCACCGCCGGGAGCCCGAACGGCAGGTCGGCCACCGTGATGCGCTCGGCCTGCTCGCGCGGGAAGACGCGGTACTCGATCACCTTGAGCCCGTGCTCGCGGAACAGCATCTTCGAGAAGACCTTGTCCATGCCGGCCGCCGACGCGAGCACGCCCGACCCGGTGTAGGGTATGGCCATCGACTCGAGCAGGCCCTGGATCGAGCCGTCCTCCCCCCAGCGCCCGTGCAGCGCGAGGAACGCGACGTCGGTCCGCGCCTCGCGCAGCCGCGCCGCGACGTCGAGGTCGACGTCGATGAGCGCCACGTCGTAGCCGCGCTCGCGGAGGGCGTCGGTACACCCCTTGCCGGTGCGCAGCGAGACTTCGCGCTCGGTCGAGCGTCCGCCGTAGAGGACCGCCACCTTCTTGCCTGACCAGGTTCCCATGCGTCTCCTCAAGTATCAGACGCGCCGCGGTCGGGAAAATCCCCCACCAGACGCACCTCGGGCTCCAGCTCGATCCCGAACCGCTCGCGGACGCGCCCCCGCGCCAGCCCGATGAGGTCCAGCACGTCGCGCGCAGCCGCGCCGCCCAGGTTGACGATGAAGTTCGCGTGCACGTTCGACCACGCCGCCCCGCCGACGCGGTGCCCCTTGAGGCCGACCGCCTCGATGAGCCGCCCGGCGAACTCGCCAGGCGGGTTGCGGAACGTGGAGCCGAAGGTGGGCCGGTCGAGCGGCTGGGTGGCCCGGCGGCGCGCCACGTCCGCCTCCATCGCGGCGCGGCTCGCCGCCACGTCCCCCTCCCGCAGCTCGAGCTCGAGCCGCGTCACGACCGCGCCGGGCGGCAGCCGGCACGTGCGATAGGCGAACTCGAGCGCCGCCGCGTCCAGCCAGCCCGCCCCGCCGGCGGTGGCGAGCTCCACGCGCCGGACCACGTCCTTCATCTCGCCGGCGCGCGTGCCAGCGTTCATCGCCACGAGCCCGCCCAGCGTGCCCGGGATGGCGGCCGCGAACTCGCAGCCGACGAGGCCCAGCTTCTGCGCCCACGCGACGAGCCGGGAGGAGGGCGCACCGGCTGAGAGGACGAGCCGGGTGCCGTGGATGCGCTCCTCGCCGAAGCCGGGCGGCAGCTTCACCACCACGCCGCGGACCCCGGCGTCGGACACGAGCAGGTTGGCGCCTCCGCCGAGCGGGAACACCGGGACGCCGAGCTCTCGCGCGGCGCGGAGCACGGCGGCCAGATCGTCGGGATCCGCCGGACGCACCAGCAGGTCGGCCGGGCCTCCCACGCGCACGGCCGTGCGCGGCGCGAGGGGGGCGTCGCGGAGCGTTGCGCCGCGGACGGCGCCCTCGAGGTGTGTGCGCCAGTCCATCGGCGTATCGAATCTCCGGGAACCTTGCTTCTGTGGGGCGGGGTTCATCCCCCCGCCTAGCACCGGCGGGGGACAAGCCCCCGCCCTACGACACCTGCGTCACGCTCCCAGCATCGCCAGCAGCTCCGGGCCGACCGTCGTCACGTCGCCCGCGCCGAGCGTGATGACGAGGTCGCCCGGGCGGAGCCGCTCCCGTGCCGCCGCCGCGAGGTGCGCTCGCTCCACGTAGGTCACGTCGCGGTGGCCGTGGTCGCGGATGGCGGCCGCCAACCGCTCGCCCGAGACGCCCGCGATGGGCTCCTCGCCGGCGGCGTAGATGTCCGAGAGCAGGACCACGTCGGCGTCGTTGAAGGCGGTCGTGAAGTCGGCGAGCAGGTCGCGGGTGCGGCTGTAGCGGTGGGGCTGGAAGACGCAGACGACCCGCCGCCCGAACGCCTCGCGCGCGCCGCGCAGCACCGCCTTCACCTCGGCCGGGTGGTGCCCGTAGTCGTCCACCACCGTCACCCCGCCCGCCTCGCCGCGCACCGTGAAGCGGCGCTGGACGCCGTTGAAGCTCGCCAGCGCGCCGCGGGTGACGTCGGTGGCGACGCCCATCTCATCGCCGAGCGCCACCACCGCCAGCGCGTTGAGGGCGTTGTGACGACCCACCATCCCGACCTCGAACCGCCCCAGCGGCTCCTCACGGCGGAAGGCGTCGAAGGCCACCCGGTGCTGCCGCACCTCGATGCGGTCGGCGCGGTAGTCGGCCTGCGGCCCCTCGCCGTACGTTACGAAGCGCTTCTCCACCTCCGGGATGAGCGATTGCACGGTGGGGTGGTCGATGCAGAGGATGGCGAGCCCATAGAACGGCACCCGGTTCACGAAGTCGAGGAAGCCCTGCCGGAGCGCGGCGGCCGTCTTCCAGTGGTCGAGGTGCTCCGGGTCGATGTTCGTGACCACCGCGATGGTGGGCGGCAGGTGCAGGAACGAGCCGTCCGACTCGTCCGCCTCCACCACCATGTACTCGCCGCGGCCGAGCTTGGCGTTCGAGCCGAAGGCGTTCACCTTCCCGCCCACCACCGCCGTCGGGTCGAGCCCGGCATGGGCGAGCAGGTGCGCGGCCATCGAGGTGGTGGTGGTCTTGCCGTGCGAGCCGGCGATGGCGACGCCGTGCTTGAGCCGCATGAGCTCGGCCAGCATCTCCGCCCGCGCGATGACCGGAATCTTGCGCGCGCGGGCCTCGACGACCTCGGGGTTGTCGCGCCGGACCGCCGAGGAGATGACCACCACGTCCACGTCGGTCACGTTCGCCGCGGCGTGGCCCCTCTGGACGAGGCCTCCCAGCTCGCGAAGGCGCCGCGTGGTGTCGGACTCCTTGAGGTCGGAGCCGGAGACGCGGTAGCCCAGGTTGAGCAGCACCTCGGCGATGCCGCTCATTCCGATCCCCCCGATGCCGACGAAGTGGATCTTGGCGGGTCTGGATCGAAAGAGGGTCATGGGGTGGGCGGTGCGTCGGGGGTGCCCTCCGCGGCGGCCGCGGGCGGGCGGATGGGGGCGAAGCCGGGGCCGCGGTCCTGACCGCGCGGCGAGCCCCAGCGCCGGCGGACGAGCTCCGTGCAGACGTCCGCGATCTCGCGCGCGGCCTGGGGCGCGCCCAGCCGTCCGGCGGCGCGCGCCATCTGCTCGCGCCGCGCGGGCTGCTCGAGGATGGCCCGGATCTCGTGGGCCAGCAGCTCGCCGTTGAGGTCGCGCTCCTCGATCATGACCGCCGCGCCGGCGTCGACCAGGCTCTTCGCGTTCACGACCTGATGATTGTCGGCCGCGAACGGGAAGGGGACCAGGATCGAAGGCTTCTTGCAGACGGTCAGCTCCGCGAGCGTCGTGGCGCCGGCGCGGCAGACCACCAGGTCCGAGCCGGCGTACGCCGCGCTCATGTCGTGGATGAACTCACGGACCTCGACCCGGAAGCCGCAGGCCGCGTAGCCCTTCTCGACCTGCTCGCGATCGCGAGCGCCGGTCTGGTGCGTGATCTCGAGCCGGTCCTTCAGATCCGCGAGGTGCGGCAGGGCCTCGACGACGCGCATGTTGAGCGCGTGCGCGCCGAGCGAGCCGCCGAACACGAGCAGGCGGAGCTTGTCGTGCTGGTGCACCGGCCGCATGTAGTTGTCCATGAGCTCGCGGCGGATGGGGTTGCCGAGCTGGTGGACCTTGCGCGGAGCGAAGTAGCGGTCGGCTTCGGGGAACGCGGTGAAGGCGGCCTGCACGAACCAGCCGAGGATGCGGTTCGTGAGCCCCGCCACCGCGTTCTGCTCCTGGACCGCGGTCGGGATCCGCAGCAGCGCGGCGGCCAGCACCACCGGACCCGAGGCGTAGCCGCCGACGCCGACCACGATGTCGGGGCGCCAGCGGCGCAGGATCCACCAGCACTGGATGAACGCGCGCGGGAGCAGCAACAGGTTCGCGAGCATCCCGAGGAGGCCCTTCCCCTTCAAGCCCTTCACCTCGACGAGCTCGATGGGGAAGCCTGCGGCCGGGACGACCTTCGCCTCGAGGCCGCGCGCGGTCCCGGCGAACACGACGTCGTTTTGGGGGTGGCGCGTCACCACCTCCTCCGCGAGCGCCACGCCCGGGAAGACGTGGCCGCCGGTCCCGCCTCCTGCCACGAGCATGCGCACTACGAGCCCTCCCCGGTGGCGTCGACGCGTACGGCCTGGCTGGCCGGGCGCAGGAAGCCGCCGCGCGAACCCGACACGCTGAGCAGCAGGCCGCTGCCGGCCAGGAGCGTGATGAGCGAGCTGCCGCCGTACGAGACGAAGGGGAGGGTGAGCCCCTTGGTGGGCAGGAGCACCGTGACCACCCCCAGGTTGACGAGCGACTGAACGCCGACGAGCGTCGTGACGCCCAGCGCGAGGTAGCAGCCGAACGGATCGGCGGCGCGGAACGAGGCGCGCAGCCCGCGCCAGACGAAGACGGCGTAGAGCAGGATGAGCAGCCCGAGGCCGACGAGGCCGGCCTCCTCGGCGATGACCGCGGCGATGAAGTCCGTGTGCGCCTCGGGCAGGTAGAAGAGCTTCGAGCGCCCTTGCCCGAGCCCCTGCCCGAACCACCCTCCGCTGCCGATCCCGACCATCGACTCCCACATCTGGTATCCCGCGTCGCGCCGGTGCTCGAACGGCCGGAGCCACGCCTCGAACCGGATCCGCCGGTAGGGCGTCCCCATCACCGCGTTGTAGACGAGGGGGAGCGAGGCGAGGAGCGCGCCGAGAAGATAGCTCACCTTGGCACCGGCCGCGAAGAGCATCACGAACAGGACGAACGCCATGACCACGCACGTGCCGAGGTCCTTCTCGGCCAGGCACAGCGCCATGAGCGCGCCCGCCACGAGGAGGTGCGGCAGGAACCCGATCGAGAACATCCGCACCTTGTCGCGCTTCTTGGCGAGCGAGTGCGCCAGGTACAGGACGAGCGCCAGCTTGGCCGCTTCCGCCGGCTGGAAGTGCAGGAGCCCGAGGTTGATCCAGCGGCGCGCGCCGCCCGCCGTGTGGCCGATGAACGGCAGCAGCACCGCCACGAGCGCCACCACGGTCACGGCGAGGAACGGATACGCGAGCCGCTCGGCGCGCCGGTAGCCCGCGGCGAGCGCGGCGGCGAGGAGCGCGAGCCCGAGGGCGACGGCGACGAGCTGCCGGTCGAGGAAGTGGAAGCTGTCGTGGAACCGCGTCGCGGCGGTGACCGCGCTCGCGGAGTAGACCGCGACGCTGCCGATCCCGACCAGGAGCAGCACCGTCCCGAGGAGGAACCGGTCGACCGCCTCGGGGGCGGGGGCGCGCCCCGCGGCGTGGGCGCGGATCACGGGAGCGCCTCCACGAGCTGCCGGAACGTCTCGCCGCGGTGCTCGTAGCTCCTGAACTGGTCGTAGCTGGCGCAGGCGGGCGAGAGCAGCACCACGTCGCCCGGCCCGGTCAACGCGGCCGCCCGCTCGATCGCGGCCGCGAGCGTGCCGGCGGCCTCGATGGGCGCCGCGCCGGCCAACTCACGCTCGACGGTCGGCGCGTCCTCGCCGATGGTGAGCACCACCTTCACCCGTTCCTGGAAGAGCGGCCGGAGCGGCGCGTAGGGGGCGCGCTTGCCGCGGCCGCCCAGGATGAGCACGACGTGGGGGCGACCGGCCGGGAAGGCCGAGAGGCCCACCACCGTCGAGTCGACGTTGGTGGCCTTGGAGTCGTTGACCCACTCCACCCCGGCGCGCTCGCGCACGAGCTCCAGCCGGTGCGGCAGCCCGCGGAAGGCGTCGAGGCCGGCCTGCACCTCGCGGCCGGGGACGCCGAGGACGCGCGCGCACAGCGCCGCCGCCATCGCGTTCTCGAGGTTGTGGCGGCCGCGCAGGGCGCGCGAGCGGACCTCGTACCGCTCCGCCCCGCCCTCGCAGGTCGCCAGCCACAGCTCGCCGCCCGGCCCTGGAGCGCGCGCCGCCCGTGGCGCCGGCGGGCCGAAGCCGAAGGTGGCGAGCCGGGCGCGGCTGCTGCCGGCCAGCGCCACCGTGCGCGGGTCGCGCGCGTTGGCGATCGCCCAGTCATCGGGCTGCTGGTTCGCGAACAGGCGCGCCTTGGCGAGCGCGTACTCCTCCACGTCGCGGTAGCGGTCGAGGTGGTCGGGCGTGATGTTGAGGAGCGCCGCCACGGTGGGCCGGAACCGCTCGATTCCCTCCAGCTGGAACGAGGAGAGCTCCAGCACGACGGCATCGACGGGGCGCCCGGCGAGGACGAGCTCGGCGAGCGGGGTGCCCAGGTTCCCCCCCACGAAGACGCGCCGATCCCGGGCCAGGAGCTCGCCCGTGAGCGCGGTGGTGGTGCTCTTCCCGTTGGTGCCGGTGATGCCGACGATGGGCACCTCCGGGAGGAGCCGGGCCGCGAGCTCCACCTCCGCCATGACGGGCACGCCCTGCCGGCGCGCCTCCTGGATCTCGGGGAGCGCGAGCGGCACGCCGGGCGAGACGACCACCAGGTCGGCGCGCGTGAAGTCGGCCCGGTCGTGGCCCCCGAGCGCGAGGTCGACGCCATCGCCCAGCTCCCTCAGCGCGGGGGCGAGCTCCGTGGCGGCGCGGCGATCCGTGACGGTGACGCGCGCCCCGCGGGCGCGGGCCAGCCGGGCGGCGGCGGCGCCCGAGCGGGCCAGGCCCACCACGAGGACGCGCTGTCCGGCGAGGCGGAGGGAACCTTCCATGCACTACCTCAGCTTGAGCGAGGCCAGCGCCACGAGCGCCAGCATGATCGCGATGATCCAGAAGCGGACGATGATCTTGGGCTCGGCCCATCCCTTGAGCTCGAAGTGGTGGTGGATGGGGGCCATCTTGAACACCCTCCGCCCGGTGTACTTGTAGCTCGTCACCTGGATCATGACCGAGAGCGTCTCCGCCAGGAAGACGCCGTGCAGGATGGCGCTCGCGACCTCGTTCTTGGTGAGCACCGCCAGCGAGCCGAGCGCGCCGCCGAGGGCCAGCGAGCCGACGTCGCCCATGAAGACGGACGCCGGGTACGTGTTGTACCAGAGGAAGGCGATCCCGGCGCCGATGAGCGCGGCGCAGAAGACGCCCAGCTCGGCGGCGCCCGGGATGACCGGGATGCGCAGGTAGGACGCGATGGAGAAGCCACCGATGGTGGTCCCGGCCACGTAGGCGAGGATGAGGAAGGTGGACGCCGAGACGATGGTGGGGCCGATGGCGAGGCCGTCGAGGCCGTCGGTCAGGTTCACGGCGTGGCTCGTGCCGAGCACCACCAGGATCATGAAGGGCA
Source organism: Anaeromyxobacteraceae bacterium (assembly GCA_035538735.1). Lineage (GTDB taxonomy): Bacteria > Myxococcota > Myxococcia > Myxococcales > Anaeromyxobacteraceae > Anaeromyxobacter_A. The sequence goes on along the minus strand of DATLJU010000106.1, from coordinate 38,955 downwards.
GGTAGAGCCAGCCGAGCGACGGGTTGAAGTAGCGGGTCGGGACGAAGGGCAGGGTGACGTGCAGGTCCTGCCAGCTCCCCACGCGCAGCCACGGGAAGCCGGGCGACGTCGTGAAGTGCAGGTCGGAGAGGAACAGGTAGTAGACCGCGAGGAGGATGACCGTCTGCCACACGAGCTTCTTCTTGCCGGCCAACCCCTTCGAGTTGCGCTTCGAGATCTTGAGGTAGTCGTCCCAGAAGCCGATGGCGCCGAAGGAGAGCGTCACCGTCAGCGCCGCCCAGACGTAGCGGTTGGTGAGGTTCGCGAAGAGCAGCGTCGCGACCCCCAGGGAGAAGAGGATGAGGGCGCCGCCCATGGAGGGCGTGCCGGTCTTCTTCTTGTGCGACTCGGGCGTGTCCTCGCGCACGTTCGAGCTGCCGTACTGGAAGACGCGCATCCGCTCGATGAACACCGGCCCGAGCAGGAGGCCCAGCACGAGGGCGGTGAACCCGGCCGCGAGGATGCGGAACGAGGGGTACCGCAGGACGTTGAAGAGGGCGAACCGTCCCGCGAGCGGATAGAGCAGATGGTAGAGCATTAGTGGGCGTCGCCCGGCTGCGAGGGGGTGGAGCCGAGCGCGGCCACGAGCCGCTCGAGCTGGTTGGCCCGGCTGCCCTTCACGAGCAGCACGTCGCCGGGCGCGAGCCGCTCCTTCACCTGGGCCACGAGCTCGGGCAGGTCGGCCGTGTGCGTGACGTCGCCGAGCCCCGCCGCGCGCGCCGCCTCGGCGGTGTGGCGCGAGCGCGGCCCGAAGGCGTGCAACCTCGCCACCGCGCCCGCGGCTTGCTCGCCCACGGCGCGGTGCATCGCCTCCTCCATCGGCCCCAGCTCCAGCATGTCGCCCAGCACCGCCACCGCGCGCCGGCCCGGGCCCGCGAGCGCCGTGAGCGTCCGCAGCGCGGCCGCCATCGAGGCGGGGTTCGCGTTGTAGCAATCGTCGACCAGCGTCACGCCCGAGGGGAGGTCCTCGATGCGCAGGCGGCGGCCCACCGGCTGCGCCTGCGAGAGCCCCTGCGCGATCTCCTTGTCACCATAGCCGAGCGCCATGGCGGCCGCGGCGGCGGCGGCGGCGTTCGCGGTGTTGTGCAGGCCGACCAGAGGCAGCGAGATCTCGAGCTCCTTCTGGCCCAGGCCGAGCGTGAAGCGCAGGCCGGCTGGCCCGTGCTCCAGCACGTCGAGCACCACCACGTCCCCGCGGTGGCCGCGGCCGGCGGCGAAGGTGATGAGGGAGCGCCCCGACTCCTGCGCCCGCTTCAGCATGCGCGGGTCGTCCGCGTTGGCCACCGCGACGCCGCCGCGCGGCAGCGCGAAGTAGAGCTCGGCCTTGGCGTCGGCGACGCCGTCCACCTCGCCGCCGAAGTGCTCCACATGGGCGGCGCCGGCCATGGTGACGACGCCCACCTGCGGATCGGCCATCGCCGCGAGCCTCGCGATCTCGCCGGCGTGGTTCATGCCCATCTCGATGACGGCGCGCTGGTGCTCCGGCGCGAGGCCGAGCAGCGTGAGCGGCACGCCGATCTCGTTGTTGAGGTTCCCCTCGGTCTTGAGCGCCGGCCCGCGCGTGCGGAGGACGAGCCCGATCATCTCGCGGGTGGTCGTCTTGCCGTTCGAGCCCGTCACGCCCACCACCGGGATGGCGAAGCGCCGGCGGTGGAAGCGGGCGAGCATCGCGAGCGCCTGCAGCGTGTCGCGCACCGCGAGCAGCGGGAGCGCGCCCTCGCCGGTCGGGAGCGAGGCGAGCCGGGCCTCGTTCACGACGGCGCAGGCGGCGCCAGAGGCCTTCGCCTGGGCGAGGAAGTCGTGGCCGTCGAACCGCTCGCCAGTGAGGGCGACGAAGCAGCCGCCGGGGCCGAGCTGGCGCGAGTCGGTGGTGACGCCGTGGACCTCGGCAGGTGGCGGCCCGATGAAGCGGCCGCCGGCGGCGGAGGCGAGCTCGTAGCGGGAGAAGCTGGGTAAGGTCATGGTGTCGCGCCGAGCGCCCGGCGCGCCTCCTCGCGGTCGTCGAAGTGCCGGCGCTCGGCGCCGACGATCTGGTAGTCCTCGTGTCCCTTGCCGGCGATGAGCACGGCGTCTCCCGGCCGGGCGGCGGACAGCGCCAGCGCGATCGCCTCGCGCCGGTCGGGCACGACGAGGTAGCCGCGCGCCCCGGCCTGCGCCTCGGCGGGCGCGAGGCGGCGCGCCCCCGCCCGCTCCAGCCCCGGCACGATCTCGGCCAGGATGTCCTCCGGCCGCTCGGTGCGCGGGTTGTCGCTCGTCGCCACCGCCACGTCGGACCCGCGCCCGGCCACCTCGCCCATGAGCGGGCGCTTGCCGCGGTCCCGGTCGCCGCCGCAGCCGAAGACGACCAGCAGCCGTCCGGGCGCCAGCGCGCGCAGCGCGGAGAGGGCGCGCGCGAGCGCGTCATCGGTGTGGGCGTAGTCGACGAAGGCGTGGACGCCGCGCCCCGTCACGCGCTCGAGACGCCCCGGTGCTCCCGGGCAGGCGCCGAGCCCGCGCGCCACGGCCTCGACCGGCAGCCCGGCGGCGAGCGCCAGCCCGGCGGCGCAGAGCAGGTTCTCGAGGTTGTGCTGCCCCACCAGCGGTGAGGTGAGGGCGAGCTCGCCGGCGGGGGTCGCGAGCCGCGCCTCGATCCCGCCGAGCCCGAAGCGGGCGCCCACCGTGGCGAGGTCGCCGCCCGCGGCGCCGAAGCGCCAGACGCGCGCGGTCCCGGCCGCCGCCAGCTCGCCGGCGAGCCTGCGGCCGTACCCGTCGGCCGCGTTCACGACGGCGGTCGCGCCCGGCGCGAGGTGCTCCGTGAAGAGGCGCCGCTTGGCCTGGAAGTACGACTCCATGTCGCCGTGGTAGTCGAGGTGATCGCGGGTGAGGTTGGTGAACCCGGCCGCCCGGAAGCGCAGCCCCGCCGCGCGCTCTTGCGCGAGCGCGTGCGACGAGACCTCCAGGACGGCGAGCCGCGCCCCTGCGTCGCGCGCCATCGCGAGCGTCTCCGCCACCTCGGTCGACTCGGGCGTGGTGTGGGTCGCCGGTCGCTCGCCGCCTGGCCACCGGTGCGAGACGGTCCCGAGCACGGCGGTCGGAACGGCCGCCGCGAGCGCACAGGCCTCGACCAGGTAGCTGACCGTCGTCTTGCCGTTCGTGCCGGTGACGCCGACGAGGTCGAGCGCGTCGCCGGGCCGCCCGAAGAAGTTCATGGCGGCGAGCGCCATCGCTCGGCGCGCCGAAGGCACGAGGAGGAGCAGCGCCGGCGCGCAGGCGACCTCGCGCTCGGCGACGACCGCCACCGCGCCGCGGCGTGCCGCCTCGGCGGCGAAGTCGTGCCCGTCGGCCTTCACTCCCCGCAGGGCGAAGAAGAGCGCCCCGGGCCGGACCGCGCGCGAGTCACCCGTCACGAGCGCGACCGGCGGATCGCCCTCGAGCGTCCCCCGCGCTCCCGTCCCCTCGATCACTTTGGAAAGGTGCATCTTGCTCCGGCCCGGCCCGATTCTACGGCGAGCGCTCCCCGGCAGAAAGATCGAGTAGGCCGGAACTTCAGGATCGCGGCGGAGCGAGGACGAGGCGCACTCGCGCCCCCCGCTCGACCACCTGGCCGGCCCTGGGCGACTGCGCCGTCACGCGACCCGACCCCGTCACCTCGCCCGTCAGCTCGATCTCCTCCAGCCGGCGCAGGGCGACCCGCGCTGGCAGCCCCGCCAGCGCGGGGACCGCCACCCCGCCCACGGAGCCCGCCCTCTCGGCGGCCTCCTCGATGGCGGCGCTCGAGGACGAGTCGTCGGCGGAGGCGGCCGCGGTCGGCGCCGCGCTCGCGGTCGAGATGGCCGCGGTCGTGGTCGTGCTCGCGGCCGTGGTCTCGTCGCCCACGGACGGCGGCACCCCCATCGCCTGTAACGCGTGCTCCACCACCTCCCGGAAGACCGGGGCCGCCACCTCACCGCCGTACACCTCGCCGCGCGGCTCGTCGACGAAGACGCCGACCGCCAGCCGCGGCGCCTCGGCGGGCGCGAAGCCCACGAACGAGCTGAACCGCTTGTCGACCGAGTAGCGGTGGGTGAGCGGGTCCGCCTTCTGGGCCGTCCCGGTCTTGCCCGCCACCCGCCACCCCGGGATGCGGGCGCGCTTGCCCGTCCCGTCGGCGTCGCTCACCACGCCCTCCAGCCAGCGCGCGAGCTGCGCCGCCGTCTCGCGCGAGACGGCGCGGCGCACGGGCGTCGGGTCGTTGCGCGACAGCACCGCGCCGGAGCCGGCGTCGATCACCCGCCGGACCAGGATCGGCTTCATGAGCGTGCCGCCGTTGGCGATGGCCGCCACCGCGGCGGTGATCTGGAGCGGCGTGGCGGCGACGCCCTGCCCGAAGCTCATCGTCGCGAGCGTGATCTCCGCCTTCGGGAACGGCACCGTCCCGCGGGGCTCGCTGGGGATCTCGGTGCCGGTCCGCTCGCCGAACCCGAAGGCGAGCAGGGTCTGCTGGAGCCGCTCCCTGCCCAGTCGAGCGCCGATCTTGGCCGCGCCGATGTTGGAGCTCGCGGCGAGGATGTGCGCGGCGGTGGCTCGGCCGAGCCCTTTGTGATCGTGGATGACGTGCCCGCCGACCCGGTAGGCGCCCAGCTCGCAGTCGATGGTGTCGGTCGGCATGAGCACGCCGGTCTCGAGCGCTCCGGCCACCGTGAAGATCTTGAAGGTCGAGCCCGGCTCGTAGGTGTCGAGGACCGCCTTGTTGCGGAGCAGCCCGCCCTTGCGCGGCAGGTTGGGGTTGAAGCCGGGGGCCTGCGCCAGCGCCAGCACCTCGCCCGTGCGCGGATCCATGGCCACCAGGATCCCGGCCGCGGCGCGCGCCTGCGTGACCGCCCTGGTGAGCGCCTGCTCCGCCACGAGCTGCAGTCCGCCGTCGAGCGCGAGCTCGACCCGCGCCCCGGCGAGCAGCGCCTCCGGCGCCGGCGCCTCCGACAGGACGGAGCGGCCGCGCGCGTCGCGCACGGAGGCGACCCGCGCCCCGTCGCCCTGCAGCACGTCGTCGTAGGCCTTCTCGATGCCCTCCAGCCCCTCGCCGTCGTCGCCGACGAAACCCACCAGCTGCGCGGCCAGGGTCTTGGCGGGGTAGAAGCGGCGCGGCTCCTGGAAGAGCGCCACCGCGTCGAGCTCGAGCGCCTGGAGCGCCTTGGCCTCGCCCGGGTCGATGCGGCGCTTCAGCCACACGAACTTGGAGGCGCGCTGGGCGCGCCGGCGCAGCTGCTCGAGGTCCATCCCGAGCGCCCGGGCGAGCCTCGCCTGGTCGGTGGGCGCGAGACGCTGCAGCGCGGTGGGGCTCGCGCCCACCGAGGGCGCGTCGGCGCTGGCGGCGAGGAGCTCCCCGTTCCTGGACGTGATCGCGCCGCGGCGGGGAGGGAGCTCGACGAAGCGCCGCCACTGGTCCTCGCCGTGGCCGCGGAGCTTGTCCGCCTGCAGCACCTGGAGGCGCACCGCCTGCGTGGCGACCGCGGCGAAGCCCGCCGCCAGGAGGAGCGCGACGATCCCGATGCGCGCGGCGATCCAGCGGACCTGCGCCGCCTCGCCCCCGGTCCTCATGGATCGCACCTCCGACTACTCCGGCTGGTGCCGCACCAAGGACTCGCCAAGGGCCACCGCCTCGCGGTGCGCCGCCCTCCGAACAGCTGGCTCCGCCGGCGCGGGGCGGAGGCCTTCCTCGCCGCCCGCCCTGCCCGTCCCTCCCGCCGCCGCCGCCACCGCCCGACCCGCCACCACCGCCCCCGGCGCCGGCGGAGCCATTCCCAGCCGCTCCTGGGCGAGGGTCTTGAGCCTCCCCGGAGCGCGCAACGTCGCGACCTCGATCTCGAGCCTGTTGCGCTCGGCCCGCAGCGCCTCGCGCGAGCGCCGCAGCTCGTCCAGCCGGTAGCCCTCGTTCGTCACCCGCGTGTGCGACCAGACGTGGAAGATGCCGACGCCCGCCAGCGCGGCGGCGCACAGCCCGGCGCGCAGGACGAGCAGGAACGCTCCGCCGCGGCGCCCGGCGCTCATCGCAGCCGCTCCACCGCGCGCAGGCGCGCGCTCCGCGACCGCGGGTTCTGGGCGATCTCGTCCTCCGACGCCTTCACCGCGCCGCGGGTCACGGGCGCGAAGCCGGCCTTCGCCCCGCAGGCGCACACCGGGAAGTCCGGCGGGCAGGTGCAGGCGTGGGTGAGGGCGCGGAAGCGCTCCTTCACCATGCGGTCCTCGAGCGAGTGGAACGCGATGGCCGCGGCGCGGCCGCCCGGGTTCACGAGCGCCGGCAGGCTGTCGAGCCACTGCGCCAGCGCGCCCAGCTCGTCGTTGACCGCGATGCGGAGCGCCTGGAAGGTGCGGGTGGCGGGATGGATGCGCTTCGGCCACGCCTTGCGCGGGATGGCGCCGGCCACGATCTCGGCCAGCCGCGCCGTGTCGAGCGACTCCCCCTCGGCGACCGCCCGCTTGATGGCGCGCGCCACCGGCCGGGCGAAGGGCTCCTCGCCGTACTCGGACAGGATCCGCGCCAGCTCGCGCTCGTCCACGCGCTGGAGCAGCTCCGCCACCGTCTCGCCCTCCTCGCCCATGCGCATGTCGAGCGGGCCGGCCTCGCGGAAGGAGAAGCCGCGGGCCGGATCGTCGAGCTGGGGCGAGGAGACGCCCAGGTCGACGAGCGCGCCGTCCACCCCCGAGATCCCGAGCGCCGAGAGCACGTTCTTCGCGTCGCGGAAGTCGGCCCGGACCGCCCGGAACGCCTCCCCGTACCGCGCGAGGCGGGCGGTGGCGGCGGCGATGGCGCGCGGGTCGCGGTCGACGCCGATCACGCGCGCACCCTCCGCCAGGAAGAGCTCGGTGTGCCCGCCCCCGCCCAGCGTCCCGTCGAGCAGGAGCTTGCCGGGCGCGGGCTGCAGGAGCTGGACGACCTCGCGGGCCAGGACGGACGCATGGTGGAATCGAGCGCTCACGCTGCGCGCACGGCCTCCTCGACGTCAGGGTAGAGCTCCACGTACCCGGCCGCTCCGCCGGCGTGGACGAGGTCGCGCACGTAGCGCGACGCGCCCGCCGCGCGCAGGCCGGGGATGGCCTTGAGGAGGGCCGCCCCGGCGTAGTGCAGGTGGGTGACGCGCTTCAGGTCCACCACCACCATCCGCCCGTCGCGCCGCGCCCGCGCCGCCACCCCGGCGATGGCGGCCAGCTCGGCCCGGCCCAGCTCTCCGACGCCCTTCACGATGGTGACGCCGTCCTGATCGCGCGCTTCGTACATGACCGCCTCCCTACACGCCCTTGAAGAAGTCGATGACGTCGCCTTCCGCCATCTCTTCCGCCTGCTGCTCCTCGAACCGCGCCTTGTCCCAGAGGCACACGTCGCGCCCCATGCCCGTCCACACCACGTCCTTCTGCAGCCCGGCGTAGGCGCGGAGCGGCGCCGGGACGAGCACCCGCCCGTGCTCGTCGAGGTCGATCTCCTGCGCGCTCGACACGAAGCGCAGGATGTTCTTCTGCGCCCTGAGGTCGAACGGGCTCGCCTGCAGCACCTTCTCCTCGAGCTTCTTCCACTCGGAGTGGGGCAGCGCGCGCAGCGCCTTCATCCCGGGCGCCTGGATCAGGAACACCTTCGGCTCGCCGGCCGCGGCGAGCGCCTCGCGGAACTTGGCCGGGAGGCTGGTGCGCCCCTTGGCGTCGATCGCGTGGTGGAAGGTCCCGTAGAACACTGCTTGGCCCGTTGTGCCGCTTCGATCCGCTATTTGCCACTGTTTCCCACTCGACGCCACCGATCTACGGGCTTCGAATGCACCTGTCAACGGATCCCAGGGATGTCGCGGGGTTGGATCTGCTAGGGCGTTCAGGCACGGAAAGGTGCGTCAGTGCCGCTCCGCCGAACTGCTGCCCTTTACTTTCACGAGCAGTCTGCTCCGCGGCACTTCGCGGGGAAGGCTCCGGGGCTTGCAGAAAAGCCGCAAGCCCCGGGCCCTCCCCGCGGGCCCTACCGGGGGAGGCGTAGTCGACCCATCGGCGCGCGATCGCCCGTAGCGCGCCGATGGGTGCCCCGCTCCCCCGAACCCCCACCCGTGTGGCGCGCGCCCTATGGGCTTACCTTCTCTGACGCGCGCCACTGGCTCGCTTGGGGCCACGCCGCGCGTCGGGGTTGGCGCCGTGGCGGGCGGCGGCGATGCTGCGCGTCATGCCCACCCTGAAGGGAAAGACGGTCTTCATCACCGGTGCGAGCCGCGGGATCGGGAAGGCGATCGGCCTGCGCGTGGCGCGGGACGGAGCGAACGTCGTCATCGCGGCCAAGTCGAAGGTGCCGAACCCGAAGCTGCCGGGGACCATCTACTCGGCGGCGGAGGAGATCGAGAAGGCGGGCGGCAAGGCGCTGGCGGTGCCGTGCGACATCCGCTCCGAGGAGGAGGTGCAGGGCGCGGTGAAGCTGGCGGTGGAGCGCTTCGGCGGCATCGACGTGCTCGTCAACAACGCGAGCGCCATCTTCCTCGCCGACACCGCCGGCACGCCCATGAAGCGGTTCGACCTCATGCACGGCGTGAACGCGCGCGGGACGTTCCTGTGCACCCAGACCTGCCTGCCGCACCTCCTGAAGGCTGAGAACCCCCACGTCCTCGTGCTCTCCCCGCCGCTCTCCTTGCGGCCCCGCTGGTTCGCGCCGCACGTCGCGTACACGATGGCGAAGTACGGGATGAGCATGTGCGTGCTGGGGATGGCCGAGGAGCTGCGGGAGCGCGGCGTGGCCGTGAACGCGCTCTGGCCTCGCACCGTCATCGCCACCGCCGCGCTCAACCTGCTCGGCGGCGACGAGACCGCCAAGCACGGGCGGACCGCCGACATCGTGGCCGACGCCGCCTACGCGATCGTGACGCGCCCGTCGCGGCAGAGCACCGGGAACTTCTTCATCGACGAGGACGTGCTGCGCGCGGAGGGGGTGCAGGACTTCGACCGCTACGCGGTGAAGCAGGGCGAGCCGCTCATGCGGGACCTCTTCGTGGACGAGGGGTGACGTCGAGCCGCGCCGTCCGGCCCCGGCGGCGGCGCCTTCGCTCGCTGACGCGAGCGGCCGCCGGCTTCGCCGACTTCTGAGTGGGGGCTCCGCCCCCCCCGGAGGCTGCGGGAGGGTAAATCACACGCTGTGCCACGCGTTTCGTCACCCTCGCCCCGCCGCCGGGCGGGGCGAGCGATGCATCGGACGAACGCGCCGTCCGAGGGGCGGTGTCCAGGCTACACTCGCGCGCATGATCCCTTCCGCCGACGGCGCCCGCAGGAGCCGCCCCGACGCCGAGACGCCCGATGCCATCGTGCTCGTGAAGTACGCCGCCTCGCTCCACGCGACGCGCCAGATCCGGGCGCTCGCGGATCGCGCGGAGGCGCAGGGCAAGAAGCTCGTCCTGCTCGTGCCGCGCGGCTTCCGCCCCGCCAGTACGCTCTCCCTGTTCATGGCGAACCACCCCGATGTCATCCGCGTGGAGAAGCGCTGATGGGGCTCTATCTTTGCGTCTTCCGGGGTGACGAGGAGCTCTTCGGGATCGACGTCGGCAGCTACGACGACTGGGAGCGCTTCCGGGGCGAGGCGCGCGCCCGCGACGGCCGCGTCTTTCGCCGGTACGGGACGCTGCGCGAGCACGTGACCCCGACCACCCGCTGGAGCCCACGGGACGCGGCTCGGCTCGCCGGCGAGCTCGACCACCTGCGCGAGGCGCTGCGGCGGGAGCCGCCCCGGCCTTTTGCACCGTCGAGCTGGCAGGCGGAGCTCGCGGCGGAGCGCGGTCTCGCGCCCGCCTCGCTCGCCGAATGCTTCTTCGACGTGGATGGGGTGTCGCTCTTCGACGGCCTCGCCGAGCTGTGCCGGCTCGCGGTCGAGACCCGGCAGCCCATCCTGTTCCAGTGAGCGGACCGGTCACCCCAGATCATCACGTGCGAGCACCCGGCCGGTGCCCTTCACGAGGAGCGTGCCATCGCTCGCGTCCTCGATCGCGCCCTCCAGCGTGACGATCTCGCCGCCCAGCTTCTCCGAGCGCTCGACCGAGGTCACCTCCCAGCGGAGGCGGAGCGTCGTCCCGGCGCGAGCCGCGCGGCGCAGCTCATAGGAGAAGCCCAGCCCGACCCCGGGGCAATACGCCGTGGTGAACGCGGCGCACGCGCCCGTGAGCAGCCCGATGAGGTGGCCGCCGCAGGCGATGAGGCCGCCGTAGCGGCTCGCCGCGGCGACCTGCTCGTCGTGGTGGAGCGGGTTCGGGTCGCCGAGCTCGGTCGCCAGGCGGACCACGTCCTCGCGGGTGAGGAGCAGCTCCTTCTCGGCGCGGGTGCCCGGACGCAGCATGGGTCTCCTCATTCGGTCGCGCCGCCGCGCTCCGCCTGCTCGTGGCGCGCCTGCTCCTCCATGACGAGCTCCGTCACCTCGCGCTTCAGAATGTTGAACTCCGGGCTGGCGGTGTCGCGCGGGCGCGGGAGCGCGACGGGCACGACGCGCTTCACGCGCCCGGGCCGGTACGTCATCACCACCACCCGGTCGGCCAGGTAGATCGCCTCCTCGATCCCGTGCGTCACGAACACGATGGTCTTCTGCAACGACGACCAGATCCGGAGGAGCTCATCCTGGAGGTTGCGGCGGGTGAGGGCGTCGAGCGCGCCGAACGGCTCGTCCATGAGCAGCATGGGCGGATCGATGGCGAGCACGCGCGCGATGGCGACGCGCTGGCGCATGCCGCCGGAGAGGTCCTTGGGGAAGCGGTCGCGGAACTCCCACAGGCCGAGCTGCCGCAGCAGGGCCTCCACGCGCCCGGCGATGGCGGCGCGCGGCTCGCCCTTGAGCTCGAGACCGAAGGCGACGTTCGCCTCCACCGTCATCCACGGGAAGAGCGCGTACTCCTGGAACACCATGGCGCGGTCCGGGCCCGGCCCCACGACCTCGCGCCCGTTGGCTGCGAGCGTCCCGGCGGTGGGCGGCGCGAACCCGGCGATCGCGTTGAGGAGGGTGGACTTCCCGCAGCCGGAGGGGCCGAGCAGGCACACGAGCTCGCCCGGCGCGACGGCGAGATCGATGCCGTCGAGCGCGACCACCTCGCGCCCGCCGCTGCGGAACGTCTTGCGGACGCCCTCCATGCGGACCGCCGGCTCCGGCGCCATCTTCAGCCCTCCAGGCCGCGGCGCCAGCGCAGCAGCCACCGGTTGAGCCTGTTCATGAAGAGGTCGATGCCGAGCCCGCAGAGTCCGATCGTGATCATCCCCGCCATGATCTTGTCCGACCACATGAACTCGCGCGCCTCGAGGATCCGGTAGCCGAGCCCCATGTTCACGGCGGTCATCTCCGCCACGATCACGACGATGAAGGCGACCCCGATCCCGACCCGCACGCCGGTGAGGATGTACGGCATGGCGGCGGGGAGGATGACGCGCCGGAAGAGCACGCCCTCGGTCGCGCCCAGGTTCTGCGCGGCGCGCACGTAGATGGCGTCCACGTTGCGCACCCCCGCGATCGTGTTGACGAGCACGGGGAAGAACGCGCCGAGCGCGATGAGGAACAGGGCCGGCGGGTTCCCGAGCCCGAACCACAGGATCGAGAGCGGGATGAAGGCGATGGGCGGGATCGGCCGGACGATCTCGAGCGCCGGTGAGAGCAGGTCGTGCACGAGCGGTCGCCGCCCCATGACGAGCCCGAGCGGCAGCGCCACCCCGCCGCCGATGAGGAACCCGACCACCACGCGGGAGAGGCTCCCCAGCGCGTCCTGCGGCAGCTCGCCGGAGACGAGCCAGCCGAGGCGGCTCCCCTGCGCCGGGTCGAAGGGCTCGGTCGGCAGCAGGTAATGCCACCACCTCACGACGACGGCGGAGGGCGCCGGAAGGATGGCCGGCGAGAAGACGCCGGCCCGGGAGAGCGCCTCCCACGAGGCGAGGACGAGCGCCGGGACCGCGATCGACTTGCAGAGCGCGCAGAGGCGGTCGCCCATCTACCGGATCCCGAGCTCGCCCTTGGCCTTCTGCAGCAGATCCAGCTTCACCCAGTCCGCGGCGCGGGGCGGGCGCTGCAGCTTGCCGACGCCGTACTTCACCATGAGGTCGGTCGTGACCTGGATGTGGTCGACCGTGACGGCGTACGTGAAGGCCGCGTTCGACATGGCGTCCTCGTACTCTCGCGGAGTGATCTGCCCCTTGAAGAGCTGCTCGCGCACGTACCTCTCGGCGAGGGCCGGGTCGTCGAGGAACGCCTTCGTCGCCTCGACGAAGCACTTCATGACCCGCAGCGCGACGTCCGGCTTCTCCCGGTACAGCTTCTCGGTCATCACCATGACGCGCACCGGCTCTCCCATCGGCGTGTCGTAGGGCTTGACGATCTCGGTGCCGATGCCCTTCGAGAGCGCCTGCGTCGACTGCGGCTCCGACTGGCACATCGCGTCGATCTGCTTCTGGAGCAGCGCCTGGTTGAGGTCGGCGTAGGCGAGGTAGACGATGAGGACGTCCTTCCCCGGGTGATCGCTCCAGGTGAGCCCGGCCTTGGCGAGCTCGGCGAAGAGCGCCAGCTCCTGCGCGCCGCCGCGCGGGACCCCCACCTTCTTGCCCGCGAGCTGGGCGACGCGGGTGATCCCGAGGTCCTTGCGGCCGACGATGCGGACGCCGCCCTTCGCGAACCCGGCCACGGCGTAGACCGGTGCGCCGGCGGCCCGCCCGGCGATCGCCGCGTCGGCGGCGCTGGCCGCGACGTCGATCTCGCCCGCCACGATGGCCGGGATGATGTCGAGTCCCTTCGGGAAGACGCGCTCCTCGATGCGGAGCCCGTACTTCGGGCCCAGCTGCTTCATGTACGAGACCGCGCCGTAGTGGGCGAACTTGAGGTTGCCGAGCCGGATCACGTCCTCCGCCGCGGCGGGGCGAGCCACCGCGAGGGCGGCGAGGGCGACCAGCGAGCCGAGACGCATCATGGCCGTTCTCTCAGGGGGTAGGGCGGGGGCTCGTTCCACGCCGCTCAGAAGTCGACCTTCGGGAGCCGCGCCAGGGAGGCGCGGATGTTCTCCTCCGGGTACGCGAAGTCCTCGAGCCGGCCGGAGAGGTAGGCGTCGTAGGCGGTCATGTCGAGCTGGCCGTGGCCGGAGAGCCCGAAGAGGATGACGCGCTCTCGCCCCTCCTCCTTCGCGCGCTGGGCCTCCTCGAGGGCGCCGCGGATGGCGTGCGACGACTCCGGCGCCGGCACGATGCCCTCGGTGCGGGCGAAGGTGACCGCCGCCTCGAAGCAAGGGGTCTGCATGAACGCGCGCGCCTCGATCTGTCCCGCCGCGAGGAGCTGCGAGACGAGCGGCGACGCGCCGTGGTAGCGCAGCCCGCCGGCGTGGATGCCGGGCGGCATGAAGTCGTGACCGAGCGTGTACATCTTCACGACGGGCGCCATCTTCGCGGTGTCGCCGTAGTCGAAGGCGTAGACGCCTTTCGTCAGCGTGGGGCAGCTCGCCGGTTCGCAGGCGACGAGGCGCACGCGCTTGCCGGCGGCGCGGTCCGCCAGGAACGGGAAGGTGAGCCCCGCGAAGTTTGAGCCGCCGCCGTGGGATGCGATCACGACGTCCGGATAGTCGCCCGTCGCCCGCAGCTGCTCCTTCGCCTCGAGCCCCACCACCGTCTGATGGAGGATGACGTGGTTCAGCACCGAGCCGAGGGCGTAGTGCGTGTCGTCGTGCGTGGCGGCGTCCTCCACCGCCTCCGAGATCGCGAGCCCGAGGGAGCCCGGGCTCGCCGGATCGGCGGCGAGCGCGGCGCGGCCGGCGTTCGTCTCCCGCGACGGCGAGGCGAACACGTTCGCGCCCCACAGCTGCATCATGCTCTTGCGGTACGGCTTCTGCTCGAACGAGACCTTCACCATGTAGACGGTGCACTCGAGCCCGAACAGGCGGCAGGCGAGCGCGAGCGAGCTGCCCCACTGGCCAGCGCCGGTCTCGGTGGCGAGGCGGCGAATCCCGGCCAGCTTGTTGTAGTAGGCCTGCGGCACGGCCGAGTTCGGCTTGTGCGAGCCGGCCGGCGAGACGCCCTCGTACTTGTAGTAGATGCGGGCCGGCGTCCCCAGCGCCTGCTCCAGGCGCCGCGCGCGGAAGAGCGGCGTCGGCCGCCACAGCCGGTAGATCTCGCGCACCGGCTCCGGGATGGGGACCCACCGTTCGGTCGAGACCTCCTGCTCGACGAGCGGCTGGGGGAAGAGCGGCGCGAGATCCTGCGGCGTGACCGGCTTCAGCGTGACCGGGTGGAGCACCGGCGCGAGCGATCCCGGCAGGTCCGGGATGACGTTGTACCAGTGGGTGGGGATCTGCTTCTCGCCGAGCAGCACTTTGGTGTCCATCCGCTCCTCGCAGTCAGGGAGCCGCGATGGAACCAAGCGCGCGCTGGCCCGTCAAGCTGGAGAGTGCCCGCTCGCCGCCCCATCGACCAAGCGCCTGGCCAATCCGCGCCTCGCGAAGGACGCGCCACCACGGGTACACCCGACCTAGCTTGTGCCCGGAGGTGCTCGCTCCCGCCGAACAGATGGCCCCGGGCCTCACCGAGCCCCGGCGCGCCGAGATCGTCGTCGCGGTCCACGGCGGACCGGCCTTCGACGCGGGCGACGCGATCCGCACGGTGCACCGCATCGGACACCAGCTGGGCGTCTCGTACCCGGGGCGACAGGCGGTGGTCCTGCTGCTGTCGGAGAGCGCCGAGCGCGTCGCGGCCGTGCCGCTCGATCCGCGCCCGCCGCCGCCGGAGGTGCCGCTGCTGCCCTGGAGCCATCCCGGCCAGAGCGCGCTCGAGGCCACCCTGAGGGCTGCCGAGGCGTTCGAGGCCACGGCCGCCGCGCTCGTCGCAGCGGACGGCGAGGAGGGGCCCAACGGCGGTGCCCGCCATCTCCTCGGCCCGATCCTCGACGACGGGTACGACCTCACCGCGCCGTGCTACGCGATCCAGCGGTACGAGGGCGTGTTCGCGACGGGCCTCGTCTACCCGCTCACCCGCGCCCTCTTCGGCCGGCGGCTGCGCCAGCCGCTCGGGAACGAGCTGGCCGTCTCGCGCCGGGCGGTGGGCCACCTCCTCGGCGAGGCGTGGCACGCCGATCCGGCGCATGCCGGCGAGCGCGTCTGGCTCGTCTGCGCGCTGCTGGCGGGCGACTTCCGGGTCAGCCAGACCTGCCTCGCCACGCGCGCGCCGCGGCTGGGCGACGCCGGCGCGGATCTGGCCGCGTCGCTGGCGCAGGTGGTGGGCTTGCTCTTCCACGAGGCGCGCCTGCACGCCGCCTCGTGGCAGCGCGCGAAGGGTTCCCGGACGGTGAAGACGTACGGCGAACCGACCCTCCCGGCCGACGAGCCGGGCCCGCCCCAGATCGCGCCCATGCTGGGTGCGTTCCAGCTCGGCCACCAGGAGCTGCAGCGCGTGTGGGGCGGCGTGCTGCCCCCGCAGACGATGCTCGCGCTGAAGCGCCTCGCGGGGGAGCCCGAGGAGCGCTTTCGCATCGACGACCCGCTGTGGGCGCGTATCGTCTACGACTTCGCGGTGGGCTACCACCTCGCGCTCCTGGATCGTGCGCTGCTGCTTCGCTCGATGACGCCGCTCTACCTCGGCTGGGCGGCGGGGTTCGTCCGGGAGCTGTCGGGCCTGACGGCGACGGCGGTGGAGCCGAGGGTGGAGCGCCTGTGCCAGGCGTTCGAGGCGGCGAAGCCGTACCTCATCTCGCGCTGGCGCTGGCCGGACCGGTTCAATCCCTGAAGAGAAGGGGGGAGTCGCCATGTGGACCGACGTGGAGCTCGCGTTCCAAGAGGGATTGCACCGGGTGGCGCTCGCCGCGGCGGGCTTCCTGCCGGGCGTGCTCACGATGCTGCTCGTCCTCGCGTTCGCGCTGGTGATCGCGTCCCTGATCCGGTTCGCGCTGCGGCGGTCCCTCGCCGGCATCGACTTCGACCGGCGCGTGCACCGGTGGGGCCTCACCGCCACCGGGGAGTGGATGCCCAAGAACGCGCCCACCGAGGTCGCCGCGCACGCGGGCTTCTGGTTCGTCCTGCTGGTCGGATTCCTGGCCGGGCTGCGGGTCCTCGGCACGGCGGTCACCGACGCGCTGTCGGCGCGGGTCCTCGACTACATCCCGAGCCTGCTCGCGGCGGGGCTCATCTTCGCGGTCGGCCTCGCCGGGGCGCGCTTCCTCGAGCGCACGACGCTCGTGAACGCCGTGAACATGCAGCTCCGCTCCGCGCGCCTGGTGAGCCTGGGCGTGAAGTGGCTGGTGGTGATCTTCACTCTGGCGCTCGCGCTCCAGGAGCTCCGCATCGGGGGCGCGATCCTGACCATCTCGTTCGTCATCGTCTTCGCGGGCGTGATGCTGGCGGTGGCGCTCGCGGTCGGGCTCGGCTCCCGCACGACCGGCCGCCCCGCGGAGGGACGCGCCAACGAGGACCTGCGCCCCTCCGAGGACGGCGGCGAGCGGCCGGTGCAGCACATGTGAGGGGATGATGCGTCGCGGCCTCGGCCTGGCGGTCGTGCTGACGGCCCTCGCCGCGGCCGCCAGCGCCGGGTGCCGCGCGTCCGGCAAGCTCGCCTACCGCCCCGACGAGCTGCGCGACCTGGTGCGGGCGCGCGCCCCCGAGGCCCCGCCCGGCGACGTCGTCGTTCCGTTCGAGATCAGCCCCGAGCACGCGGCGGCGGCGCGCGCCATCGTCCGCGACGCCCCGTCCGACGCCGAGGAGGTGCGGCGGCTGGCGGCGGCGATGGTCGACCCCGCGCAGTTCGGCCTGCGTTACGTGCCGTCGGTCACGACCGGCGCGGAGGAGACGATGCGCCGCTCGGAGGGCAACTGCCTCGCGCTCTCGTCCGTGTTCATCGGCCTCGCGCGCGCGGTTGGCCTGCAGGCCTACTACATCGACGCGTCGATCCGGGTGCACTCGACCCGTTGGGCGGAGGACGGGACCACCGTCAACGAGGGCCACGTCTCGGCGATGGTGAAGACGCCCTCGGGGAACTTCGGCCTCGACTTCTCGCAGCTCGGCACGATCCAGTGGTACCGCGTGCTCGACGACGTCGAGGCTCTGGCGAACTATTACAACAACCGCGGCTTCGAGATGATGGACCGCGCCAAGGCCGAGGGCGCGCCCGTGGACTGGCCCGAAGTCGAGGGGCAGTTTCGCCTCGCGGTGAAGGTGTTGCCGTCGTTCTCCCGCGCCTGGAACAACCTGGGCGTGGCCGCGGCGCGGCAGGGGCGCGACGACGAAGCGCGCGCGAGCTACCGCGCCGCCATCGCGCACGATCCGAAGCTGGCCGCGCCCCACAACAACCTCGGGGAGCTGCACCTCGCCCGGGGAGAGATCCCCGACGCCTTGCGGGAGCTGGAGGTCGCGGCGAAGCTCGCCCCCTCCGCGCCGCACGTCCAGTATCACCTGGCGATGGCGCGCCTGCGGCACGGTGATCGCGCCGGAGCGCAGGCGGCGCTCCGCCGCGCCCTCGAGCTCCGCGCCGACTACCCCGAGGCGCGCGCCCTCCTCGCCCAGGTGGGGCCGCACGGCCGGGCCGACGACGAGTGACCGGAGCTCAGGGCAGGTCGTGCGGCACGTCGGCCGGCTCGGTCAGCTCGAACCAGTAGAACCCGTAGGCGGAGAGCGTCAGCGGGTAGCCCTCGTCGCCGATGCGCGGGAACTCGGTGTAGCCGAACATCTCGATGGGGGTGTAGCCGCGGAAGCGCTGGAGCGGCAGCTGCGCCGGCTGCGCGAACCGCGAGAAGTTCGCCACGCACAGGATGACGTCGCCCTGGTACCGCCGCAGGTAGGCGAGCACGGCGCGGTTCTGGACCGGGAGGAACTCGATCGCGCCGCGCCCGAACACCTTGAAGAGCTTCCGCAGCCCGATCATGTTGCGCATCCACATGAGCAGCGAGGACGGGTTCTCGAGCTGCGCCTCCACGTTCACCGTCTGGTACCCGTAGACCGGGTCCATGATGGGCGGGCTGTAGAGCGCCGCCGGGTTGCACCGCGAGAACCCGCCGTTGCGGTCGGCGCTCCACTGCATCGGGGTGCGGACGCCGTTGCGATCGCCCAGGAACACGTTGTCGCCCATTCCGATCTCGTCGCCGTAGTAGAGGATGGGCGTCCCCGGGAAGCTGAACAGCAGGCTGTTGAGGAGCTCGATGCGGCGCCTGGAGCTCTCCATGAGCGGCGCCAGCCGCCGCCGGATGCCGAGGTTGAGGCGCATCCGCGGATCGGCGCTGTAGGCGAGGTACATGTAGTCGCGCTCGTCGTGCGTCACCATCTCGAGCGTCAGCTCGTCGTGGTTGCGCAGGAAGAGCCCCCACTGGCAGGAGTCCGGGATGGCCGGCGTCTGCGCCATGATGTCCACGATGGGCTTCGTGTCCTCCAGCCGGAGGGCCATGAAGAACCGTGGCATGAGCGGGAAGTGGAACGCCATGTGGCACTCGTCGCCGTCGCCGAAGTAGGGGCGGACGTCCGCCGGCCACTGGTTCGCCTCCGCGAGCAGCATGCGGCCGGGGAAGTCGCGCTCCAGCGCCGACCGCACCTGCTTGATGACCGCGTGCGTCTCGGGGAGGTTCTCGCAGTTCGTGCCGTCGCGCTCGACGAGGTACGGGATGGCGTCGAGCCGGAAGCCGTCCACCTCCAGGCCCGCCCAGAAGCGCATCACGTCGAGCATCTCGGCGAGCGCGCGCGGGGCGTCGAAGTTGAGGTCGGGCTGGTGGTGGAAGAAGCGGTGCCAGTAGTAGGCCTTCGCCTCGTCGTCCCAGGTCCAGTTCGACTTCTCGGTGTCGGTGAAGATGATGCGCGCGTCCTGGTACCTCTGGTTCGTCTCGCTCCAGACGTACATCTCGCGCTCGGGCGATCCCGGCGGTGCGCGCCGCGCCGCCTGGAACCAGGGGTGCTGATCGGAGGTGTGGTTCACGACCAGCTCCACCAGCACTCGGATGTCGCGCTCGTGCGCGCCGGCGACCAGCCGACGGAAGTCGTCGAGTGTGCCGTACTGCGAGTTGACGCCGCGGTAGTCGGCGATGTCGTAGCCGTCGTCTCGGCCGGGGGAGGGGAAGAACGGCAGCAGCCAGAGGCAGGTGATGCCGAGGTCCTGCAGGTAATCGAGCTTCTCGATGAGCCCCGGGAAATCGCCCACGCCGTCGTTGTTCTTGTCGAAGAAGGCCCGGACGTGCGTCTCGTAGACGATGGCGTCCTTGTACCAGAGGGGATCGCTGACTCGACGGGCCATGGCGCTCCAGCGCGACGCTCAACGTAGCCAGCGCCGCCGCGCGCGCAACGCGCGCCGTCCCGCCTGGGGCGGGGGCGGAGGCGGCGCTGGACTGGGGCCCCAACCCGTGAACGAGCCCGTGCCCGCGCCCGGCGTGGTCCGGGCTCGGACTCGGGGTCGTTGAGGGTCGAGCGCTCAGCCGAGCCGGATCGCGCTCGCGACGTGGTCGGAGGCCCAGTGGGCCAGGGCGAAGATGGTGATCTGGGGGTTGACGCCGACGGAGGTGGGCAGGACCGAGCCGTCGACCACGAAGGCGTTCTCGTGCGCCTCGAGCCGGAGCTCCGGCGTCGTGACCGCGTCCTCCGGGTCTCGGCTCATCCGGCACCCGCCCATCTGGTGCGCGGTGAAGAGCTGCACCCGCCCCGCTTCCCACGCCGCGCGGTCGAGCTTCGGGATGTCGAGCTCGCCGCGGATCTCGACCGGCTCGTCGTGGAGCGAGTAGACCGCCTCGGCGCCCGCGGCCAGGTGCACCCGCGCCAGCGCCTTGCAGCCCTCGCGCAGCGCCTCCCAGATCTCGGGGCGGACGGGATAGTCGAGGCGGACGCGGCCGTCGGAGCGCAGGGAGACCGTCCCTCCCTCCTCTTTCGGCAGGAAGCCGTCGATCGAGAGCGCGATGAGCGCCGACGCGTGCGGCAGGGCCGCCATCAGCTCCTCGTGCTCGGCGCCGAAGCCGCCCAGCGCCGTCGCGGCGAGCATGGGATGCACGGGCGCCGCCTCGAGGAAGAAGCCCACCTTGCCGGCGCCGCGGTCGGCGAACTGGTGCGACGCCACCGACTGCGGCGCGCCGTAGTAGCCCTCGATCGGCGCTGGGTGCTTGCCGAACATGGCCGCCACCGGGTGCAGGAAGGTGCGCGTCCCCACCTTGCCGGCGAGATCGATGCCGCTCCGGAGCAGGAGCGCCGGCGTGTTGATGGCGCCGCCGGCGAGCACCACGAGCTTGGGCCGGACCCGGATCGTCCTCCCGGTCGGGAGATCGGTCGCGGGATCGAGCGCCTCCGCCACCACCTCCGTGAAGCGGCGCTTCTCGCGCACGAGCTTCACGGCGCGCGCGTTGGCGTGTAGGCGCGCCCCGCGGGCCAGCGCGTCCTTGACGAAGGTCTGGTCGGCCGAGAGCCGGGCTCCGATCGGGCAGCCGAAGCCGCAGTAGCCGAGGTTCTGGCAGCCGTCGACGTTGCGCCGGGTGCGGGCCACCTCCCAGCCGAGGCGCCCAGCCCCGTCGTGCAGCACCCGGTTGTTCGGGTTCACGCCGTCGTCCGGTTGCTCGTGGACGTTGAGCCGCTTCTCGATCGCGTCGAAGTGAGGCGCGAGCGCCGCCGGCGTGAGGGCGTCGAGGCCGTAGACGCTGCGCCAGTGCGCCAGGACGCGGTCGGGGGTCCGGAAGCTGGTGGTCCAGTTGACGGTGGTCCCGCCGCCGACGGTCCGCCCCTGCAGGACGGTGATGGCGAGGTCGGCGGTCGCTCGCGCGCCGCCCTCCTGGTACAGGCGCGGGTAGACGGCAGCCTCCGAGAGCGGGAGCGAGCCCGGCGGGTAGAAGCCGCCCTCCTCGAGGATGACGACGCGAGCGCCGCGGTCGGCGAGCCGCGCCGCGACGACGGAACCGCCGGCGCCGGAGCCGACCACGCACACGTCGGCGGTGAGGTCGAGGTCGCTCGTCACCTCCCGCCCGGTGAAGATGCGGCCCGCGTCGCGTTCGGCCATGTCGGTCACCTCGCGCGCCGGCCGGCGACCCCGGTCTCGACGGGTGGGCCCGGATAGCCGACGGCGCTCCACGTCTCGGGGGACGCGTAGTAGCTCGCGTAGACGAGGCGCTTCAGCGCGTGAAAGCCCGTGCGCCGGAGCGCGATGCGGCTCGTCTGCCACGCCCGGAGCCGCTGGTCCTGCTGGGCCGGCGTGGACTCGGTGAAGAGCCTAGGCTGCGCGTCGAGCAGGAGGCCCGCGGCGGCGCTCTCGAACAGGCGCACGAGCCGCTTCAGCTCCAGCTGCGTGGCGGGGTGCGCCATGGCCACCACCGCGTCCATTCCCGTCGCGAGCCCGAGCGCGCGCGGGCGGGGGAAGCCCTGCCGCTCGGGCACGAGCCGGTCCGCGACCGCCAGCAGGACCGCGGCCTCCTGCGGCGAGAGGACCTTGAGCGGCCCTGCGGCGCTGGGGCCGACCCGCGTCTTGCGCGTCGCGAGCCACCCGCCGCCTCCGAGCGCGAGGAGCGCCGCGCCGACGAGGCCGCGCCGGAGGAAGCTGCGCCGGCCGTACGGCTCGCCCGGAAGGGCGAGGGACGGAGGTGAGGGACGACGCCGGGACATGTGAGCGGGAGCCTACCCCAAACAGTGGAAGCCGTCCCTTGCGCGCCGCGGGCCAGGCGGCGCTGCTCGGCCGCGCGAGGCCGCGCCTTCGTCCGGATCGGTGCACAGGATCGCGCGGCGGTCGCTCCCTGTTGAGGCGTCCGGCCGGCCGACCCTTGCTTTCACCGGAGTCGAGGTTCTTAATCGTCACAGCAAGCGTGCCGGCTTCCCGCTGGCAGATGGGGTCGGGTGGTTGACTCCGCGCTCATCGAAGGGTCCGCGCTCGCGGACCCTTCATGTTTTCGTGCGATCTCGCGCTCCGACCTCCTCGTCCGCGAACCACTTCATTGCCGCTTCGCCGCGCGCCGGATAGCCTCGCGTGAACGGAGGGCCTCGATGGCCGACCTGGCGGCGCACATCACGGACACGGTGGTCAAGATCGAGAAGAAGCCGGGCGACGCGGTGAGCGAGGGCGACGTCCTGGTGGTGCTCGAGTGAGCGACGCCCTCCTGCGCGCCGAGGATCGCGGGCCGGTCCGAATCCTGACCCTCGACCACCAGGCGAAGCGCAACGCGGTCGACTTCGCGAGCCTCGCCGCGCTGGAGGAGGCGTGCGCGGCGGCGGCGCGCGACGGCGTGCGCTGCCTCGTCTTCCGCGGCGCCGGCGACAAGGCCTTCTGCTCCGGGTTCGACATCGCCGCCATCCCCACCGGACCGCAGGAGGGCGATCGCCCCGACCTCGCGGTCGAGCGCGCCATGGAGGCCGTCGAGGCGGTGCCGTGTCCGACCGTCGCCTTCCTCAACGGCGCGGCCTTCGGCGCCGGCGCGGAGCTCGCCGCCACCTGCGACCTGCGGGTGGCGCGGCCGGGGGTTCAGATCGGGATGCCGCCCGCGAAGCTGGGCGTCGTCTACGCGCCGGCCGGCCTGCGCCGCTTCCTCCACCTCGTCGGCCCGGCGCGCGCCCGCGAGCTCTTCTTCACGGGCCGTCCAGTGGACGCCGACGAGGCGCTCGCGATGGGGCTCGTCGACCGGCTCGTGCCGGCCGATCGGGCCGAGGGGGCGGCGCTCGCGCTCGCCGCCGAGATCGCCGGGAACGCGCCGCTGGCCGTGCAGGGCATGAAGCGGGTCCTCCGCCTCCTCGAGGCGGCCGCGGAGCGCGGCTTCACCGCCGAGGAGCGCGAGGAGATCGCGCAGCTCCGGCGGCGGGCCTTCGAGAGCGACGACGTACGCGAGGGGCGGGCGGCGTTCCTGGAGAAGCGGCCGCCGCGGTTCGGCGGGCGCTGATCACGGCGCGCCGCGCCCGCGCCGCTGCGGCGTGAGCGTGCGGAAGAAGCGCTGACCGTCCTTCTCCGGGAGCACGACGAACTGGTCGAGCTCGTGGCCCGGGAGCCTCAGATCGAACCGGTGCCGCTCGTCGAGGCGCACGCGCTCGAGGGTGAGCGGCGTCACGCCGACGCTGCGGTCGTCGAGCTGGACCTGCGCCCCCGGCGGCGCGCTCTCCACCACGAGGGTGCCGAACGCCGCCTTGAGCTCGGCGTGGACCCGGCGCACCGCCTGGCCCGGCGCCGGCTCGAGCGTGTAGGTGGCGCTCCTGCGGTCGGGGGCCGAGACCACCACGCTCACGGGAGCCGTGGGCCGGACGCCCTCCACCACCGCCGGCGTGCCGCCGGCGAGCGCTCGGCCGTCCAGCGTGACCTCGGCGCCCGGCGGGTCGGAGGTCACCACCACCACGCCCGGCCGGAGCCACACGGCGGCGGACCAGGCGGCGGCGGCGGCGAGCGCCGCGGTGACGAGCGCCAGCGCCGCGGCGCGACCCCGGCCGACGAGGCGGCGCACGGGACGGGTCGGTCGCGCCGCGGGCGCGCGCGTCGCGACTGGTTGCGCCACGGTGGTGGGGTCGAGGAGGTCGTCGTCGGTCGCGACGAGCGGTAGCACCTCCGGCTCGCCCGCGGTGCGGCGCTGCTCGACGACGTGCTGCAGCACCTTCATGACGAGCGCGTCGTGGGCGCGGGCGGCGCGCTGCTTGGCGATGCGCTCGGTGAAGACCTGCCGCATCTGCTCGCCGAGCAGATGCTGCACGGCGCTCTGCGGGGTGGGGAAGAGCACGTCGACGAGCGCGTCGGCGAAGGCGTGCGCGCTGGGGTAGCGATCCTCCGGGTCGTAGGCGAGCGCCCTCGCCACGATCGCGTCGAGCTCCTTCGGGATGCTCTCGTCGAGGGCGGAGGGCGGCGCGACCCGCGCCTTGCGCGAGGCGACGAGCGACTCCACGTCGATCGCGCGCGGGAACGGCTTCTGCTTCGTGAGCAGCTCGTAGAGGATGATCCCCGCCGCGAAGACGTCGACCCGGTGGTCCCACGTCTTCTCGATCGAGGCCTGCTCGGGCGCGACGTACCCGAGCTTCCCCATCAGCATCCCCTCCTTGTAGTTGGAGAGGCCGGCCGCCGCGGCGCGCGCGATGCCGAAGTCGAGCAGCTTCACCTCGCCTTCCCACGAGACGAGCGCGTTGTCGGGCGAGACGTCGCAGTGGACGACGTGCAGCGGCTCGCCGTCCGCGCCGGTCTTCCGGTGGGCGTAGTCGAGGCCGTGCAGGAGCTGCAGCACGACGAAGATGGCCTGCTCGGGCGTGAGGTTGACCCCGGCCCGCGCGAAGTTGGCCATCATCTCCTTCATGGAGACGCCGTAGACCAGCTCCATCGCGATGAAGTAGGCCCCGTCCACCGCGCCGCACTCGTGGATCTGGGCGATGTTGGAGTGGGTGAGCTGGGCGGTCAGCTTCGCCTCGTTCACCAGCATCTTCACGAAGGCCTTGTCCCGCGCCCGCGGGGCGAGGACGCGCTTCAGCGCGAGCTCCTTCTCGAAGCCGCCCGCGCCCAGGATCTTGGCGCGGTAGATCTCGGCCATCCCCCCCACGGCGAGCCGCTGGAGGACGAAGAACTTGCCGAACAGGTGGGGCTTGAAGTCCGGCTGCGCGGCGCGAGCGGGCTCTGCCACGGGCGGACTGTACCCTGCCCAGCCGGGGCAGGCCAGGGAACGGCCTCCGCTCCGAGGACCTGCTGGCGCCATGGCCCACCTCGGCGTAACTTCCCCCACCATGTCGCCCGCCCCGCGCGCGCCCGCGCTCCTCGATCGCTGGCGGGCGCTGCCGGAGGAGCGCCGCGGGGTGGTCCTCGTCGCGGCGCTCGCCGCGCTGGTGTTCCTGCCGTGGCTCGGGACGGAAGGCCTGTGGGATCCCTGGGAGTCCCACTACACCGAGGTGGCGCGGCAGATGATCGTCCGCGCCGACTTCGTCCACCCCTACTGGGAGAACGCCTACTTCTTCTCCAAGCCGGTGCTGCTCATGTGGATGAGCGCGCTCGCGCTCCTCGCCTCGGGCGCCCAGGATCACGCCCTGCCGCCCGGCTCCTACCCCGGTCCTCCCACGCCGAGCGGGCTCTCCATCTGGACCGAGTGGGCGGTGCGGCTGCCGGTGGCGCTCGTCGCCATCGTCGCCTGCGCGCTCGTCTTCGTGGCGGTGAAGCGGCTCGTCTCGCGCCGGGCCGGGTATCTCGCGGCGGGGGCGCTCGCCACCACGCCGTTCTACTTCCTGATGGCGCGGCAGGCGATCACGGACATGCCGTTCGTGGCCCTCATGACCTCGGGCGCGATGTGCTTCGCCATCGCGCTCTGGGACGAGCGCGCGCACCGCAGCGCCTGGGCGTACGCCGGCTACGCCTTGCTCGCCTTCGCCACGCTGGCGAAGGGGTTGCTCGGGTTTGGGCTGGTGGGGGCGGCGTTCCTGGGCTGGTTCGCGCTCACCGGCGAGTGGCGCCTCCTCGCGCGGCTCCGGTTCTGGGAGCGGGTGCGCGGGTGGCCGCTTCCGCTCGGCCCCGCCCTCTTCCTCGCCATCGCGGCGCCCTGGTACGTCGTGCTCTCGCTGTTCCGGGGGCTGGACGACGAGAGCAAGACCTTCGCGTACCGGTTCTGGATCCACGACCACCTCAAGCGGCTGGGGGAGGGTGTCCACACCACGACGCCCGGCGGCGGCTTCGTCTACTTCATCCGGGAGCTCGGGTTCGGCCTCTTCCCCTGGGTGGCGGCGGTGCCGGGAGCGCTCGGGGAGCTGGCGCGCGTGAGGCTGCGCGGGCGGACGCGCCGCGACGACGTCGTCCTGCTCGCGGGGCTGTGGGCGGTGCTGACCTACGTCCTCATGAGCCTGTCCGCCACCAAGTTCCACCACTACATCTTCCCGGCCGTGCCGGCGTTCGCGATCCTGTGCGCCGCCTTCGTCGATCGGTTGCTCGAGGAGGGGCTCGAGGCGCACCTCGGCGCGCTCCTGCTCGGGTTCGCCGCGTTCGTGGTCGTCGGGCACAGCCTGTGGGAGACGCCGAAGGCGCTCCCCGACCTCTACGTCTACAACTACGAGCGTCCGTATCCGGAGGCGGAGCTGGCGCGCCTGCACCTCGGCCACAGGCTCGGTCCGTTCCTCATCTCGTTCGGGCCGCGCCCCGTGTTCTCGGCCCTGTTCGCGGCGGGCGGCGTGCTCCTGGTGGCCGCCTGGCTCTGGCGCTCCCGCCGCGGCCTGGTGGCGGCGCTCTCGGGCGTGGCGCTCGCCTTCGCGCTGTACGTCTCCTGGTTCCACTGGCGCGAGCTCTCCCCGCACTGGACCCAGCGCCAGATCTTCTGGACGTACCTCGCCGAGCGCGGCTCGCCAGACGAGCCCATCATCGCGTACTTCATGAACTGGCGCGGCGAGACGTTCTACTCGCGGAACCTCGTGCGGCAGGTGGCGAACGACGTGCGCATGAAGGAGATCGCGGATCGCCCCGGGCGGAAGTGGGTCATCGTCGAGCGCGGCCGCTACGGCGCGCTGGAGAAGGCGATCGGGCCGGCGGCGAAGATGCGGGTCGCGGATCGCTCGGCCGACAAGTTCTTCCTGGTGTCGCTCGAGGGGCGCTGACGCGAGCCCCGATCGACCGGCGGCGAGAGCCCCGCCTACGACTCGACGCGCGCGACCGCGTACAGGACCTCCCAGGTGGCGGGCACGCCGCCGGGGCCGCCGTGGCGGGCGAGGTACTGGCGCGACATGCGCTCCAGCGCGCCGCGCGCGGCGAGGCCGCCGCCGCGCTCGGGCGCGGCGTTCCCGGCCCCGATGCGGCGCAGCGCGCGTACGAGCGCCAGGGGATCCTCGTGCCGCTCCGCCACGCGCTCGGAGGCGATCTCCTCCGCGGTGAGCCCCGCCTCGCGCAGCGCCACCGCGAGGTCGCCGCGCGCGTGGAAGCGGTGCGTCCGGTCGGGCGCGCCGGCGGGCAGCGCGGCCCGCCATGCCTCCCGCAGCTCGTGCAGCGTCTCGCCTCCGAAGAAGGCGACCGCCACGGTGCCGCCCGGGGCGAGGACGCGGCGCATCTCGGCCAGCGCCGGAGCGAGCCGCGGCAACCACTGCAGTGCCGAGCTGGAGAGGACGAGGTCGAACCGGCCGGCGGCGAACGGGAGCGCCTCGGCGTCGCCCGCCACCGCGGGCGCGCCCCGCTCCCGCGCCGCGACCGCCATGCCGTGCGCGAGGTCCATCGCGACCCCGACCGCGGCCGGCTCGCGGGCGCGCAGATCCGCGAGGAGCGCCCCGGTCCCGGCGCCGACGTCGAGGGCGCGACGCGGTGCGGGTGCGCGCCGTAGCGCCAGGTCGAGGAGCCGCGCGCGCACCTGCTGCTGCACCGGGGTGTGGGCGTCGTACACCCCCGCCGCGCGGCCGAAGGCCCGGCGGAGCCGGAGCTTGTCGACCGCGTGGGGCGGTGGACAGCGGGGCGCCAGGGCCGTGCACTCCGCCGTCATCTCAGCGAGGGCGCGCTTCACGGCAGCTCCGCCAGGTGACGCGCCAACAGCTCGGAGACGAGCGCGGGCCGGCTCAGCTGCGGCGCGTGGCCGACGCCTGGCAGCACCCAGCGGCGCGCGCCGGCGATCGCTTCGGCGACGAACGCGGAGGCTCCCGGCAGGCAGATGGGGTCGCGCTCGCCGTGGACGAGCAGGGTGGGGACCCGCACGCTGGCCAGGCGAGGTCGCTGGTCCGCGACGAGGAGATCCTCGAGCCCGTCGAGCGCCGCCTCCTTCGAGAACGGCGCCGACAGGACGGCGGCCGCCAGCGCGTCGCGCTCCGGTTCCGTCAGCTCGTCCGGGGCGAACATCCCGTCGAAGAAGCGGCGCAGCGCGAGCTCGGGGCGGTGGCGAACCCTCGCCGCGAGCGCCCGCACGTTCGTCGCGGGGAGCCCGTGGGGCCAGCCGTCGCGTTGCGCGAAACAGGGCGTGACGGACAGGAGGGCCAGCGCGGCGACGCGGGCGCCGAGCAGCGGCAGGGCCTCGAGCGCGACCTGCGCCCCCATGGACCAGCCGACGAGGAGGGCGTGCTCGAGGCCGCGCGCGGCGAAGAGCCCGGCGAGGTCGCGCGCGTGGCCGGCGATGCCGTGGCGCGGCGGCGCCGGCGGCGCGTCGCCGTGGCCGCGCAGATCGAGGGCGAGCACGCGGCCGTGGCGAGCCAGCGACGCAATGAGCGGCCCGAACGCGCGCGCCGAGAGCGCCCACCCGTGCACGAGCACGATCGGCCTGCCCGTGCCCACCTCGCGCCAGCAGGTCGGTCCGGCTCCACCGGTCGGTTCGAGGTCCACCGCGGGCATGAAGCGCGGAGCCTACCAGCGCGGAAGGCTTCGTCAACCGGTCCGAGACGAGAGGTTGACGATCGATTTGCGTTGACGGTGCGGCCGATTGGAGCGATCGCCGCAGCGCGGCAGTCTGTCGCAGACCCGGAATATCGACTGGACCGGGTCGGCATCTTCGCTGCGGGGTTGGCCCCTTCGGCTATCTTCGCGCCCGCGCGTGCCGGGCACCGTTCGCACCCGCCGCAGCGCACGAGGGCTCCATGGTGAACGATTATCGGTACGACGACCGGACCGTCCTGGGGTTCATCCTGTCGTCGATGTTCTGGGGCGTGGTGGGGATCCTGCTCGGGCTCCTCATCGCGACGCAGATGTTCGCGCCGGGGCTCAACTTCGCGCCCTACCTCACCTTCGGCCGGCTGCGCCCGGTGCACACGAACGGCCTCGCCTTCGGCATGGGCGTCGGGGCCATCTTCGGCCTCAGCTACTACATCGTGATGCGGCTGTGCAGGCGGCCGCTCGTCTTCCCGCGGCTGGCGCGCCTCCAGCTCTGGCTCTTCAACCTCGGCATCGCCGCGGCCGCGGTGACGCTGCTCATGGGCTACACGCAGTCGCTCGAGTACGCCGAGCTGGAGTGGCCGCTCGACATCGCCATCGTCGTGCTGTGGGTGATGTTCGCGGTGAACGTCTTCGCGACCGTGCTGAAGCGGCGCGAGGAGGAGATGTACGTCTCGCTCTGGTACGTCGTCGCGACGGTGCTCGCCATCGCGGTGCTGTACATCGTGAACAACCTCTCCATCCCGGCCGGAGCGTGGAAGAGCTATCACCTCTTCGCCGGCGTGAACTCGGCCAACGTCGAGTGGTGGTACGGGCACAACGCGGTGGGCTTCGTCTTCACGACGCCCATCCTGGCCATGTTCTACTACTTCCTCCCCAAGTCGACGGGGCTGCCCATCTTCAGCCACCGGCTGTCGATCGTGGCGTTCTGGTCGCTCGTCTTCGGCTACCTGTGGACGGGCGCGCACCACCTCGTCTACACGCCGCTCCCCACCTGGTTGCAGACGCTCGGCATCGTCTTCACGCTCTTCCTGATCGCGCCGTCCTGGGGATCGGTCGTGAACGGCTACTACACGGTCGGTCAGGATTGGAGCCGGATGCGGACGAACTACCTCACCAAGTTCTTCGTCCTCGCCATCACCTTCTACGGCCTGCAGACGGTGCAAGGGCCGACGCAGTCGCTGCGCGCGGTCTCCCAGCTCATCCACTACACCGACTGGGTCCCCGGCCACGTGCACATGGGCACCATGGGCTGGGTGACGATGACCATCGCGGCCTCGATCTACTACGTGGTCCCGAAGATCTACGGGACGACCGTGTACAGCGAGAAGCTCGCCAACGCGCACTTCTGGCTCGTGCTGGTCGGCCAGCTCGTCTTCTCGGTGACGATGTGGATCACCGGCATCCAGCAGGGCGCGATGTGGAAGGCGATGGAGAACGGGAAGCTGAAGTACACGTTCGTGGAGGGGCTCGCCCGCAACTATTCGTACTACCACCTGCGCGCGCTGGGTGGCGTCATCTTCACGGTCGGCATGATCTGCTTCGTCTACAACGTGCTCAAGACGATCCAGAAGGGCCGCGCGCTCGAGGCGGCCGCGTCCACCCCGGAGCCGCAGCCGCTGGCGGCGCAGGCCTGAGGGGCTATGAAGGAACTCCCTCCCATCGCCATGTCGAGCGATCCGCATCGCCTCGCTTCGTTGCTCCTCCCTCACATAGCCTCCGGCTATGCTCGGTCGTCGCGCCTCGCGCTGCTCGCGTCTCGCTCGCCTGGCTCGGTCCGGGAATTCCTTCACAACCCCTAAGCCGAGGATCCCATGGCCGGAACGATCTACCGCAAGCCGATCCTCTTCTCGGTGGTGGCCCTCGTCGTCGTCCTGGCGGGCACCGTCGCGACGATGTTCTACCCGATGCTCCGCAGCGACATGCACCCGCGGCTCGAAGCGCTCAAGGCCTACACGCCGCTCGAGCTGGCCGGCCGCGACCTCTACCAGCGCGAGGGGTGCATGGGCTGCCACACGCAGACCGTGCGGCCGCTCGCGAGCGAGGTGGCGCGGTACGGCGACTACTCCAAGGCGGGCGAGTTCGCCTACGACCGCCCGCACCTGTGGGGCTCGAAGCGGACCGGCCCCGACCTGGCGCGCGAGGGGGGCCTCCGGCCGAACGACTGGCACGTGCGCCACTTCCGCCACCCGCAGGCGGTGGTGCCGCGCTCCAACATGCCGGCCTACGCCTTCCTGGAGCAGGCGAAGCTCGATCCCTCCACCGTGAAGGCGCACTACCGCGCGCTCGCCAGCATGTACACGCCGGCCGAGTTCGCCGCCAAGGACGAGGAGTTCGCCGCGCTGTCGGACAAGACCGAGATGGACGCGCTCGTCGCGTACATGCAGTGGCTCGGGCACGCCATCCCGCGCGAGTGCCAGGTGGGCGATCTCGCGGCGGTGAACCCGCTCGCCGGCAAGCCCGAGGCGGTGCAGCGCGGCATGGCGGTGTACGCGAACAACTGCGCGCAGTGCCACGGCGACCACGGCGAGGGCATGCCGGGCGCGATCCCGAGCCTCGTCGACGACGAGTTCCTGGCGCAGAAGGGCGACGTCCCCGACGGCACCTACTTCGGCCTCATCTCCTGCGGGAGCGACGCCAAGAAGAAGATCGGCCGGGCCGGCGATCCCGGGGGCGGGATGACCGCCTTCGGCGGGCAGCTCTCGGACGACGAGATCTGGTCGGTCATCAGCTTCATCCGCTCGCAGCAGCACAGGTAGGGCGGGGGCTTGTCCCCCGCCGCGGCCGTCCAAGGAGAATCGCCATGGCGAACGAGATCGAGCTCGAAGACAGCGTGGAGCAGCTCCAGGCGAAGCAGACCGCGCACGCCGTCCCCGTCGGCATCTGGGCCCTCTTCGGCGGCCTCGTCGCGTGGGGTGTCTACTACCTCGTCGCCTACCTCGGCTGGGACCAGGCGGGCGAGCTCGAGGGCCAGTCCACCTCGCTCGGCACGAACGTCGCCCATACCATCGCGTACACGGCCATCCCGGCCGCCGTCATCGTGGGGCTCGCCGTCGCGATGGCGCGCCGCGGCCGGCCCGCCAAGAAGAACTAGATGAACGCGGGGGAGCTCGGATACCTGGCCTTCGGGGCCGCACTGGTAGCGCTCTTCGGCGTGATCGTCCGCCACTACTACGCGCGAGGCCGGCGGGCGAAGGTGGAGCGCGCCAAGTACAAGATGCTCGATGAGGATTAGGTGGGAGCGGCTCGCGACCTGGCGCCGGCTGGCCGCGGTGGCTCAGGCCGCGGTCATGCTGGGCCTGCCGTTCGCGAAGGTGCGGGGTGAGAGCGCGCTCCGGCTCGACGTGCCTTCGCTCACGCTCCACGCGTTCGGCGCGCGGATCGGGCTCGACGAGCTCCTCGTCGTGCTGGCCGCCTCCTTGTTCCTCCTCTTCGCGTTCCTGCTCGTCACGCTGCTCTTCGGGCGCATCTGGTGCGGCTGGGCCTGTCCCCAGACGGCGCTGCTCGACCTGACCGGCCTGCTCGATCGCGCCCGCCGGCGGGGCGGGTGGCGGCTCGCGGGGGCGCACCTCGCGCTGGCCGCGGCTGCGGCGCTCGTGGGGGCCGACCTCCTCTGGTACGTCGTGACCCCGGCCGACTTCTTCGCGCGGCTCTCCTCGCTGTCGCTCGGACCGGTGCTCGGGCCGGCCTGGCTCGTCCTCTCCGCCGTCGTGTTCGCCGATCTCACGCTCTGGCGCCACCGGTTCTGCGCCACGGCCTGCCCCTACGCCAAGCTGCAGGGGGCCCTCCTCGACCGCCACTCCCTCGCCATCGCCTACGACAGCCGCCGTGACGCCGACTGCGTCGACTGCGGCGCGTGCGTCCGCGTCTGCCCGGTCGAGATCGACATCCGCGACGGCCTGCAGTCGGCCTGCGTCGCGTGCGGCGCGTGCGGCGACGCCTGCGCACCCATCATGAAGAAGCTGCGGCGCGCGCCGCGGCTCGTCGGGCACTTCTTCGGCGAGCCGGGCGCGGGTGCCCGCTTCCTTCGCCCGGCCGCCCTCGCGCTGGCGGGGCTCACCGCGGGATCGTTCGCCCTCACCGCCGCCGTCGCCGCCGAGCGCAGTTCGCTCGAGGTGACGGTGACCGGCGCCGGCGACCTCGCGCCGCGGCGGGCGCCCTCGGGCGAGGTCTGGAGCGCCTTCACGCTGGCGCTCCAGAACCGCGGGAGCGAGCCGCTCGCCCTGCGGCTCGCCGCGACCGCGCCGGGCGCCGAGCTCGCGCTCCGGCCCGACACGATCCGGCTCGCGCCCGGCGAGCACCACCGCCTGCAGGTGCGCGTCGTGGCGCGCGGGCTCGGCCCCGAGGCCCGGCAGCTCGACGCCGAGCTCTCGATCGCGCCGGCGCCAGGCGAGGCGCCCCGGAGCGCGCCAGCGATCACCCGGAGGCTCCTCGTGGACGTGCCGGAGGCGCGGCCGTGAGGTGGCTCATCGCCATCGCGGCGGTCGCGGCCCTCGGAGCCGTCGTCGCGGCGCTCGTCATCGGCCACCGGCTCGCCGAGCCGACGGTGGTGGCGGACCCCTACGAGGCGGGGCTGCACTACGACGAGGCCCACCATCAGCACGATGCGGCGGCCGTCGGCGCGCGCGCTGCCCCGCGCTGCGATCCGGCGCGGGCGCCGTGTGCGCAGCGCGTGGCGGGCGCGACCGTCGCCCTCGCCATCGCGCCCGCTCCCGCCACGATGAAGGACCTCGTCTTCACGGTGGAGGTGACGCCACCCTCGGCGGCGGGCGTCGGCGCGGGGCGCATCGCGCTTTCGATGCCGGGCATGTACATGGGCGAGAACCGGGTCGTGCTCGAGGCCGCCGGTTCCGCTCGCTGGCGCGGGAACGGCGTCCTCGTCCGCTGCCCGAGCGGGCGGCGCGGCTGGGTGGCCGAGGTGGAGGTCCCATCGGCCGGTGGTCCGCCGCTCCGGGCCACCTTCACCTTCGAGGCTAGCGAGCGATGATGGGGCAGCTCGTCCTCGCCGCCACCACCGGGCTCCTGGGCGGCTTCGGCCACTGCGCCGCCATGTGCGGTCCCCTCGTAGTGTCGCTCGGCCTGGCGACGCCTCAGGCTGGCCTCAGGCGCGCGTTCGCCGGTCAGGCGCTCTACCACGCCGGCCGCGTCACGACCTACGCCTGCGTCGGTGCGGCGATGGGACTCACCGGCTCCTTCCTCAACACCGCCGGCCGGCTCGCGGGGCTGCAGAACGCGGTGGCGGTGGGGGCGGGCGTGCTCATGGTGCTGATGGGGCTCGGGGCGGCGGGTCTCGTGCCGGCGGCCCGGCGGGCCGAGGAGCGCATCGGGGGCAAGGTGTTCCGCGCCGTCCGAGTGCTCGTGGAGGGCGGCGGGCCCGGCAGGTACTACGCGCTCGGCCTCACCCTCGGCTTTCTCCCCTGCGGGCTGTCGTACTCCGCCTTCGTGGGGGCGGCCGCGACCGGCGGGCTGCCGCAGGGCTTCCTGTTCGCGCTCGCCTTCGCGCTCGGGACGGTCCCCGCGCTCCTCCTCGTCGGCGGCGCGGCGGCCGCGATCTCGCCGAGGCTGCGCGGGGCGCTGCGGCGCGCCGGCGGCCTCGCGGTGGCGGTGGCGGGCGCGCTCTTCGCGCTGCGCGGGCTCGGGATACATGCTCCGCTGTGACCACTGCCTGCTCGCGTTCCCCGAGCGCGAGGCGGTGCGCGCGGACGTCGGCGGCGCGGCGCGCGTCTTCTGCTGCACCGGCTGCCGAGGCGTGGCGGAGCTCATCGCGGCCGAGGGTCTCTCCGGTTTCTACGCGGGACGGCGCTGGGACGAGCCGGGGCTGGCCGCCGACCCGGAGCGGCCGGTCGACGCGGCCGCGTTCCGCGACGCGGTCCGGCGCGTGGACGGGCTCGCCGAGCTCGACGTCTACATCGACGGCATCCGCTGCGCGTCCTGCGTGTGGCTCAACGAGCGGCTCCTGGCCAGGCTGCCCGGCGTCGCCTCCGCGCGCGTGAACTACGCCACCCACCGGGCGCGGGTGCGGTGGGATCCGGCGGCCGCGACGCTGGAGGGGGTGCTTGGGAGGATCCGCGCCGGGGGGTACGATCCCAAGCCCTACACCGAGAGCGAACGGCAACGGGCGCAGGACGCGGAGACGAAGGATCTCCTGATCCGGCTCGGCACGGCGTTCTTCCTCGCCTCCCAGCTCATGATCTACAGCGCCGCCCTGTACGCCGGGTACTTCCAGGGCATGGAGCCGGGGATGCGCCGGCTCATGGAGGTGATCGCGCTCGGGCTCACGCTGCCGGTCTTCCTCTACTCCGGCGCGCCCTTCCTGCGCTCGGCGGCGCGCGGGCTGCGCGCCGGGCGCTTCAACATGGACGTGCTCATCGCGCTCGGGTCGGGCGCCGCGCTCGCCTACAGCGCCTACGAGATGGCGGTCGGCGGCGAGGTCTACTTCGACACGGCGGCCATGATCGTCACGCTGGTGCTGGCCGGACGCTACGTCGAGGCGCGGGCGCGCGGGCGGGCGTCGGAGGCGGTGGCGCGGCTGTCACGGCTCCTGCCGCGCGAGGCGCGGGTGCGGGGGAGGGGCCTCGTGCCGCTCGCGGCGGTGGCGGTCGGCGAGCTCGTCGAGGTCGTGCCGGGCGAGCGCGTCCCGGTCGACGGCGAGGTGGTGGAGGGCGTCTCCGAGGTGGACGAGGCGCTCCTCACCGGCGAGGCGCGGCCGGTCGCGAAGAGGCCTGGCGCGGCGGTCATCGGCGGCACGGTCAACCTGCACGGCGCCTTCACGCTTCGCGTGACGCGCGTCGGCGAGGACACGGTGCTCTCAGGGATCGCGCGCGCCGTCGAGTCGGCGCAGGCGGAGAAGCCGCGGCTGCAGGCCCTGGCCGATCGAGTCACGGGCTGGTTCGTGCCGGCGGTGCTGGTGCTCGCGGTCGCCACGGTGGCGCTGCACCTCGTCCGCGGCGCGCCGGCCCACCAGGCCCTCATGACGGGCATCGCCGTGCTCGTCATCGCGTGTCCGTGCAGCCTCGGCCTCGCGACCCCCATCGCCGTGCTGCTCGCCACCGGCGAGGCGACCGCCCGCGGGCTGCTCGCCCGCAACGGCGACGTGCTCGAGCGCGCGGCGGGTGCCACCCACGTCGTCCTCGACAAGACGGGCACGCTCACGCGCGGCAGGCCGGTGCTGCGCGAGGTGGTGCTGTTCGAGGGCGCCCCCGCGCGCGACGAGGTCGTCCGTCTCGTCGCGGCGGTCGAGCGCAGGTCCGAGCACAGCCTGGGAAAGGCGCTGGTCGAGGCGGCGCGCGCGCTGCCTGGCCCGGACCGGGAGGTCCAGGAGTTCCGGGCGGTGCCGGGTCGCGGTGTGCGCGGCGTCGTCGAGGGCGTGGTGGTCCTGGTCGGGAGCCGCGCGTTCCTCGCCGAGGCCGGGATCGCGGTGCCCGCGGAGGCGATCCAGCGCGCGGCGCCGTTCGAGTCCGGGGGCGACACCGTGCTCTGCGCGGCGGTGGCCGGACGGCTCGCCGCGCTGCTGGTGGTCTCGGACGTGCTGCGCGAGGAGGCTCCGCCGGCGCTGCGCGAGCTGCGCGAGCTCGGGCTCGAGCTCGCCATCGTGAGCGGGGACGGGGCCGCCACCACCGCCGCGCTGGCGGTCCGGGCCGGGATCGACCGAGTCGTCGCCGAGGCGACCCCGCTCGAGAAGGAGCGGGAGCTGGCGCGTCTGCAGGCGGCGGGCGCGCGCGTCCTCATGGTGGGGGACGGCATCAACGACGCGCCGGCGCTCACCCGCGCCGACGTCGGCGTCGCGATGGGCCGCGGCACCGACGTGACGCTGGAGAGCGCCGATGCGGTGCTGGTGCGCGACGACCTGCGGCTCTTGCCCGCGCTGGTGCGGATCGGGCGGCGCACGACGCGCGTCATCCGCCAGAACGTTTTCTGGGCCTTCATCTACAACGTGGTGGCGATCCCGCTCGCCGTGGCGGGCGCGCTCCACCCCATCGTCGCGGCGGCCGCCATGGCCGCCTCGTCGCTGTTCGTGGTGGGGAACTCTCTCAGGGTGCGGACGTGGACCTCGGCTTCCTGATCGTCCTCTCGCTCGCGCTCGGGCTCGCCGCCTGGCTCTTCTTCCTCTGGTCGGTCAAGAGCGGCCAGTACGAGGATCCCGAGGGGCCGAAGTACCGGATGCTGGAGGACGATCCGGAGGAGGCGCCGAGGAAGGCGGAGAGGAAGTCGGAGCCGCCCGCGAAGCGGTGAGGCCCTCGGAGGGCTGTCCAAAAACGCCCGTCCTATCGCGGGGCTTGGAGCTCTGTGCCGGAGCTCGAGCTCTGTGCCGGAGCTCGGGGGAGCTCGGAACTCGGTGCCGGGCACCCTGATCACTCGGCTCGTCCCCCCGGACGCGGGCAGCGCCGAATCAAGGAGCTCGGTGCCGGGCACCCTGATCACTCGGCTCGTCCCCCCCCCGGACGCGGGCAGCGCCGAATCAACGGAGCGTGAGCGTACGCGGGGCCTCGTGCGCGAGGAGCCAGCGCTTGCGATCGAGGCCACCGCCGTAGCCGGTGAGGACCCCGCGCGCGCCCACCACGCGGTGGCACGGCACCACGATCGCGACCGGGTTCTGGCCGTTGGCGCGGCCGACGGCGCGGCTCGCGCCCGAGCGGCCGAGGCGCGCCGCCAGCTCGCCGTAGGTGAGGGTGGAACCCGCGGGGATGCGGCGAAGCGCGGCCCACACCTCTTCCTGGAACGTCGTCCCGCGCGTCTCGACCTGGACCTCGTCGATGGCGCCCAGGTCGCCCGCGAAGTAGGCCTCGAGCCGGCCGGTGGCCTCGGGCCGGCCTGCCGCCTCGCGCGGAACGATCTCGCCGAAGCGCGCGCGCAGGAGGTGCCAGAGCCGATCGCCGAAGCCATCGTAGTCGAGCGCGACGAGCCGCTCGCCATGGCACACGAGCAGGAGCGGGCCGAGCGGGGAGCGGAGCTGGTACAGATCGAGCCGGGTCATCGCCTGTTCTCACTAAGCCGCGGTGGTGTGCCCACGCTCCACAGGTGCAACGCGGCATAGGCACGGTAAGGCCGCCACGCCTCGGCGCGGCGCAGCAACTCGGCCGGCGAAGGGCGGTGCCCGCCCTCCTCCAGCGCGCGCAGGAGCCCTAGGTCGCCGTGCGGGAAGGCGTCGGGTTCGCGCAGGGCCCTCATCGCGATGTAATGGGCGGTCCAGGGGCCGACGCCTGGCAATGCGGTGAGCCGCGCGACGGTGGAGTCGAGGGCGCCGCCCGAGGCGAGGACGTCGGGTTCGGCCGCCACCTTCCGCGCGAGCGAGGCCAGCGCCGCCGCGCGCGGCCCCGTGACGCCGAGGCGCACGAGCTGATCCGGCCGCACGTCCGCGGCGGACGGGAACACGGTGCCCGGCACGCCGGGCGGCGGCGGCGGATCGAGCAACCATCCCTGGGTCGTTGCGAACCGACCCGCGAGGGTCCGCGCGGCTGGGACGCTCACCTGCTGGCCGAGGATGGCCCGTACGGCCAACTCGAATGGGTCCCAGGTGCCGGGCACGCGAAGTCCGGGCCGCGCTTCGACGAGTGGACGCAGGTGCGGGTCGCACGACAAGCGACGTTCGATCTCTGCGACGTCGGCGTCGAGATCGAAGATCCGGCGCAGCCGAGCTTGGATGATCTCGATGCGGGCCTCGATCCCTACTTGGGCAGGGATGGCAGGAGTGCCCGGCACCGGCCACACGACGCGTTGCGCGAGGCGGACTTCCGCGGTCAGGTAGGCTCCACCCTTGCCGGGCTCGACCGCGACCCACCCAACGGTGCCGTCGAGCGCGATGGTTCGCAGGTATCGACCGCCCTCGACCGCCTCGACGCCCGGGATGGCGCGCGCGCCCAGGAAGGCGAGTAGCTCCGGCCAGGCGTAGGGCAGGGTGTGGTCGAGGCGGAGGCAGGTGACGGCGCCGTGCGGCACCGACCTACCATGCCTCAGCGAGACTTCGCCGTCACGTCCGCCAGCCGCAGGCCGGCTGCGGTGGCGCGCGCGCCGCTGACGGCGGCAAGGGCGGCGCCATCGAGCGCCTGGGCTCCGAGGGCGCGTGACAGCTCAGGTGGCCGCAGGCGCGAACCGTCGACGAAGGCGGCCGCGAGCATTGCGCCGGCGTCCGCTGAGTGCCACCACGCCGAGCCCACGCGGGCGGCGAGGTGCTGCTCCGCCTGAGCGGCGAGGAGCACGGCCCGCAGCGCATCGGCCGACTCGAGCAGCGGGTCCCGGTCGGCGAGGAAGATGTCGAGCTCATCGGCATCGACGTGGCGCGCCATGGCCCTCTCCAGCACGGCGCGACCAACCTCTCGCGCGCGGTCCGGTTCGCGCTCGCGTGCGATCTCGCTCAGGATGCGCGCCGCCAGTGCGCGCGCCAGGTGCAGGCGCCGGGCGGCAGCGGCCCTCACGATGGGCGCCAGGTGGCCCTCGTCGACCCCCGTTCGCTCCGCCAGCCAGGAGGGCTCGCCGTACAGCCCTTCGAACAGATGGCCCCACGCCTCGGCGGTGACGGTGCCGAGTCGCCGGAACTCCAGCACCGGCGAGCGGATGCGCGCGTAGAACGTCGCGGCGCCCATTTCGTGGAGCAGCGCCCGCAGCGCACTCGCTCCGGCGGCTGGCGC
Source organism: Anaeromyxobacteraceae bacterium (assembly GCA_035538735.1). Classification (GTDB taxonomy): domain Bacteria; phylum Myxococcota; class Myxococcia; order Myxococcales; family Anaeromyxobacteraceae; genus Anaeromyxobacter_A. The sequence goes on along the minus strand of DATLJU010000106.1, from coordinate 133 downwards.
GAACGAGACGCGCACGTCGCCTGGCACCTGCACCGGGAGCATCAGCGCCCTGGGATCCTTGCCCGCGCGCGCCTCGCCATCGATGGTGAGCGCGGGTGAGGCAGCGACCGCCAGGCCCATCGCCGCGAACAGG
>DATLJU010000105.1:0-5711 GCA_035538735.1 Anaeromyxobacteraceae bacterium | reverse complement strand
ACGGCGACGCCGAGGCGGTCGACATCGACGCGACGATCAAGTTCCAGGACGGCAAGACGGCGCGCGTGCAGGCGCGCTTGCCCGTGCGGCGGCTCGGGCCGGCGACGACGCCGCGCAAGGTGGCTTGAACCGAATGGACTTCTTCCTCCAGCTCGTCGTGAACGGGATCGTCGTCGGCTCGATCTACGCCCTCGTCGCGCTCGGGTTCGTCGTCATCTACAAGTCGTCGTCGATCCTCAACTTCGCGCAGGGCGAGTTCCTCATGCTGGGCGCCTACGTGTGCCTCGGCGTCATGCTCTCGTCGGCGCCGGTGCCGTTCTGGGCCGCCTTCCTGCTCACGCTCGCCTTCTCCGTCGCGCTGGGCCTGCTCCTCGAGCGCGTCGCGCTGCGGCCGATGATCGGCGAGCCGGTCATCTCCGTGATCATGCTCACCCTCGGGCTCTCCGCGGTGCTGCGCGCCATCGTCCAGGGCATCTGGGGCACCGACACCCGGCCCTTCCCGCAGGTGTTCCCCACCGAGCCCATCCACCTCGGCCCCTTCCCGATCTCACAGGGCTACCTGTGGAGCGTGGGGTCGGTGGCGGTGCTGCTCGTCGCGTTCGGGCTCTTCTTCAAGTACTCCCGCCCGGGCATCGCCATGCGCGCCACGGCCTTCTCGCAGCAGGTGGCGCTGTCGATGGGGATCTCGGTGCGGCGCATCTTCGCGCTGTCGTGGAGCATCGCGGCGGTGGTCTCCGCCATCGGGGGCATCCTGCTCGGCGCGGTGCGGGGCGGCGTGGACGGCTCGCTGGCGGTGTTCGGGCTGAAGGTGGTCCCGGTCGTCATCCTGGGCGGCCTCGACAGCGTGCTCGGGGCGATCCTGGGCGGCATCTCCATCGGCATCCTGGAGAACCTGTCGGGCGGCTACCTCGACCCGGTCTTCGGCGGCGGCGTGAAGGAGGTGGCGCCGTTCGTGGCGCTGGTCCTCATCCTGATGGTGAAGCCGTACGGGCTGTTCGGGAAGGTCAAGATCGAGCGGGTCTGAGCGGGTCCGAGAGAGCCTCCATGCGCTGCGGCGACTTCAAGACGAGCTACGCGGCCGACATGGCCATCTTCGAGACCCCGGTCTCGCGCTGGCTGACCATCGGCTTCCTGGTGGCGCTGCTGGCGGTGCCGGCGTTCGCCTCGAGCTACTGGCTCGACGTCGTGAACCGGATCGCCATCGCCGCCATCGCGGCGCTCGGCCTCAACATCCTGACCGGCTTCACCGGCCAGATCTCCCTCGGCAACGCTGCCTTCATGGCGGTGGGCGCCTACGCCACCGCCGCCATGGCGGGCAAGCTCGGCCTGCCGTTCCCCATGACCATCCCCCTCGCCGGCCTCGTCGCCGCCGCGGCTGGGATGGTGTTCGGCATCCCGTCCCTGCGCCTCAAGGGCCTCTACCTCGCCATGGCCACCCTGGCGGCGCACTTCATCGTCGAGTTCACCGCCTCGCACTGGGACGCGATGACGGGCGGCGTGAACGGTATCTCCATCCCGCCGGCGAAGCTCGGGCCGTATGAGCTCGCCGACGACGCGCACCTCTTCTACCTGTGCATTCCGCTGGCGGCGTTCCTGACGCTCTTCGCCCGCAACCTGTTCCGGACGCGGGTCGGCAAGGCGTTCGTCGCCATCCGCGACCAGGACATCTCGGCGGAGGTGATGGGGGTCCGCGTCTTCCGCTACAAGCTGCTCGCCTTCGGCGTCTCGTCGTTCTACGTGGGCGTGGCGGGCTCGCTCACCGCCTACCAGGCGCACATCATCAGCCCCGAAAACTTCCCCATCTCTCTCGCCATCGACCAGCTCGCCATGGTCATCATCGGCGGGCTGGGCAGCGTGCAGGGCGCGCTCTTCGGCGCCGTCTTCATGACGCTCCTGCCGGAGCTGCTCCGAATCGCCACGAGCGAGCTGGCCGGCTACTTCCCGCACCTCACCACGCTCTTCGCACCGCTCAAGACGGGCGTCTTCGGGCTCGTCATCGTGCTCTTCCTCATCTTCGAGCCGGACGGCCTGGCCGCCCGGTGGCGGCTCATCAAGACGTACTGGAAGCTGTACCCATTCTCGTACTGACGGAGAAAGACATGACGCGACGGCGGCTCTTCCCGATGCTCGCGCTGTTCCTCCTTCCGGTCGCCGGCCTGGGGCAGGAGATCAAGGTCGGCGGCATCTTCGATCTCACCGGCATCACCGCCGACGTCGGCAAGCCCTACGGCCAGGGCGTGCGCGACGCCGTGGCGTGGGTGAACGCCAACGGCGGCATCAACGGCAAGAAGATCCGGCTCATCGACTCGGACTACGGGTACAAGATCCCGGAGGCGAACGCGACGTACAAGCGGCTCACCGGGACCGAGAAGGTCGTCATGATCAACGGCTGGGGCACCGGCGACACCGAGGCGCTCAAGGACACCGTCAGCCGCGACAAGATCCCTTACTTCTCCGCTTCGTTCTCGGCGCACCTCACCGATCCGAAGAAGACGCCCTACAACTTCTTCGTCGGCGCCTCCTACTCCGACGTGCTGCGCTCCTGGCTCGCCTGGGTGAAGCAGGACTGGAAGGACAAGAGCCGCAACCCGCGGGTCGCCTTCTTCTACGGCGACAACGCCTACGGCAAGTCGCCCATCGAGGCGGGCCGGCGCTACTGCAAGGAGATCGGGCTCGACCTCGTGGCCGAGGAGATCCTGCCCGGCATCGTGCAGGACGCGACGAGCCAGCTCCTCGACATCAAGCAGAAGGGCGCCGACTACGGGTTCACGCAGGTCACCGTGACGAACACCTCGATCGTGCTGCGCGACGCCAAGAAGCTCGGGCTCAACGTGAAGTGGGGCACGAACACCTGGGGCCTGGGGGAGAACCTCATCGCGGTGGCGAAGGACGCTGCGGAAGGCGTGGTCGGGGGAATGCTGAACCCGCCCTTCGGTGAGAACGTGCCCGGGATGGCCAAGGTGGTCGAGTTTCACCAGAAGAACCACCCGAACGACACCCACGACACGAACTACGTGCGCGGCTGGTCGTACGTGATGACGTGGACGGAGGGCCTCAAGCGGGCCGACAAGGCCGGCCAGCTCAACGGCGAAGGCATCAAGGCCGCGCTCGAGACGCTCAAGGACTTCGACCTGGGCGGCCTCGCCGAGCCCGTCACCTACACGCCGCTGGATCACCGCCCGACGACCAAGGTCGACCTGTACCAGGTCCAGGGCGGCAAGCTCGTGCGCCTGAAGGACGTCGAGCAGCCGCGCAAGGCGGAGTGGCTGGGGATCTGAAGAGACGCGCGGCGGTGGGGCGCCAGCCCCCTCCCTACGGAGATGTCGTAGGGCGGGGGCTTGTCCCCCGCCGAACGTGACACGGGAGCCCTGATGCTGACCCTGAAGAACGTCGAGGTCATCTACGACGACGTGATCCTGGTCCTGAAGGGCCTCTCCCTGCACGTCCCGAAGGGCAAGATCGTGGCGCTCCTCGGTTCGAACGGCGCCGGGAAGTCGACCACCTTGAAGGCCATCTCGGGCCTCCTCGAGGCCGAGGACGGCGAGGTGACCGACGGCGCGATCGAGCTCGACGGGGAGCGCATCGATCGGCTCTCACCGGAGGACGTGGTCCGGCGCGGCATCTTCCAGGTCATGGAGGGGCGGCGCGTGTTCGAGGACCTGACCGTCGACGAGAACCTCGTCATGGGCGGCTACACCCGGCGCGACCGCGCCGGGCTGCGCCGGGACCACGACCTCTGCTTCGACTACTTCCCGCGCCTGAAGGAGCGGCGGAAGAAGCTCGCCGGCTACCTCTCCGGCGGCGAGCAGCAGATGGTCGCCATCGGACGGGCGCTCATGGCCCGCCCGCGCCTCATCCTCCTCGACGAGCCGTCCCTCGGGCTCGCCCCGCTGCTCGTCTCGGAGATCTTCCGGATCATCTCCCGCATCAACGCCGAGGAGGGGACCACGTTCCTCGTGGTGGAGCAGAACGCCCGCGTCGCGCTCGCCGTGGCGCACCACGGCTACGTGATGGAGGGCGGCCGGATCGTGCTCGACGGCGAGCCCGAGAAGCTCGTCCAGAACGAGGACGTGAAGGAGTTCTACCTGGGCGGCGGCGCCGGCGGCGAGCGGCGGAGCTTCAAGAACCTCAAGTCGTATCGCCGGCGGAAGAGGTGGATCTCGTGAGCGACGTGGTCCGCGCCCCTCTCCCCGCTTTCGCGGGGCGAGGGAGACGCAACGCAATGAGCCCTCGACCCTCTCCCCCACCGGGGGAGAGGGCTGGGGAGAGGGGGCCGCACCCGTGACCTCGCCGACTCTGCGCCCCTCCCGCATCCTCGACCCCGCGCTCGAGCAGCAGTCGCCCGCCGCGCGCGAGGCTTACCTGTCCGAGCGGATCCAGGTGACCGTGACGCACGCCTCCGCGTCCTCGGCTGCGTTCCGCCGGCGTCTCGCCGAGGCGAACCTCGCCGCCGGCGAACTGCGCGGACCGGGCGACCTCGCGAGGCTGCCGGCGCTCCGGAAGGACACCCTGCCCGCGCTGCAGGCCGATCGTCCGCCCTTCGGCGAGCTGCTCGGGGTCGAGGTGGGCCAGCTCGCCCGCGTCTTCATGTCTCCCGGACCGATCTACGACCCCCAGGGCCCGGGCGAGGACTTCTGGCGCTTCCGGCACGCGCTCGCCGCGGCCGGGTTTCGCGCCGGCGAGCTGGCGCACTGCGCCGCGTCGTACCACCTGACGCCGCTCGGCTTCATGCTCGACGCGGCGGCGCGCGCGCTCGGCTGCGTCGTCATCCCGGCCGGCGTCGGCCAGACGGAGCTGCAGGTCAAGGTGGCGGCCCACCTCGGCGCCACCGCCTACCTCGGGACGCCGAGCTTCCTGCGCGTCCTGCTCGGCAAGGCGCGCGAGCTCGGGACGCCGCTCCGCTTCGAGACCGCCTTCGTGTTGGCGGAGATGCTGCCGGAGTCGCTCCGCTCCGAGCTGGAGGGCGACTTCGGGGTGCGCGTGCTGCAGGGCTACGGCACCGCCGACCTGGGCTGCCTCGCCTACGAGTGCCCGGAGAAGGGTGGCTGGCACCTCCACCCCGAGTGCCTGGTGGAGGTGCTCGACCTGGAGACGGGCCGCGCGGCCGCGCCGGGCCAGCCGGGCGAGGTGGTCGCGACCCTCTTCGATCGCGCCTATCCGCTCGTCCGCTTCGGGACGGGCGACCTGGCGGCGCTCGCGCCGGAGGCGCCTTGCCCCTGCGGTCGCACCGCGCCCAAGCTGGCCGGCCTGCTGGGCCGGATCGGTGACGCGGTCAAGGTGAAGGGGATGTTCGTGCGCGGCGGCGAGCTGGCGGCCGTGATGCAGAAGTTCCCCGAGGTGAAGCGCTTCCAGGCCATCGTCACGCGCGAGCTGCACCAGGACCACCTCGCCTGCGACATCGAGCTCGGCGCGCCCACCGCCGACGAGGCGGGGCTGGCGTCGCGGATCGCGGAGGCCGTGCGCGAGGCGGTCAAGGTGCGGAGCGAGGTCCGGTTCGTCCCGCCGGGCAAGCTCGCGGAGGGGGCGAAGCGGATCGACGATCGGCGCGTCTGGAAGTGAATCGCTGAACCCGAGCGGCCCAGGGGGAAGGTCCGCTTCCGCGCCGTCCGCACGCGGCTCCGTATCGAGGGCGAGGACGCGGTGCTGCCCGCGGAGGCGCGCGAGTTGCTCGAGGTCGCGCCGGGGGAGCGGGTGCACGCGGTGCCGTTCGA
>DATLJU010000104.1:0-7071 GCA_035538735.1 Anaeromyxobacteraceae bacterium | reverse complement strand
GCTCGCAGCGGCGGCGCAGGGCGGCGTCGCCGTGATCGCCCGCGGCCCAGGCCGCCTGGAGCGCCTCGACCTCGCCGCGGACCTCGCGAGCGCGCGACGGCCCGTCGCTCGCGAAGAGCTCGAGCGTTTTCGAGGTGACGGGCGCCACGGGGGGCGGAGTCTACACGAGACGGGCCAAAGAAAAGCGGCGGGACCCTGAGGGACCCGCCGCCTTGCAGCCAGCGCGAGGTGGCTTCGGCTACTTCGCGACCTTGGCGTCCTCGATGATGACCGGGTAGGCGTAGCCGGCGCCGAAGTCCTTGTCCGTGACGACGACGCCCTTGGCGGTCACGACGTCGCCCACCCCGACCGCGTCGGCCGTGGTGATGGTGAGGTCGTTCGTCTTCTTCTCGGCGGAGCCGGAGCCGTCCCGCAGGTGGAGGAAGTTCTTCCCCATGACCGGGGTGAACTTGACGACCTGGCCGCGCACCGCGACCGGCTTGCCCTTGAGCTTGTCGCGCTGCGACCAGATCTCCTCGACCGTCTTGGCGTCCGCGCCGGTCGCCTTGGCGATCTTCTCCACCTTCACGTCGTTCGGCCCGGTGACGACCGCCTGGTGCTGCGCGGCGAGCTGCGCCGGGTTGGGAGGCTTGCCCGCGCCCTCTCCGGCGCCCGGCGGCATCCCGCCGCCCATGGCGGGCGGCATGGCAGCGGCCTCGCCGCCGGCGCCGGCCAGCGTGCCGAAGTAGACGACGTCGAACTTCCGGTTCAGCTCCTTCGACTCGAAGTTCTGCATCGGGAAGGCATTGGCGACACCGACCTCGTCGCCGGCCTTCTTGTCGGTCTTCGTGACGGCGGCCCAGACCTCGCCCGACGCGGTGGCGAGCTTGAGGTAGCTGTACTGGGAGACGTCGATCTTCTCGAGGACCTTGCCGCGCAGGATCTGACGATCACCGGCGCCGGCCTGCGCCGGCACGGCCGCGGCGGCCGGGCGCTTCGGCGCCTCGGGCTTCTTGCAGCCCACGAGGGCCAGGGTGACGACCGCCACAGTCAGCAAACGACGCATGGATGCGAACCTCCCAGGAAGGTAAAAGGGGCCCCGGATCGCGAGGGGGCGTACCATAACCCACGAGGGAATGGAATCGATACCCAGAGGCAAAAAGTCGCAGCGCGGAGGGCGGTTGCCGGTCATCCGCGCAGCTTGTACCCGGTCCGCAGCATCGCGTACGCCACCCCGAGTGACAGCGCGGCCAGCGCCGCCACGAGCCCCAGCCCGACCGCCGGATGGGCATCCGAGAGGCCGAGCATCCCGTAGCGGACCCCGTCGACCATGTAGAAGACGGGGTTCACGAGCGTGAACCGCCGCAGCGCCGGGGTCAGCATCCTCGCCGAGTAGAAGACGCCGCCGAGGAACGTGAGCGGCGTGATGATGAACGTCGGGAAGAAGTTCACCTGCTCGAACGAGTTCGCCCACACCGCCGTGACGAACCCCAGCGCGCCGAAGGCGGTCGCGACGAGCAGCAGGATGAGGAGGGCCATGAGCGGGTGCGCGAGCTCGAAGCCCGTGAAGACGCCCGCCACCGACCACATCACCACGCCCACGAGCATCCCGCGCAGGACCGCGGCGCCCACGAAGCCGGCCAGGACCTGCCCGTACGAGAGCGGCGACACGAGCAGGTCGACGATCGTCCCTTGCAGCTTCATCACGAACAGCGACGAGGCGGTGTTGAGGTAGGCGTTCGAGATGACGCCCAGCGTGACGAGCCCGGGCACGATGAAGCGCGCGTACGGCACCCCCTCCACGTCGCGCAGCCGGCTCCCCAGCGAGAAGCCGAACACGACGAAGTAGAGCGTGGTCGTGACGAGCGGCGAGAGCAGCGTCTGCCCGGGGACGCGCAGGAACCGGCGCACCTCCTTGTCGAGCAGCGTGCGGAGGCCCACGCTGTTCACGGCGTCTCCCTCGGCGCCGCCGCGGCGCCCTGCTCGCCGCCGCCGCCGCGGAGCAGGCTCACGAACACATCCTCCAGGCGCATGCGCCTCGTCTCCACGTCCTGCACCCTGAGCCCGGAGCGCGCGAAGGCCGCCAGCGCGAGCCCGAACGACGCGCCCGGCGCGGCGTCGACGGCGAGGGCGAGGCCGTTCGCCTCGAGCCTCGCGCCGACCGCCGCGAGCTCGGGCGGCAGCGCCCCGATGGGCGCCGCCAGCGTGGCCCGCAGCGTCTTGCCGGCGTGGCGGCGCATGAGCGCGTCCTTGTCGTCGACCACGAGGAGCCGCCCGCGGTCGATGACGCCGATGCGGTCCGCCAGCTCCTCGGCCTCCTCGAGGTAGTGGGTGGTGAGGACGATCGTGGTGCCGCGGTCGCGCAGGACGCGGACGTAGCGCCACAGCGCCTGGCGGAGCTCGACGTCGACGCCGGCGGTCGGCTCGTCGAGGAAGAGGACCTTGGGGTCGTGCACGAGCGCCTTCCCGATGAGGAGGCGGCGTTTCATCCCGCCGGAGAGAGCGCGCGTGTTGGCCGTGCGCTTCTGCGTGAGGTCGAGCGCCTCGAGCAGCTCGACGAGCCGCGGCTCCGAGAGCTTCACGTCGAAGTACCCGGCCTGGATGCGGAGCGACTCCTCGACCGTGAAGAACGGGTCGAAGTTGATCTCCTGCGGCACGAGCCCGACCGCGCGCCGGGTGAAGCGGTACTCGCTCACCACGTCGTGGCCGAGCACGCGCACCTCGCCCTCGCTGGCGCGCAGGAGCCCCGCCACGATCGAGATGAGCGTCGTCTTCCCGGCTCCGTTCGGCCCGAGCAGCGCGAAGATCTCGCCGGCCCGGATGTCGAGCGTGACGCCCGCCAGCGCCTGGAAGGAGGCGAAGCGCTTCTTCACGCCGCGGAGGGTGACGACGGGGGTGGGCACGGGTCGCGCGCGAATGTAACACTCGCCGGCATGGGACGCCGCTCGGTATCGCTCCAGGATCAGGGCCGCTGGGTGTTCAACCGGCTGGCGCACCACTACCTGGCGCGGCCCGGCTACCCCGACGCGCTCGTGGACCGGCTCGTTGCGCTCGCGGGCGGAACCGGCGCCCGCGTCGCGGACCTCGGCGCCGGGGTCGGCCACCTCGCGCTCCCGCTCGCGGCGCGCGGGCTGTCGGTGAGCGCGGTCGAGCCGGCGCGCGCCATGCTGGGCGCGCTCGCGGAGCGGGCCCGCGGCGACCCGCGCGTCGTGCCGGTCCACGCCGCCGCGGAGGTGACCGGGCTCCCCGGCGGCGCGTTCGACCTCGTCCTCGTCGCCGACGCGCTGCAGTGGGTCGATCCGGAGCGGTGCGGCGAGGAGACCGCGCGCCTCCTCGGTCCGGGGGGAGCGGTGGCGGTGGTGGAGGCGCGCTTCGCCACCACGCCGTTCATGACCGGCCTCTCCGCGCTCGTCGCGAGAGAGAACCCGAAGGCGCGGCCCCGCCCCGCCGGCGCGGCGCGCCAGCTCCTGGCGCTGGCGGCGCCCGGCGCGCCCCCGTGCGAGGAGCGCTTCCGGCAGGACGCGCCGCTCGAGCCCGCCGCCCTCGAGTCGGTCCTCCGGTCGCTCTCCTTCGCCGGTCCGGCGCTCGCGCCGGCCAGGCTCGAGGCGCTGCTGGCCGAGGCGGTGGCGCTGGCGGAGCGGTGCGGCGGCGCGCGGTTCGAGCGCGAGCTCAGCCTTCGATGGGCTCGCCGCCGGACTCGAGCGGCTTGAGCACCGGCGCGTCCGCCGACCACCGCGCGAGCGCCTCGCGCCGCGCCCGCACCTCCTCGGCGAGGTGACGCCGGAGCGGCGCGTCGAGGCGGCGGTCGAGGAACAGGTGCGCGGAGCGCGTCACGGCCGGCTCGAAGCCGCGCACGAGCTTGTGGTCCCCGCCCGCCCCGCCCTCGAACGCGTGCAGGCCACGCCGGATGCACTCGTCGACCGAGTGGTACAGGCAGACGTTGAAGTGCAGGAACGGGTGCTCCTCGCGGCACCCCCAGTACCGGCCGTAGAGCCGCGTCGTGGAGGCGGCATTGAACGCCGCCGCGATGAGCCGTCCCTGCCGCCGCGCCTCCACGATCTCGAGCGCGTCCGCCATCCCGGCCAGGACGCGGCGGTAGAACCCGAGATTCACCCACCGCATACCCCAGGCCATCCGGTCGACGGTGCGCCGGTGCAGGTCGAACATCGCGTCGGCCCAGGCGGCGCGCTCCGCCGCGAGCTCGTCCCCGCGCACCGTCCGGATGGCGACGCCCTGCCGGGCGGGGGCGGCGCGCTCGCGCCGGAGCGCGTTGCGCCGCTTCGAGGCGAAGCGGGACAGGAACTCCTCCGGCGTGCGGTAGCCGGCGTTCACCCAGTGGTACTGGAAGTCGATCCGCTCGGCCAGCCCGGCGCCGTCGAGCGCGCTCGCCTCGTCCTCGGCCGCGAAGAGGACGTGCACGGAGCGATACCCCTCCGCCTCGGCCAGCGCGCGGACGCCGGCGAGCAGGGCCGCGGCAGCCGGCGCGCGAGGCTCGCCCGGGGCGACGAGGAGGCGGCGCCCGGTGGCGGGCGTGAACGGCACCGCCAGGACGAGCTTCGGGTAGTAGCCGAGCCTGGCGCGCTCGGCCGCCGCCGCCCATTCCCAGTCGCGCGAGAAGTCGCCATCGGAGCCCTCCCGCGCGTAGGCCGGCGCCGCCGCCACGAGCTGGCCGGCGCGCCACAGCGTGAGGTGGCGCGGGCGCCAGTCGGTCCGGGCAGAGGCCGAGCCCGACTGCTCCAGGGCATCGAGGAAGGCGTGACGCACGAAGGGGCTGGCGGTCACCGGCTCGTGCGCGACGAGGGCATCCCAGGCGGCCGCCGGAACCTCCGAGACGGCGTCCAGGATGCGGAGCTCGAGCGGCGACACCCGGGAGGTCATAGAGCCTGTGAAGTAATCCCCGGACCGAGCCGGGCGAGCGAGACGCAAGCAGTGCGAGGCGCGACGACCGAACATACCTGGAAGGTATGTGAGGGAGGAGCAACGAAGCGCTGCGACGCGGATCGCTCGATCCGGCGACGGGAGGGAATTTCTTCACAGGCTCACATCGCGCGGCCGATCGCTGGCGGCTCGCTGCCGCGGCCGTCCTTCCGACCGGGATCCGCGGCGCGGGCAGGCGATCGGCCGACTCGCCGCACCAGATCGCCTGGCCCCTGTGGGGCGCCTTGCCGGAGCCCATCGCGGGGCCGAGGATGAATCCACACGCATCGGAGGCGCCCCATGATCCCGACCATGATCGACTCGTACCTGCGAGAACACAGGTTGCGGTTCGAGCACTACGTGCACCCGCGCGCAGTGCCCGCGCAGCGGCTGGCGGCCGCGGAGCACGTACCCGGCTCGCGCGTCGCGAAGGGCGTGGTGGTGAGCGTCGACGGCCACATCGCGCTCGCGGTCGTCTCGGCGGCGACGCACGTCGACGCCGAGGTGCTGCGGCAGGCGCTCCACGCGAAGGAGGTCCACCTCGTCCCGGAGAGCCGGTTCGCGGACCGCTTCTGGCCGTGCGAGCCCGGTGCCGAGCCGCCGCTCTCGATGTTCGGCGTTCCCATCTACGTCGACGCCGACGTCGCCCGGGAGCCGTGGCTGCTGATGCGCGGCGGGACGCACGAGGACGCGATCCAGGTCGACACGGACGACTGGCTCCTGTCGGAGCGCGTGCGGATCATCGAGGGGCTGGCGGCACCCGGCACGGCGTGACAGCGCTCGAGTGGCCAGCGCCTTGAAGCCGTACCTGGCCCTGCGCCGGCCTTGGCTCGTCGCGCACCGCGGCGGCGCGGCGCTCGCCCCCGAGAACACCCTCCCCGCCTTCGAGCGCGCGGCGGCGCTTGGCGCCGACGCGTTCGAGCTGGACGTGCGCCTCTCCGCCGACGGCGCGGTGGTGGTCTTCCACGACGAGGACACGGCGCGGCTCACCGGCGAGCCGGGCACGATCGAGGCGCGGGCCCTCGACGCCATCCGCCGGCTCGACGCGGGCTTCTCCTACACCCCGGACGGCCGGAGCCATCCCTGGCGCGGTCGCGGCGTGGTACCGCCGACCCTCGCCGAGCTCCTCGATCGGTTCCCCGGGATGCGGATGAACATCGAGGCGAAGACGCCGGACCCAGCCCTGGCGACGGCGCTCGTGGCGGTGATCCGGGCCGCGGGTGCCGTGGAGCGCGTGTGCCTCGGCTCGCAGCACGACGCGCAGGGCGAGCGCCTGCGCGACCTCCTCCCCGAGGCGTGCCACTTCCTCCCCGAGGGCGCCGCCACCTGCCACGTCATGGCTGCCCGCTCGGAGGGAGCCACCGGATGCCCAGCGGGCTGGGACGTCGCGGACCTGCCGCTGCGGCTGGAGGGGACCGATCTGCTGGTCGTGGACCGGCGCACGGTCGAGCACCTCCATGCCGAGGGGCTGGCGGTCTTCGTCTGGACCGTCGACGAGGAGGCGGACATGCGCGGCGCGCTCGAGGCGGGCGTCGACGGCATCATGACCGACCGGCCCGAACGCCTGGCCCGCGTGCTGGGGCGCGCCTAGTGGCGCGTCGGAAGAAGTGAGCCCATCGGACGCGCGCCACGCGGGTGGGGGTTCGGGGGAGGCGGCGCCCCCGCCTCCCCCGGTAGGGCCCGCGGGGAGGGCCCGGAGCTTGCGGCTTTCCTGCAAGCCCCGGAGCCTTCCCCGCGAAGTGCCGCGGAGCAGACGTACAGTGAATTGGCTCTTCACTTCGGCGGAGCGGCACTAGGTCAACCCTCGCGCTCGAACCCGTACTCGCGCTCGATGCGGCACACCCGTATTCGGTAGGCGCGATACCAGCGCTCGCGGCCAGCGCGCTGGGCCGCGCGGTGATCCGCGTGAGCCTTCCAGGCCCGGATGGCCTCCAGGTCGCGCCAGTACGACACGGTGATGCCGAGGCCATCCGGGCCGCGCGCCGATTCCACGCCGAGATAGCCGGGCTGCGCGGCCGCGAGCGCCAGCATCTCGTCCGAGGTCTGCTCGTAGCCCTGGTCACCCTCGGTGCGGATCGACGTGAACACGACCGCATACGCGCCTTGGCCGGCGGCGCGGGCGAGACCGCATTCCGGGTTCGACATGACGGAAGCGTAGCCCCGCGGCGCCGTACC
>DATLJU010000103.1:0-3326 GCA_035538735.1 Anaeromyxobacteraceae bacterium | reverse complement strand
GGCGGGATGGTGAGCGTCGCCACGCCCGCGGTCAACGTCCCGCCGCTGGACGCGGTGACGGTCTTGCTCGACGAGGCCTTGGTCGAGGCACTTCCGCAGCCGACCACCACGAGGGCGCCCGTGGCGACGATCGACGCCGTGAAGTTCAATCTGAATTTCCCGAATTTCATGGTTTTCCCCGCGAGTGAGTGGGCGACGGCATCGAGTACAACTCCCGCCACCGCCAGAACGCGACATCCGTTGCGGGGGTCGACGCAATTGGGTGCGATCGATCGTCACGCAGTGTAGGGCCGGTGCGCGCGGTCGGAGACAGCGATGGCTTGCTTCATCTTTTGCGGATTCAGAACGTCATCCGTAAGCGGAGGCCCGCCGTCACACCTGGCCAAGGCGTGACGGTCCACGTCTCCTCCTGTTTGCCCTGGTGGAACAAGAGCGGCACCCCTATCCCCAGGGCGGTCCCCACGGCTGCGGCGGCCGCGACGTCGGTCAACCAGTGCTCGTCTGCCGCCATGCGGAGGTATCCGATGGTGGTCGCGACGCCGAAGCCGACCGCGTACACGGCCCGCCATTCCGGATAGCCGCGCAGGTGAGCCACCGTTCCGAACGCTCCCGCCGCGGCGAAGGCCGTCGCCACATGACCGGAGAAGAAGGCGCGGTCGTCGTCTGGGCTGGTGCGCACGCCGGCCGCCCAGGCCGCCGGCCGCCGGCGCGCGACGGCAGGCTTCGCAACCGCCGTGGCGGCGGCGGCGAGCGAGATCGCCTCCATGGACACGAGCACATCCTCGGAAGCCGTCCGGAGGTCTCGCGACGCGAACAGGTAATCGGCCGCGGCCAGCGAGGCGGGGAGCGCGACCAGCAGGACGTCGGAGAGGAGGCCCGCGGCGCTCGGGTCGGACCAGAGGACCACCGCGCGCGCGTGTCGATCCAGCGCCGGCGGCTCGCACCAGCGGCACGACGGCGGGGTCAGCTCCCCTTTCGCCAATTCGCCCGCACCCCACAGAGCGAACCCACCCGCCGTGACGGCCGCGGTGACCGGCACGTCGACCGTGAGGGGCTGGGCCTCTTCGGGCCAGGCGGGCACGGACGCCGCGCACAGCGCCAGAGCGAGTGCGGCTCGCCACATGAGCGCACAACGCGGCGCCCCACGCCCCGTCAGGTTCGTGCAGGAGATGCCCACCTGGTGCACCATGCCGGCTCACTCCAGCTCAGGGGCTCACGCCATGGCCAACATCACGCTGAAGGGCAATCCCATCCACACCAACGGCGACCTGCCCGCGGTCGGCGCCAAGGCGCCCGACTTCCGTCTCGTCGCAGGCGACCTCGCCGACGTCTCGCTCGGTGCGTACCGCGGCAAGCGCAAGATCCTGAACATCGTCCCCAGCCTCGACACGTCCGTCTGCGCGACCTCCACCCGCAAGTTCAACGAGCGCGCAGGAGCGCTCGCCAACACGGTCGTGCTCGTGGTCTCGGGCGACCTGCCCTTCGCGCAGAAGCGGTTCTGCACCACCGAGGGTCTCCAGAACGTGGTGCCGCTGTCGATGATGCGGTCGAAGAGCTTCGCGCTGGACTACGGCGTCCTCATCCAGGATGGGCCGCTCGCCGGGCTGGCGGCGCGCGCCGTGGTCGTGCTCGACGCCGACGACAAGATCGTCTACCGCCAGCTCGTCCCCGAGATCGGGCAGGAGCCGGACTACGACGCCGCGCTGCGCGCCGCGGGGGGGTGAGGGCCGGACTTCTCGCCACGCGGCTCTTCGAGCCGCACGTCGATGGGGCGGGCGTGCTCGAAGCGCCGGAAGGCGCGGCGGAGCTGCTCGGCGGACGAGAAGCCTACCGTCTCCGCGACGCGCTCCACGCTCGCGCCCGGCTCGCGCAGGAGCTCGCGGGCGGTCGCGGAGCGGATCTTGCGGAGGTAGGCGAGCGGCGAGATCCCGGCGTACGTGTTGAACAGTCGATCGAGGTGGCGGGGGCTCGTGTGGGCTCGGCGCGCCAGCTCCGGGATCGTCCAACCGTGCGCCGGATCGCGCACGACGAGATCCTGTGCCGCGTGCACGCGCGGGTCGATGTGGTTGCGGTGCAGGAGCCAGGGCGAGAGCTGCGGGTCGCTGCCGGAGCGCCGGAAGTACAGCACGAGCAGGCGCGCCACATCGACCGCGAGCAAAGGCCCGGCCACCTCGGAGACGAGGTGGAGCGCGAGGTCGACGCCGGCGGTGACGCCGGCGCTCGTGAGGACGTTCCGGTCGCGGACGAAGATGCGGTTGTCCACGACCCTGAGCCGCGGGTGCTCGGCCGCGAGGCGCCGCGTCAGCGTGTGGTGCGTCGTGCAGGCGTGATCCTGGAGGAGCCCGCTCTCGGCGGCGAGGAACGCGCCCGAGCAGACCGTGCACAGGAGCTGGTCGGGGCCGACGCTGCGCGCCAGCCAGGTCGCCGCGTGGCGCGCCTCCGGCCGCCGGTAGTCTCGCGCCGACTTCTCGACCCCGGGGATGACGACGATGGCGCCCGGCGGGAGCCTGCCCGGGAGCGGCTCCACGCCGGCGAGCGCGAGCCCGATGGAGGTGCGGGGTCGATCGGCCGGGCCGACGAAGTGAATCCGGAACGGAGCCCCGAAGTCCGCCGCGACGCGGAGCGTCTCCGAGGTCCCCGCGAAGTCGAGCAGCATGGTCCCGGGCAGGACCAGGAAGTAGACGTCAGGGCCGTATCGCGTTGACCCGTAGCTCGTAGTTCCGGACATTGGGCTCCATGCCGACGAGGAACTCCCGGTCGCGGGGCAGATCGCGGGTGCGCCGGATGTCCTGGCCCGCGTACGCATGGATCGCGTCGAGGGACTCCCAGTACGAGATGACCTGGAACTCCGTGTACTGGTCGCCATCGGGGCCGCCGTCGATACGCATGAGCTGATAGCCGAGATTTCCCTTGATGCTCGGGAACTTGGTGATGGCCCCTGCCAGGTACTTCTCGTACGCGTCGGCCTTATCGCGCGGGGTCTTGCCGTGCCAGACCCGCGCGATGACCTGCTTGCCCGGCTGCGACGCCGCCGCAATGAGCCCGCGGTCCTCCGCTCCCTGACCGCCTGTAGCGAACCCCAGGCCTAGCCCCACCACGACGACGAAAACCGCTGCGAGCCTCGCTCTCATGATCGCCCTCCGTGCCCGCCTGGACAGCTAGCCCAGGGCGCGTCGGGCGCCACGGCGTTATCGGCCGGGTTTCGCGCAGAAACGGACGGGGATGTCCGGTGCGGGGCCTCCCGCGATCAGCGCGCGGCCGCGGCGGACGCACCGGCGGGACTGGGCGCCGCTGGCGTGGCCGCCACGGCGGCGTCGTCCGCGGCC
>DATLJU010000102.1:0-9796 GCA_035538735.1 Anaeromyxobacteraceae bacterium | reverse complement strand
GCAGCTGCACAAGGAGAAGCGCGGCCAGGGCCGCGCCAAGAACCCGAAGCAGGCCATCGCGATCGGCCTCTCCCAGGCGCGGCGTGCCGGCGTGAAGGTGCCGCGGAAAGGGGCGACCCAGCGCAAGGCTGGGCGCAGCGCCGGCAAGACCGGCGCGCGGCGCGCGGGCGGCGCGGCCCGGAAGCGCGCGCGCTAGAGGGCCACCCGGAGATTCACGCCGGCGTCGAAGACCTGCGCGCCCTGCCCGGCGAACACCTGCGCCCCCGCCACCGACAGGGCTGGGATGGCGAGGCGGAACTCGCCCGCGGCCGTCCCGTAGTGCACCTGACCGTACACCTCGAGGCGCAGGTAGGTGAGCAGCAGGACGTTGTAGTCGAGCCGCGTCACGAAGCTCTGATCGGAGAGGTTGCCCAGCGTCGTGAGGATGAACGTGGTCTTGTTCCAGGAGCCGGGGTTCGGCAGGTACAGGTAGACGCCGGCGTAGTGCTTGCCCACGTAGAAGAACTGGAAGGCGGAGTTGGCGAGGAGCCAGGGGTAGATGGCGGGGTCCTCGTAGCCGACGCGGTTGTAGAAATATTCGGCCCCGACCTCGAAGTAGTCCTCGTCGGAGTACTTGTGCTGCCAGCGCACGCCGCCCGTGACCTGGGGCGTGAGGCCGGACGGTTCGTACGGCTGGTACCGGACGTTGATGTCGGCGGTGGGCGGTACGCCCGGGATCGGCTGGTAGAGCTGGATCTCGCTCCCAGTCTTGATCGCCGCCTCGCCGTAGAAGTCGAGCTCGAGGACGCCGGCCGACGCGTCGACGGCGAACCGCGGCTTGTGGCCCCGCTGCGCCACCACCCCCAGACCGACCTCCGACGGGCCGAGCACGATCTCGGCGCGCGCCGCGCCGCCGATGCCGCCGACGTGCTGCGCGTTCGGGTTGGGGGTCGCCTGCATCGTGCCCACTCCTCCCAGGGTGCCGGGCGCGGCCGCGCCCGTGGCAGCGTAGGAGGTGAGGGGCTCGAGGATGGCGAACCCGTAGAAGTTCCAGCCCTCCCGCTCCCACGGGACGTGCACCTTCACCATCGCCGTCCCCGTGCGCGGGTCGAAGACTTCGAGCGGGTTGCGGAAGACCGTGTGCAGGTAGTCGGTGGGGTTCCAGAACCGGCCGACGCCCCACTTCACGTGCTGCTTGCCGGCGGTGACGAAGGCGGTGCGCTCCACGTCGAAGCTCAACCAGAGCTGGTCGAGGAGGACGTGCGGGTTCGCCGGCGGCGCCGTGCCGAAGGGCCCGGGCGCGTTCGGATCGATTGTTGGATCGTACTGCATGCGGCCGAGGACGAAGCCGCGCACGCGGTCGCTCGGCCGGGCGTCGAGGTAGACGTCGAGGAGCGACGGCACGCTGAACGTCCACTTCGACGGCGGCTGACCCTCGGTCGCGAGGAAGAGCGAGCGCAGGTAGAGCTGGCCGCCGATCTGCAGCGGGTTCTCGGTGCGGCTGAGCAACGAGCCCAGCCGCTCCTCCGGCGGCTGCTCCCTCCCCCCGCTCGCGGGGGGAGGGCTGGGGAGAGGGGCCTGCTCCGCGGGTTTCGCTGGCGGCTCTCCGAACAGCTCGCCCTCGCTAGGGCGTTCCTGGGCTTGCGCAGAGCCCACGACGAGTAGCGAGAGCAACACCGTCCGGATCATCATCGGTCCCGCCCCCTCTCCGGCCTCTCCCCCGGTGGGGGAGAGGGCGGATGAATCGCGATGAGCGCCTACCGGCTCTTCGACTCGAGCCAGGCCTTGGTGAACATGTTCGCGTCGAGCGAGCGCAGATCGACCTGCCGGATGAGGATGAGCGTCGAGTTCGCCTTCTCCACCTCGTCGTAGAAGCGCATCTCCTCCGGGAACCAGACGTCGGCGCCCTTCGACTCGGAGAACAGCTTCTTCCACCTCGGGTAGTAGCCGGTCCGCATCAGCCGGCCGGAGAGGGCCAGCTCCTGGCGCTTCAGCACGTTGCCGGTGGCGGCGTCGATCCAGAGCCGGATGCGCGGGAACGCGACGTCGACGCCCGGCTTCACGTCGAGCAGCAACCTGTGGACCGAGTACGCGCCCAGCTTCTCGTCGCCCTCCCACTTCGCGGTGAACTCCTCCGCCAGGCGCGACTCGTCGAGGTCGCCGCGACGCGTGTCGGTGCCACCGATGCGCTCGCGTTCGGTGCGCCGCTCCCACCGGCCCGTGGCGGGGTCGTACAGCCAGAGGTTCTTGTCGAGGCGGAGGTAGCCCTTCCCCGCCTCGCTCTTCGGGCGCGTGAAGAGGAGCATCAGCTTCTCCTCCGCCTCGCGCCGGTACACGACGAGCTCGTAGACGACGTCGGTCTTGTCCTTCTCCTTGGCCTCCATGTAGCAGAGCGCCTTGTAGTCGCCCGAGCTGCGCTGCCGCTGATCGACGAGCTTCACGAGCGCGTCGGCCTCCTGCTGCGTGAGCGCGGCGGCGGGGAGCGCGGCGGTGAGCGCCAGGAGCGCCGCTGCCGCGCGGACCGAGTGGGAGATCATGCGTGTCTCACCCGATGTGGTGCATGGCGGTGACCGGCCGGAGCCGCGCCGCGTGGAGGGCGGGGAGGAGCGCGGCCACGGTGGTGACCGCCGCGACGAAGAGCGCGTCGCCGACCACCGACCTCGCCTGGACCGCCAGCGTGAGGTGCTGCTGCATGAGGAACATCTGGACGCTCTCCGGCACCGCCAGGTGCGCCGCGTCGATGACCGCGCACAGGGCGACGCCGGCGGCCGCGCCGGCCGTCGTGCCCGCCAGCCCGAGCAGCGCCGCCTCGAGCAAGAACAGCCAGGCCACCTTCCGGCGCTGCATGCCGATGGCGCGCAGCGTCCCGATCTCGCGCGTCCGCTCGCGGATCGCGATGGCGAGGGTGTTCAGGATGCCGACCACGACGATGACGAGGAGCACGAAGATGAGCACGGCGGTGATGCTGAGGATGGCGGACAGGATCCACGAGAGGAACGTCATCTCGTCCTCCCAGGTGGTGACGTCGAGCTTCTGTCCGGTCCAGTCCTCGGCGTTCACCTTGCCGAACAGCTTCTCCCAGTAGGGCCGCGGATCGGGGTCCATCACGCGCCAGCCCGCCTGCGCCAGCCCGGTGCGGAGCCGGGCCGCCACCTGCGCCGACCGGCTCGGGTCCTTGAGGTAGAGGTGGATCGCGCCGGTCGTCGCGTCGTTGAGCTGGTAGAGCCGGCGCAGCGTCTCGGCGGGGAGGTAGGCGTTGAACGAGGAGAGGATCCCGACGTTGCGCGCGATGGCCGCCACCCGCAGGTCGGCCGTGTTGTTCATGCCGCGGGCGGTGGGGGCGGAGAGCGTGATGACGTCCCCCACCCGCACCTCGAGCCGCCGCGCCTGGTCCTCGAACAGGAGCAGCGTGTTGGGCTGCTCGAGCTCGGAGAGGCTCCCCTCCTTCACCTGCACCACCTGGCGAAAGCGCGGCTCACGGGTGATCTCGACGCCGCCCAGGACGAGGTCCATCGAGGCGCGATCGGAGACACCCTTCGCCCAGCCGCGCACCCGCACCGTGAAGTACTCGAGCTCCGGCACCAGCCGGCGCGTGTCCTCCAGCACCTTTTGCCAGTCGCTCACGAGCGGAGCCGAGTTGCCGGAGGTCACCTTGTAGAAGCCGCCCACGTTGACGTGGCCGGTCATGAGCGTGGTGGCCGACTCCATCATGGCCGCCCGCATGCCCTCGATGAGCCCGCCCATGACGACCAGCAGGAGCGTGACGGCCGCGACCGCGCCGCCGAGCAGAAGGTTGCGCTTCGTGTGCTTGAGCAGGTTGCGGCCCGCGATCTGGAGGTCGACGAGGATCATGGTCCGTGGGTCAGTCGTCAGACTGCATCGCCTCGAGCGGCGTGACGCGGGTGGCGAGGAGGGCCGGGTAGATGCCGGAGAGGACGCTCACCACCATCACGATGACGAGCGAGACGCCCAGGCTGGCGGTACCGAGCCGCGGCATGAGGCTCGGCCCCGAGTAGAAGAAGTTGAGCTGGTCGTTCGTGGCCGGGATGCCGCCGCGGACGCGGATGAGCCACACCACACCCGCGCCGAGCGCCGCGCCGGCCGCTCCGAAGGCGACCCCGACCGCGGTGGTCTCGAGCAGCAGCATCGAGAGCACGAAGCGCTTCTGCGCGCCGATGGCGCGGATGGTCCCGATCTCCTTCACCCGCTGCAGCGTGGCCATCACCATGGCGTTGTTGATGATCACCAGCGCCACCGCGAAGATGATGAAGACGGCCGTGTAGAGGATGATGCGCGCCAGCGAGACGAACTGGCCGACCATGCCGGACGCCTGCTGCCAGTCGACCACCTTCATCTTCAGCCCCGCCGACTCCAGGGCCGCCCTCACGTCGCGCGCCGTCTCGCGCAGCCGGCTGGGGTCGCGCAGGGTCAGCGCCGCGTTGAGGGCCACCCCGCCGTCGATCTCGGCCTGCGAGTAGACGCGTGAGAAGAGCTCGTCGTCCGCGTTCTTCTTCGCCACGCCGGACAGGACCGGGTCGTCGATGCGGACCGCCTGCGCCCTTTCGGCCGCGGCGGGGGCCGCACCGAACAGCTCCGCCTCGGCGCGGTCGCGCGAGACGTCGCGGGCCCCGACCCCCTGCTTGATGGCGCGGATCTCGGCCGCCCTCTCGGCGGTGAGGTAGCCGTACAGGTCGCGCCAGGAGACGAGGTCCATGAGGCTCATGATGCCGGCCACGGTCGACTTCTCGAGGCCGCGGAACTCGACGAAACCGTAGACCTTCACGTTGACCGAGCTCATGTAGCCCGACTTGGACGGCGCCTTGATGGTGATGGTGTCCCCCACCCGCACCATGTAGAGCTGCAGCAGCGGGGCCAGGCGATCGTAGAAGATGGCGTACCGCGCGTCGAAGTTGTCGTCGTCGGTCGTGAAGAGCTCCACCAGCAGATCGTGCAGGTCGGTCTTGGTCGAGCCGAGCGCCTGCCGCAGCCGCGCCGTGGCCTCCTCGGCCCGCATCGGATCGAGCTGGAGCAGGATGTCGCGCGTGGCGGTCTGGTTCTCCTTCACCCAGCGCTGCAGCTCCTCGTCCTTGGCGATGCGCCTGCGCTGCACGTGGAGCGCGTCGCGGATCTTGTCGAGCCGCCGCGCCGTCCTGAGCTTGAGCCAGTCCTCCGCGTAGAGCTTCCCGAGCAGGATGCCGCGCTGGCCCTTCGGCACCGGCCCGCCCTCCACGATCCGCATCCGGTCGAATGCCTGCCGGTACGCGTCGAGATCCGTGCCGGCGTAGCGGATGAACATGAAGCCGCCCGAGAGCGACTGCGGCGCGATGCGGTTCTCCAGGAACTCGAGGCTCGAGAGCGGGTCGGCGTCGAAGCCGGCCCAGAAGTCGTCGCCGACCGCCCGCGCCAGGTCCTCGCGCTCGCGGGCGCGCTCCCGGATGAGCTTCTCGTCGGCGATGGCGCGCGCCTGCCGCAGCTCCTGTTGCAGCAGGAGGGCCATGCGCCGGATGTGCGCCTTGTGCGCCTCGTAGCGGGCGGCGAGCTCCGGGGCGGAGTCGCCGGCCAGCCGCCGGCGCACGTCGTCGCGCAGCTTCTCCAGCGCGACGTCGAACTCGTTGCCGGTCGAGATCATGGCCTGGTCGATCCCCATCGGGACGACGCTCTTCACGTTGGGCACACGCTCCAGCACGGCCTTGAGCCCGGCGAAGTTCTGGATCGGCTCGAGCTGCGACTCGCCCATCATCCCGCCGTAGAGCGCCAGGTCGTCCTTGGAGCGCGCGTCGTACACCTGGAGCTGCCCGGCCAGGCTGCCCTGGATGCTGCCGCGCATGCCGCGGTCGACCGTGTCGAGGAGCGAGCTCCCCACCACCACGAGGAGCGCGCCGACCAGGATGATGCCGCCGACGATGAACGTCTTGGCGCGGGACGCGAAGAGGTTGCGGAAGGCGATCTGGAGGAGGACGCCCGCCGCGCCGGCGCGAGAGCGCATCTACCCTCCTCCGGCGGCCGCGGCCGAGACGTCCTCGCGGCCGGCGATCTGGCCGTCGGCGATGCGGACGACGGCCGTGGCGTGCGCCATGACCTTCGGGTCGTGGGTGGAGAAGACGAAGGTCGTGCCGTCCCTCCGGTTCATGTCCTTCATGAGGTCGATGATGGTCCCGCCGGTCTGGGAGTCGAGGTTGGCGGTCGGTTCGTCGGCGAGCACGAGCGGCGGGCGCGTGACGAGGGCGCGCGCGACGGCCACGCGCTGCCGCTGCCCGCCCGACAGCTCGCTCGGGCGGTGCCGCACGTGCTCGGACAGCCCGACCGCGTCGAGCAGCGAGCGCACGCGCCCGTCGCGCTCCCTGCGCGTCAGGCCGCCCTGGAGCAGCAGCGGGAACTCGACGTTCTGGAACACCGACAGCACCTGCACCAGGTTGAAGGTCTGGAAGATGAAGCCGATGCGGTGCAGCCTCAGCTCGGTGAGCGCGCGCTCGGACAGGTCCTTCGTGTCCTTGCCGTCGACGAGGACGCTCCCGGCGGTGGGCACGTCGACGCAGCCGATGAGATTGAGGAGCGTGGTCTTGCCGCTCCCCGAAGGCCCCGCGATGGAGAGGAACTCGCCGGGCTCGACGCGGAGCGAGACGCCCCGCAGCGCCGGCACCTCCGTCTTGCCGAGCTTGTAGACCTTGGAGACGTCCTCGACCGCGACGATGGGGGTCATGCGTTCCTCTTGCGGACGCGCGCGCCCTGCTCGCGCTCCCAGCGCGCGAGGAGCTTGGGCATCTCGAGCTCGTACCAGGCGTACATGTCGCGCACCTCCTGGAGGCGAGCGCGCGCCGGCTGCGGGCGGCCGGCGAGGGCGGCCAGGCCGCGGTCGGCCAGCTCGCGTCCTTGACGGTAGCTGTCGAGGCGCGCCTTCACGGTGTCGGCCCACATGCCGGGCCGGATACGGAACTGGTCGCAGCGCGCGCCGGGCAGGCGCACCCGCTCGACGAGCCCGAACCGCACGAGCAGGCGGGTCATGGTGCTCATGGAGGCCTTGCTGCCGCTCAGCGCGTGCGCCAGCTCGGCCATGCTCTGCTGCGGCGGCTCGCATACGAGCAGCCAACCGATGATCCGCCCAGCCATGCGAGGCAGGCCGAGGTGCTCGTAGAAGAGACCCGTCTCCTCCACGAAGTGCTGCAGCTCGCGTGAGGTCCTGGCGCCCACGCGCCGGACCTTGATGCGTTCAAATAGTTCAGTCAAGGCTGAACCTTGTGAACTTTCGCCGCGCCGAGGCGCGCCACCCCCACACGGGCGGACAGGCCCTCACGCGTCCTGCCGCGCCACCGCGACCGCGAACCCGCCCGGCTCCTCCTCGACCGCGTGGACGAGCCACGGACGGCAACAGACGGGGCAGTCCTCGACGTACGACTGCGTCCCACCACCGCCCGGGTCGACGAAGATGGTCACCCACTCGCCGCAGTAGGGACACTGGACCTCGGCATCCATGCAGCGCTCGCTTATAGTTCGGCCGTGGCGAGGAAGCAGCGAGAGCAGCCGTTCCACGCGCCCTTCGCGAAGCTGAAGGAGCGCGTGGCGCGGCCCCCGGAGCGCGCGGCCCCAGCGCCTCCCCCGCCGCCCCCGCCCCCGCCGCGCGAGGCGTCCGACGACGAGCTCTGGGCGAGCGCACTGGCGGGGGTGGAGCGCCTGGCGAGCGGCCCAGACCGCGTCGCACCTCCGCAGCCCGCGCCCGCGCACGAGAAGTTCTGGCACCCCGATCTCGACGCCCTGCACGAGCTCGAGGCGCTCGTGTCCGGAGACGCCCCGTTCGACCTCGCCGACACGGACGAGTTCATCGAGGGGCGGGTGCCCGGCCTCGACCCCGCCATCGTGCGGCGGCTCCGCCGCGGCGAGTTCGCGGTGCAGGGTCACCTCGACCTCCACGGGATGACGCGCGAGGAGGCGAAGGGCGCCGTCGACGGCTACCTGCGCCAGGCGCGCAGCGCCGGCAAGCGGTGCGTGCTGCTCGTCCACGGCCGCGGCCTGCACTCGAGGGACCAGGTGCCCATCTTGAAGGACGCCGTCAGGACCTGGTTCGCGACGGCGCGCTTCGGGCGCCACGTGCTCGCCTTCGCGACCGCGCGTCCGGTGGACGGCGGAGCGGGCGCGCTGTACGTGCTGCTCAGGCGCGCCGGGCGGTAGCGGCAGACCCAAGGTCCGTTCGCCCTGGGCCCTTCGGCTTCGGCCGCTACGCGGCCTACGCTCAGGACAGGCCCCGCGCCGCCGCAGGCGGCGCGTCGTCGAAGGGCGACGACGACGCTGCCGCGCCGTGCGGTCGGAGTTAACGATCGCGACATGACCGCCACGATGCGCGAGAAGGCCGAACTGCTGCGCCGGCTCCACGGGGGGACGCGCCTGCTCGTGCTCCCCAACGCCTGGGACGTGGGCAGCGCGCGCGTCCTCGCCGCCCATGGCGCGCCTGCCATCGCGACCTCCAGCGCCGGCGTGGCGTACGCCCTCGGGTACCCGGACGGCGAGCGCATCGCGCGGGCCGAGATGCTCGACATGGTCCGCCGCATCGCGGCGGCGGTGGCGGTCCCGGTGACGGCCGACGTCGAGGCGGGTTACGGGGCGACCGCGGCGGACGCGGTCGAGACCGCCGCCGGCGTCCTCGCGGCGGGAGCGGTCGGCCTGAACCTGGAGGACGCGACCGATGGCCGCCTGCTCCCGCTCGACCCCCAGGTCGAGCGCGTGGCGGCGATCCGGCGCGTTGCCGAGGCCTCGGGCGTTCCGCTGGTCGTGAATGCCCGGACCGACGCCGCGGCCGCGGCCGAGCTGCCGCCCGAGGAGCGCCTCGCGGAGGCGGTGCGTCGCGCCAACGCCTACCTCGCCGCGGGCGCGGACTGCGCGTTCGTGCCCTTCGTGACGGAGCGCGACGCCATCGCCCGCCTGGCGCGCGAGGTGCGCGGGCCGCTCAACGTGCTGGGCACGCCGGCGTCCCCTTCGCTCGAGGAGCTCGCGCGCCTGGGCGTCCGCCGTGTGAGCTTCGGCTCGGGTATCGCGCGCGCCGCCTACGGCCGCGCGCGCCGGATCGCGCGCGAGCTGTCCTCGACGGGCACGTACGCCGCGCTCGCGGAGGACGCCATCGCGTACGATGAGATGCAGCTGCTGTTCGGTGCTCGCCGTCAGGCGAGCCCGTAGTCGAAGGGCGAACGCAGGCGGTCCCCGTCAAAGGGCGGCGGCAATGGCGCGCGCCGCCGCCGCGGGATCGGGCGTGTCGCGCAGCGGGCGCCCGAGCACCAGGACGTCGGCGCCGGCCCGCACCGCGGCCTCGGGCGTCGCGACCCGCGACTGGTCGCCAAGCGCCGCGCCGGTGGGCCGGACGCCGGGCACGACCAGGAGCGGCTCGGGTCCGACCGCGGCGCGCACTGCCGCGACCTCGAGGGGGGAGCAGACGAGCCCACCCGCCCCGGCGTCCACGGCCAGCCGTGCCAGCCGGACCACCGCCGCCTCGGGCGGACCGGCCAGGCCGACCGCCTCCAGCGCCGCGGCGTCGAGGCTCGTCAGGACGGTCACGGCGAGCACGCGCACGCCGGGGCCGGCGCCGCGCACCGCGGCCGCGATCATCTCCGCCCCGCCGCCGGCGTGGACCGTGAGCAGCGCCGCACCGCTCCGGGCCGCGCTCCGCGCCGCGCCCTCGACGGTGTTCGGGATGTCGTGGAGCTTGAGATCGAGGAAGACGTCGGCGCCGCGCGCCTGCACCATTTTGACGACGTCGGGCCCCGCGGCGACGAAGAGCTGCAAACCGATCTTGTAGAAGCGCACCGCGTCGCCGAGCCGGGCGAGCACCGCCTCC
>DATLJU010000101.1:0-7169 GCA_035538735.1 Anaeromyxobacteraceae bacterium | reverse complement strand
GCAGGCTCGTGCCGCCTGCGACGTCACTGCGCCTGCACCGGGGCGTCGCCCTCGCACGAGGTCCGCGACGCGTTCAAGGCGTCGGCCCCTTGTCAGCGGGTGAAAGGGGCCGACGCCATGAACGACACGCTGCTTCCAGTTACTTCCGTGGTCCTCCCGCATCACCGGCTCGTCGCTTATGGGGCGGCCGTGGAGCTCCTGCTTGCGGTGCGCAAAGCGTCCGTCCGCGACGCCAAGCTCCGCGACGAGGCGCTCAGGTCCGCCAAGAGCGCGTGCCTCAACTGCGCAGAGGGCGCGGGGCGCGTCACGCGCGGCGACAAGGCGCGCGCCTTCGCCGTTGCCCGCGCCGAGGCCGTGGAGGCCGCGGCGGCGGTCGAGATCGCGGCGCTCGCGGGCGATGCGAGCGCAGGCAGCGCCTCCGAGGTGGCGCGGCTCGCGTCTCGCGTGGTTGCGCTGCTCACTCCTCTCGTGAGGTGAAGCTCAGCGCGAGAGCGCGCGGAGCATCCGCTTCACGCGGACCGCGAGCACCTGGGCCCGCCGTGCGGGCTCCGGGGCGAGCGCGCCGACGGCGCAGGCGAGGTCAAGTGCGCCGACCACCCGACCCCGACCCGACCCCGACCTCGACCTCGGGGGTCGCAGACGTAACCTGAACGGGTCCACCACTGAAAATTTGCGCAGTGTCGGACCTGCGCCTCATACTCCCGCGCATGCTCACGACCCTGCGCATCTCCGGGCTCGCCGTGGTCGATCAGGTCGAGGTTGACCTCGGGCCGGGCCTCAACGTCCTCACCGGTGAGACCGGCGCCGGGAAGTCCATCCTGCTGCAGGCGCTCCACCTCGTCCTGGGCGGACGGATGAGCGCCGACGCGCTCCGTGAGGGCGCGGAGGAAGCGGTGGTCGAGGCGCTCTTCGAGCTGTCCCCCAGCCATCCGGCGCTGGAGCGGCTCCGCGAGGCCGGGCTGCCCGTTCCCGCCGGGGGTGGAGAGGTGCTCGTCCGGCGCGTCGCGACGCGGAGCGGGCGCGGGCGGGCGTTCGTGAACGGGGCGCTCTGCACCGTCGGGATGCTCGAGTCGGCGCTGCGCGGGCTCGTCGATCTCACCGGACAGCACGAGCACGTGGCGCTCCTCGACGAGGCGACCCACCTTTCGATCCTCGACGCCTCCGCGGGTGTGGACGGAGAGGGTGGCCTCCTCGCCCGCTACCGCGCCGCTCACCAGGCGCTCGCGGCCGCCGAGCGGCGTCGCGCCGAGCTCGTGGCCGCGCGCGAGGAGCGCGCGCGGCGCGCCGACTGGCTCGCCTACCAGCTCCGCGAGATCGACGCGGCGCGGCCGCGGCCCGGTGAGGAGCTCGACCTCGACCGCGAGCGGCAGGTGCTCGCTTCCGCCGAGCGGCTGCGCGCGGCCGCGCGCGAGGCGGAGGCAGCCGTTTACGCCGAGGAAGGGAGCGCCACGGAGCGGGTGGGGCGGGCCGCGAGATCCCTGGCCGAGGCGGTTCAGCTCGATCCCCGCCTCGATGCACCGCTCACGCTCCTGCGCTCCGCCGCCGCCGAGCTCGACGAGGCGGGACGTTCCCTGGCGCGTTACGCCGAGGCCGCGGCGGGAGACCCCGAGCGGCTCTCGGAGGTGACGGAGCGGCTCGAGGTGCTGCGGGCGCTGGCGCGGAAGCATGGCGGGACGCTCGACGCCGCGCTGGCGCGGGCGGAGGGCATGCGCGCCGAGCTGGCGGAGGTCGAGAACGACGCCGGCGAGCTGCAGCGGCTCGAGTGCATCGCGCGAGACGCGGGTGCGGAGGCGCGCGCGCTCGCCGCCGCCCTGTCCGAGGCGCGCCGCGCGGCGGCGGACGCGCTCGTCCGCGCGGTGCGGCGCGAGCTCGCCGCGCTCGCGATGGCGCGATGCCGCGTCGAGGTGGAGTTCTTCGCGCCGGAGACGGCGCTCGAGCACGCCGGCGCGGCGCTCGGGAAGGACGGGGCGGAGCGCGCGCGCATCCTCATCGCGCCCAACCCGGGCGAGCCGCCGCGCCCGCTGGCGCGCGTCGCGTCCGGAGGCGAGCTGTCGAGGCTGCTGCTCGCTCTGAAGCGGGCGCTCGCCCGCACCGATCCGGTCGACACCTACGTGTTCGACGAGGTGGACGCAGGGATCGGGGGCGCGGTGGCCGACGCGGTGGGGCGGCTGCTCGCCGAGGTCTCGCAGGAGCGCCAGGTCGTGTGCGTGACGCACCTCCCGCAGGTGGCCGCGTTCGCCGACCGGCACCTGCGCGTCGAGAAGCGGGTCCAGGGGGGGCGGACCGCCACGGGCGTCGTCTCGCTCGCCACGGCCGACGAGCGTCGCGACGAGGTGGCGCGGATGGTGGCGGGTGCGACCCTGACCCCGTCCGCCCTCGAGCACGCGCGGGCGCTGCTGGCGGCGGCCCGCGCGGCTCCTGCCGCCGCGTCGGGCCGACGTGCCCGGGTCATACGCACCGCAGCGCGGCGTGCCGGAAAGGTGCGCCTTCGCGCCCAGTAAAGCGGCCGGGTGCTCCGCGCGCGTTGACCGGTTGCGTCCCGCGTTGGTACGATCCGTCTGCGAGCCGCCCATCCGAGACCCCATGACGATCGCCGCCCGCGGCCAGACCGATGTCGGTCGGAAGCGCGACCACAACGAGGACTCCTACCTCGTCGACGAGGACCTGGGGCTCTTCATCGTGGCGGACGGGATGGGCGGTCACGCCGGTGGCGGTACTGCCTCGCGGCTCGCCGTCGAGACCATCCAGGCGCGGATGCGCGTGGCGCGCGAGGCCGAGCCCGAGCTGTTCACCACCCCGGCGCCGCTGGAGGAGAGCCCGCTCCGCGAGGTGCTGCGCGAGGCGGTGGAGGGCGCCTGCCAGAGCATCTACCAGGCGGCGCAGGGCGACCCCGCGCTGGCCGGGATGGGCACCACCGTCACGGCCGCCGTGGTCGCGGGCCAGAACGCCTTCATCGCTCACGTGGGGGACAGCCGGTGCTACGTGGTGCGGCGCGGCCGCATCTACCAGGTGTCCGAGGATCACTCGCTCGTCAACGAGCAGCTCAAGGCGGGCGCGATCACGCTCGACGAGGCGCGTCACAGCCGGTTCAAGAACATCATCACTCGATCGGTCGGCTTCGAGGCCGACGTGGCGGTCGACATGATGGGCCTCGAGGTCGAGTCGGGCGATCGGCTGGTCATCTGCTGTGATGGGTTGTCGAACCTGGTCGACGACCAGGAGATCTTGGACGTGGTGAGCGCCGCGCCCCTGGAGACCGCGCCGGAGAGGCTCGTCGACCTCGCCAACGAGCGGGGCGGCGACGACAACATCACCGTGATCGTCGTTCACGTGGGGTAATGTGTGCGGCAGTGCCAGCGCCCCGCCCGCGCTCGCACCTTGCTTGGTTGACTCCTCGGTGGGCGGATGCTACCGGTCGAAAAATCAGTCGTGACGCGGTGGATGGACATACCGCGCTTCCCGGCCCGCACCCTCGCGCTTAGTTTCGGCGAGTGCGTGACGTGGCCCGAGACGGTGAGGGGATGCCCGCGCCTCCGAAGGCTCAGCAGTACACCCTGATCGTCGTCAGCGACCACTCGCAGGCGGTCCGCAAGTTCCGGGTACCCGGCCGCTGGCTGCGCAGCGGCGCCTACGCGGCGGGCGGCATTGCCCTCGTCGGCCTGCTCTCGCTCGGGCACTACGTCAGCCTGCTCGGCACCGGTACCGAGAACCGCCTCCTGCGCGAGGAGAACGCGCAGCTCCGATCGCAGGTCCTGCTCGTCCAGGAGAAGGTGGCCCACATCTCGGCCACGCTCGACCGGGTGGAGCGGTTCGACGCGAAGCTGAGGACCGCCGTCACGCAGCTGCAGGACCCGGAGCGAAACCTCGCCATCGGTCCCGTCGGCAAGAGCGCCGAGGCGCCGCTCGCCGGCGCCGCCCCCGCCGCGCGGGAGAACGTGTCGGCGCTCCCGGCCCGGCTCGCCTCGCTCGAGTCGGAGGCGGCGCACCAGGAGTCGTCGCTCCGCGAGCTGCAGGAGTACTTCGACGACCAGAAGTCCCTGCTCGCCTCGACGCCGTCGCTCTGGCCGGCGCGAGGCTGGGTGACGTCCGATTTCGGCGTGCGGCTCGACCCCTACACCGCCGAGCGGATGATGCACCGCGGCCTCGACATCGCGACGGCGGTCGGGGCGCCGGTCTACGCTCCGTCCGACGGGACCGTCGTGTTCACGGGGACCGACAGCGGGTACGGCAAGGTGCTCGTCATCGATCACGGCTACGGCGTGAAGACCCGCTACGGGCACCTGTCCGAGATCTTCGCCAAGCTGGGCGAGCACGTGAAGCGCGGCTCCCGTGTCGCCTCGGTCGGGAACACGGGCCGCTCGACCGGCCCGCACCTCCACTACGAGGTGCGCGTGAACGGCATCCCCGAGAACCCCCGCAAGTTCATCCTGGAGTAGGCGCACCCGCCCCAGCCGGCGTGCTGGCGAGGCTGAGCTCGGCCCCGCTTTGCTTTCGTCTGGCCCTGCGTTACCTAAGAGGGTAGCTTCGGCCCCCGCGGTCGCCCGGGGGCTGGGCAGCCAGCCGGATGCGGCCACCGTCGCGGGCGTCCGTGCCAGAAATGGCGCGGACGCTCGGCGCGTTTCGAGGCAGTACGTCCATTAAGGATCGCCGGATGCTGAACTACGTCCTCAAGAAGATCGTCGGCACGAAGAACGAGCGCGAGCTGCGTCGAATCGTCCCCCTGGTCGCGCGGGTGGGCGAGCTCGAAGCCAAGATGAAGGCGCTCCCCGACGACGAGTTTCCGCGCCTGACGGCCCGCTGGAAGGAGGAGGTCCAGCAGAAGGGGCGCCCGCTCGAGGAGCTCATGCCGGAGGTGTTCGCCGCGGTCCGCGAGGCGGGCGTGCGGGCGCTCGGCATGCGGCACTTCGACGTGCAGCTCATCGGCGGCGCCGTGCTGCACCAGGGCAAGATCGCCGAGATGAAGACCGGCGAGGGGAAGACCCTCGTCGCGACGCTCCCCTGCGCGCTGAACGCGCTCGCCGGGCGCGGCGTCCACGTCGTGACCGTGAACGACTACCTGGCCCGCCGCGACGCCGAGTGGATGGGACGGCTCTACCGCTTCCTCGGGCTCTCGACCGGCGTCATCGTGCACGGGCTCACCGATCAGCAGCGGCAGCACGAGTACGGCTGCGACATCACCTACGGCCAGAACAACGAGTTCGGCTTCGATTACCTGCGCGACAACATGAAGTTCCGGCTGCAGGACTACGTGCAGCGGGAGCTCCACTACGCCATCGTCGACGAGGTCGACTCGATCCTCATCGACGAGGCGCGCACGCCGCTCATCATCAGCGGCCCCTCCGACGAGGCGACCGACAAGTACTACGTCGTGAACCAGGTCATCCCGTCGATGATCAAGGACCAGGACTTCACCGTCGACGAGAAGACGCGCACGGTGGTGATGACCGACTCCGGCATCGGCAAGATGGAGAAGAAGCTCGGGGTCGGGAACCTGTACGACCCGGACCAGATCGAGCTGCTGCACCACGTCGAGCAGGCGCTCCGGGCGCACCACCTCTACCGCCACGAGGTGGACTACGTCGTGAAGGACGGGGAGGTCGTCATCGTCGACGAGTTCACCGGCCGCATCATGCCGGGCCGGCGCTGGTCGGACGGCCTCCACCAGGCGATCGAGGCCAAGGAAGGCGTCAAGATCGAGAACGAGAACCAGACCCTCGCCACCATCTCGTTCCAGAACTACTTCCGCATGTACTCGAAGCTGTCCGGCATGACCGGTACGGCCGACACCGAGGCGGCGGAGTTCGCCGACATCTACAAGCTCGACGTGGTGGTCATCCCGACCAACCGCAAGAACATCCGCAAGGACTCCGAGGACGTCGTCTACAAGACCGAGCGCGAGAAGTTCAACGCGCTCTGTACCGAGATCGAGGAGCGGAGCAAGAAGGGGCAGCCGATCCTGGTCGGCACCGTCTCGGTGGCGAAGAGCGAGGTGGTGAGCTCGCTCCTCAAGAAGCGCGGCGTCCCGCACAACGTCCTCAACGCCAAGCACCACCAGCGCGAGGCGGAGATCGTGGCCCAGGCCGGCCGCAAGAGCGCGGTCACCATCTCGACCAACATGGCCGGCCGCGGCACCGACATCCTGCTCGGCGGCAACCCCGAGATGATGGCGAAGCACGAGCTGGGCCCCGCCCCCGACGCGCCGATGGAGGGCGAGGAGCAGGCCGCCTTCGACGAGCGCCGCGCGGACTGGGAGAAGCGCCTCGCCGAGCTGACGGTGCGCCTCAAGCAGCAGACGGCGGCGGAGCACGACGAGGTGACCGCGCTGGGCGGCCTCCACATCCTCGGCACCGAGCGCCACGAGTCGCGCCGCATCGACAACCAGCTGCGCGGCCGCGGCGGCCGCCAGGGCGACCCCGGCTCGTCGATCTTCTACCTGTCCCTCGAGGACGACCTGATGCGCATCTTCGGGTCGGACCGCATCTCCCGGATGATGGAGACGCTGGGGATGAAGGAGGGCGAGCAGATCGAGCACCGGTGGCTCACCAAGGCCATCGAGAACGCCCAGAAGAAGGTCGAGGCCCACAACTTCGACATCCGCAAGAACCTGCTCGAGTACGACGACGTGATGAACCAGCAGCGCAAGTCGGTCTACCGGCTGCGCCGCATGGTGCTCGGGTTCGGCGCGGGCCTGCCGGTGGTCGAGTTCGACGAGGAGCCGAAGACTCGCAAGAAGACGCGCCGCGAGAAGGTCTGGAGCTGGGAGGACGAGCGCGAGCACGTGCTCGATCTCATCGAGGACCTCGTCGTCGACATGGTGGCGAACACCTGCCCCGAGGGCGCCTCGCCGGCCAAGTGGGATCTCGACGCGCTCTCCACGCTGGTGAAGGATCAGTTCGGGCTCGACGTGAAGTTCGCCGGCCCGCCCTCGGGCCGGGCCGGCGACGCGCGCGCCGCGGTCGAGGAGCAGGTCTACAACGTGGTCGAGAAGGCCTACCGGGCGAAGGAGGATCAGCTCGGCTACGACCAGGACGGCGTACCGGTGCTGCGCCGCTGGGAGCAGTACATCTACCTGCAGTCGATCGACCAGCTGTGGAAGGACCACCTGCTCGCGATGGACCACCTGCGGCAGGGCATCGGGCTGCGCGGCTACGGCCAGAAGGACCCGAAGC
>DATLJU010000100.1:0-4675 GCA_035538735.1 Anaeromyxobacteraceae bacterium | reverse complement strand
CTCCTCACGCAGGGCGCGTTCCCCGCGGTCGACCCGACGCGATGGGCGTTCCTCGGCCCGCTGCTCGGTGGCCTGGCGCGGCCCGTCGGCGGGTGGCTCGCCGACCGCCTCGGCGGCGCGCGCGTGACCCTCTGGACCTTCGTCGTCATGGCGGCCGCCGCCACCGTCGCGGTCGCGTTCATGCCGCGGGGTGGCGCGCCCGGGAGCTTCGTCGGCTTCCTCGCGACGTTCGCGGTGCTCTTCGCGGCGACGGGCATCGGAAACGGCGCGGTCTATCGGATGATCCCGGTGATCTTCTCCACGTTTCACCAACGCCGCGCCGCGCCCGACGACGTCGCGCAGGCGCACGGGCAGCGCGACGCCGTCAAGGAGGCCGGCGCCGTGGTCGGGTTCGTCTCCGCGGTCGCGGCCTACGGCGCCTTCTTCGTGCCGCGGACGTTCGGGGTCTCGGTGGAGCTCACGGGGGCGCCGGCCTGGGCGCTCGCCGCGTTCGTCGCCTACTACGCGGTGTGCATCGCGCTCACCTGGTGGTGGTACGCGCGACGGGGTGCCGAGATCCCCTGCTGAATCGAGCGCGCTCCGCGCGCGCCCCTCGGTGCGCGCGGAGGGACGGCGCCGTCACCGCAGCGCTCATCGATCCGTTGCGCGAGCTAAGGCGCGGCGCAACGGTCTAGGCGCGTTCCTGGAGCGGGGACGCGCAGGAGATCCGTCGCAGGCGCGCGAGGAGAGGCTTCGCGGCTGGGCGAGAGGTCGAGCGCGGCGTCGGTCGCCCGGACGGATCGACGAGGAGACGGAGACCGCGGGGAGGAAGAACATGTCGAGATGGTTCTTCGAGCCCGGCCACACGTCGGTCGAGTTCGTCGTGCGCCACATGATGGTCACGGAGGTGCGTGGCCACTTCAAGGACGTGCACGGGTGGATGGAGCTCGACGAGGCCGATCCGCTGCGCGGCTCGGCGGAGGTCACGATCGACGCGCGCGGTCTCTGGACCGGAGAGCCGCAGCGGGACGCCCACCTCCGCAGCGCGGACTTCCTCGACGTCGAGCACCATCCGGAGATCCGTTTCTCCGGCCGCGTGGTGAAGCGGGTCGGCCCGGGCGAGTACATGGTCGAGGGCGAGCTCACTGTGCGCGGCGTCCAGAGGGCGATCGTCCTCGACGTGCGGCGCACCGGAGAATGGTGGACGCCCTGGTGGGAGAACGGCGTCGACAAGGGACCGAAGCTCCGTGCGGGATTCGTCGCGACCGCGCGCCTCGATCGGTACGACTTCGGCGTGAGCTGGAACAGTCCGCTCGAGAACGGTGGGGTGGTCGTCGGCGCCGAGGTGGCGATCACCATCGACGCGGAGGCCATCCGCGAATAGGGGCCAGGGAGGGCTCCATCACAGCAGCGCGCACGCCTCGGCGAAGGCGGGACGCGGGTTCGTCTACCGCTTCGCGATGAGCGCCGTGAGCGCCGCCTTGTCTGCGGCGAGCAGCTCTCTCACCCGGGACTTGTCGACGTCGGCGACGATGATCTCGCCGACCTCCTGAACGACCGAGGAGAAGAGGCCCTCCGCCTTCATCCCCTCGGCCTGGCGCTGGTTGTCCTCGGTCGGCGTCACGAAGTGCACCGAGTCCACCTTGTAGCGGTGGAACAGGAAGAGCTGCACCAGCGTCATCAGCCGCTTCTTGCGCAGGGCGACGTCGAAGTTGTTCTGGTCGCGAACCGAGAGGATGCTCCGGCCGCGTCGATCGTGGATGCTGGCGAAGATCACGTTGAGCGTCTTCTGCCCGTCGGCCGAGACCAGCGCCAGCTCGAGCAGGTCGGACTCGGCGGTGTGCGGCTTGAGCGTGACCCGCAGCTTGCCCTGGATCCCGTGGTGCTTGCGCCAGGCGTCGACCCACTCCTCGAGCAGCTTGGGCGGCACCTCGGTCTGCACGAGGTGCTGGTGCTGCGTCGACCCCTGGCCCATGGCCTTGGTCGTCGCCGTGCGGCCGGAGATCGACATCAGCGCGGCGTCGGCGCGGGGCCCGCCCACCAGCGTCTGCGGCGTGCGGTAGCCCGACTCGAGCAGGCGGAACTTCCGCTGCAGGCGCGCCAGCGCCAGCATGCCGTCGTTGCGGAGGGCGGTGGCGAACTCCTCCGCGGCGAGGCCGTCGATCTGGTGGCCGCCGTAGGTGATGAAGTTGAAGACGAAGCCCATCTTCCCGAG
The DNA here is from genome assembly GCA_035538735.1 of Anaeromyxobacteraceae bacterium. Lineage (GTDB taxonomy): Bacteria > Myxococcota > Myxococcia > Myxococcales > Anaeromyxobacteraceae > Anaeromyxobacter_A. Next base: position 2,481 of record DATLJU010000100.1, on the reverse strand, counting down.
CTCCTCGGGAAAGCGGCGCATCTGCTCGTCGTCCATCCCCGTGGTGTCCCAGTTGAAGGACGGCGACAGGTTGTAGGCCAGCATCTTGTCAGGAAGGACGGCGTGGATCGCGTCGGCGAACCTCTTCGCGTCGCGCAGGTCGGCGGTCTTGGTCTCCATCCAGAGCAGGTCCGCGAAGGGCGCCGCCGCGAGCGACTTGGCGACGGCGTACTCGAGGCTGCCGCGCACCTGGTAGTAGCCGTCCGGCGTCTTTGCGTGCTCGCAGTCCCAGGTGGCGTTGATGCCGATCGACCGCGCCTTCTCCCGCGCCCTGTAGAACGGCGCCCGCTCGGCGAACGCCATCCACTGGGCCTTGCTCATCCCCGGCGCGTCGCCCTCGCTCTCGCGGAACCCGATCGCCTGGCCCACCGCCTCGGCGTAGGTGGAGATGCCCGCCTCGCGCTGCCACACGTCGACGAACGCGTCGAACACCTTGTCGAGCGCCGCGTCCACGCCGGAGATGGCGCCCGTCCGGTACTCGGCGGCGGCGGCGGCGATGGCCCTGGCGAAGCCGGCCCGCTCCAGCCAGGCGTCGGCGGCCGCGAGCTCCTCGTCGCAGAGCGCGTAGAGCTCGTGCCCGCTCAGCTCCTCCACTCCCGCGCGCTGGAACTGCCGCAGGATCGCGAGGAACGCCGCCTTGAAGGTCGGCAGCGAGAGGTTCGTGGCCCCGAGGATGAACGGCTGATCGCGATCGTCGCTCCGCCCGTCGAGGAGGGTGGCCGACTCCGCGTCGGTCCGGGCGACGATGATCCCGGGCACGCCCATGATGTCCAGCTGGAAACGCGCCGCGGAGAGGCGCTTGATCTGCTCGTCCTCCGAGACCAGCACCTTGCCGCCCTGGTGGCCGCACTTCTTCACGCCGGGCTTCTGGTCCTCGATGTGGTAGCCGGGCACGCCCACCTCGACGAAGCGGCGGATCAGGTTGCGCACGTGCGCGTCACCGCCGTGCCCGGTGTCGGCGTCGGCGATGATGAAGGGCCGGAAGTCCACCGCGGGCGTGGCCTTGCGCTGCTCCTCCGTCATCCGCGCCCGGGTGTGGAACTGGTTCCTGTCCGCGGTGAGCAGCGCGCGCACGATCGGCGCCGCCTCGTCAGGCACCTGGCTGAGAGGGTAGCTGGCGAGGTCGGGGCCCGGATCCTCGCTCGACGAGCCCTTGGCAGAGGTGGCCCACCCTCCGAGGTAGATGGCCTCGATTCCCATCCGCTTCATCGCGACGGCCTGGCCGGGCGAGTAGGGGCCGAAGGTGGTGATGCACCTCTTCTGCTCGAACAGCTGGCGGAGCCGCTCGTAGAACGCCTCGGCGGCGCCGCGGGCGACGGCGTAGTCCGGGCGGATGGTGCCCCGTTGCTCGACCACCTCGCGCGCCGAGTGGACCCGCTTGACGCCGGCGAACCTAGGGCTGGCGAACCAACGCCGAAGCTCTTCGACCTCTCTCTCGAGATCCATGTCTCTTCCCCTGGCCCGGCGACCCGGCGCCGGCCCGCCCACGAAGGGGTCCTAGTCGGGCAGGGTCGAGCCGTCCCGTCCTGTGAGAGCCGGTCGTCGCGAGCCGAAACGGAAGGGCGGGCGCCCCTCGGAGAGGACGCCCGCCCGTGCGCGTCGGCGGACCGGGTCGCGGGCCCTGGCTACTTCTTCGCGGACGCCGCCGCCTCGAGCCGCGCGTCGATCTTCTTCGCGCGGCGGAGCTCCTCCGCCATGGACCGGATCTCGGCGAGATCGCGCTGCATCTCGCTCCAGCCGTACCAGGTCACGTAGTCGGGGCTCGCGTGGAACGCGCCCTGGAACGTACGCATCCGGTGCTCGAGGAACATCACGAACAGCTTCTGCTCGATCGGCGTGGGCGCATCGTGGAACGTGAGCAGGTCCGGGAAGGGGAACGCGTAGGAGGCCGGCTTCGCGAGCGTGCCGTCCTGGTACAGCCCCGCCACGGCCCGGATCGCCTCGGCCATGAGGTGATCGGCGTCGCGGATGAGCCCGTCCGAGAGCTTGAGCTGCTCCTTCGCGAACGCCGCGCCATGGCACTTCGTGCAGGTCTCGAGGGTCTTCGTCCGCTCCTTGTCGAACGCCTCCTGCGTGAGGCGCGCGACGTCGGCGGCCTTCACCACGTCGAGCCGGGCCGTCGGCTTGCCGCTCGGATCGAGCACGCCCAGGCCCTGAAGGATCGTGACGCGGTCGTCGGTCCACTGCTTGTCACCCTCCGGCATCGGCAGCCGGACGGCGAGGAAGCCCCACGCGGTGCGCACCTCGTGGTTCCCCTCCTGCATGTGGCAGGTCTGGCAGGTGGGCGCCGCGGCGTCGGCTGGGATGGTCTTCGTGCGCTTGAGCTCGTTGCGGACGCCGTGCTTGGACGAGTCGTACATCTCCCACTGCGGGTGATCGAAGCCCATGTGGCAGGTCTTGCACGCCTCGGGCTGCCGCGCCTCCGCCTTCGAGAAGAGGTGG
>DATLJU010000099.1:0-9748 GCA_035538735.1 Anaeromyxobacteraceae bacterium | reverse complement strand
ACCCGCGGCACGAGCCAGCCGTGGGTCAGGATCTCGCTCTTGAGCGCCTCGAGCTTCGGCCCGAACTCCTCCTTCACGAGCCGCTCGTACTCGGCCTTGTCCTTGGAGCGGACGCCCCACTGCAGCTTGAAGAGCTCGACGAGGTCGAGGTGCGGCCAGATCTCCTGCAGCTTGACCTCGCCCGCCGGGACGACGCGCGTGCCCCAGAACGGCGGCGCGGGCGGCTTCTCGACCGGCTTCACCGGGCTGCGCACGCCGGCGGGCGCGGCGGCGACCGGCGCCTCGGGCAGGTCGCGCTGCTTCATCGCCTTCTGCACCGTCTCGGCCTGGAGCTTCTCGCGCCGCTTCGGGTCGACGAGCTGCTCCACGATGTCGAGCCCCTCGAACGCATCGCGGGCGTAGTACACGCCGCCGGGGTAGGGCGAGCCGTCCTCGAGGAAGAGCGTCCGGTAGCCGAACTTCCGGTTGATGGCGGCGCCGCCGATGAGGATCGGGAAGGTGAGGCTGCGGCGGGCGAGCTCCTGGACGCAGTACGGCATCTGCTTCGAGGTCGACACGAGCAGCGCGGAGAGGCCGACGGCGTCGGCCTCGACCTCGATCGCCTTCTCGAGGATGGTCGCCACCGGGACCTGCTTGCCGAGGTCGAACACCTCGAAGCCGTTGTTGGTGAGGATGGTCTTGACGAGGTTCTTCCCGATGTCGTGCACGTCGCCGTACACCGTGGCGAGCACGACCTTGCCCTTGGAGGTGCCCTCGACGCGCTCCAGGAACTGCTCCAGGTGCGCCACGGCCTTCTTCATGACCTCGGCCGACTGGAGCACGAAGGGCAGGATGAGCTCGCCCGCGCCGAAGCGGTCGCCGACGTCCTTCATGGCGGGGAGGAGGACCGTGTTGAGCACCTCGACCGCCGGGTGGCGCGTGAGCGCCTCGTCGATGAGCGCCTGGATCCCCTCCGGCCGCCGGTGCAGGATCTGGAGGTGGATCCGCTCCTCGGCGCTCTTGCCGGCGAAGAGGTCCGCCACCGGCTGCGCGGCGGTGGTCGTCTTCCCCTGGAAGTGCGCGATGAGGCACGCCAGCGCGTCGGCGCGGCGGTCGAGGACGAGGTCCTCGGCCAGCTCCCGCTCCTCGGGCGGGATCTCCTGGTAACCCCGGATGTCCTTCGGGTTCACGATGGCGAGATCGAGGCCGGCCTGCACCGCGTGGTACAGGAAGACCGAGTTCACCACCTCGCGCGCGGGCTTCGAGAGGCCGAAGCTGACGTTCGAGACGCCGAGGCAGATGAAGACGCCCGGGTTCTCCGCCTTGATGCGCCGGATGCCCTCCAGCGTCTCGAGCGCGCTGCGCCGGTACTCCTCGCCGCCGGTCGCGAGCGTGAAGGTGAGCGGGTCGAAGACGAGGCTGTCCGGCGGGACGCCGTACTCCTTCGCCACCGCCACCGTCCGCCGGGCCACCTCCGCCTTGCGCTCGGCGGTCTGCGCCATCCCCTTCTCGTCGATGGTCATGGCGACCACCGCCGCCCCGTACCGGCGGACGAGCGGGAGCACCTTCTTCACCCGCTCCCCCGACTTCTCGAGGTTGACCGAGTTCACGATGCAGCGGCCGGGGTGCACCTTGAGCGCGGCCTCGACCACGTCGGCCTCGGTCGAGTCGATCATGAGCGGCGCGTCGACCGACTGCGCGAGCAGCTTCACGAGCGTGCGCATCTGCGCCGCCTCGTCGTCGCGCTCGTTCATCGCCACGCACACGTCGAGCACGTGCGCTCCGCCCTCGACCTGGTCGCGGGCGATGCGCAGCACGCCGGCGTAGTCGTCGGCGAGGAGGAGCTCCTTCACCTTCTTCGAGCCCTGGCTGTTGACCCGCTCGCCGACGACGAGCGGCCGCGGCTGCAGGTCGAGCGGCACCGCCTTCATCCCGGACGCGAGCTCGGGGAGCGCGCGCGGCCGCTGGCGAGGCCGGACTCCGAGCGCGCGGACCTCCTCCACCACCCGCCTCAGGTGGGCCGGCGTCGTGCCGCAGCAGCCGCCGACGATGCCGACCCCGAAGTCGCGGACGAACTCGGCCAGCGCCGCCGCGAGCGCGTCGGGGGTGAGCTTGTAGACGGCCCGCCCGTTCTCGTTCTCCGGCATCCCGGCGTTGGGGAGGCAGGAGACGACGCGGCTGCACCGCTCGCCGAGGTAGCGGACGCTCTCCCGCATCTCGGCGGGGCCGGTGGAGCAGTTGAGGCCGATGGCGTCGACCGGCAGCCGCTCCAGCGCCGCCAGCGCCGCCCCGACGTCGGTCCCGAGCAGCATGCGGCCGTTCGCGTCGATGAGCGTCGGCTGGGCGATGATGAAGACGTCCTTGAGCGACTCCCGGCGGTACGCGTCCGCCGCCAGCACCGCCGCGCGCAGCTCGAGCAGGTCCTGCTGGGTCTCGATGATGAGGGCGTCCACGCCGCCGTCCACGAGCCCGCGCGCCTGCTCGAAGAAGATGCGCTCCAGGGCGTCGGCGGTGACGTTGGAGAGCACCGGGTCCGACGCGGAGGGCAGCATCCCGGTCGGCCCGATCGACCCCGCCACGAACCGCGGCTGGTCGGAGGTGGCGTGGCGCTCGGCGGCGCGGCGGGCGAGCCGCGCGGCGCGGAAGTTCACCTCGTAGGTGCGGTGGCCGAGGCCGTACTCGTCGAGCTTGAGGCGAGAGGAGCCGAACGTGTTCGTCTCCACGACGTCGCAGCCCACGCCGAAGTAGCGCCCGTGGATCTCCTCGATGAGGTCGGGGCGGGTGAGGGTGAGGAGGTCGTTCGCCCCCTCCTGGCCGCCGAACTCGGCCGCCTTGAGCTGATGCCCCTGGATCTGCGTCCCCATCGCGCCATCGAAGACGAGGACCCGGCGCTCGAGCGCTTCGCGGAAGTTCACTGAGCGGTTGTAGGCGGAAGGCGCCGCGGCGGCAAGGACGCCACCCCCGCTGGGCGAGCATCGACTACCATGCCGGGGTGTTCACCGGCCTGCGCGCCCGTCGCCGCGTCCTCCTCGCCGCCGTCGCGCTCGCGCTGGGCGCCGTCGCCGCGAGGGCGCTCGCCTTCGCGCCCACCGAGCTCTACTCCGACGAGGCCTACTACTGGCTCTGGTCGCTCCGCCCCGCCCTCGGCTACTTCGATCATCCGCCGCTCGTGGCCTGGCTCATCGGGCTCTCCTCGCCCCTCGTCCCTGGCGAGCTCGGGGTCAGGCTGCCCTTCCTGCTCGCCGGCGGCGCGACCGTCGTCTTCGCGGCGCTGCTCGCGGGCGAGCTCTCCGACGATCGGCGCGCGCCGTGGCTGGCGGCGGTGCTCACCGCGACCCAGCCCATGATGAGCCTCGTCGGCGGGATGGCGCTGCCGGACGCCCCCGCTGCCGCCGCCTACACGGCGGCGCTCTGGCTCATGGCCCGGGCGCGCCGGTGGGGCTGGCTCGCCGCGGGCGTCGCGGTCGGGATCGCGCTCCTCGCCAAGTACACCGCGGCGCTGCTCGCCCCGGCGCTCTTCCTGCTCGTCGCGTGGGACGGCGAGCTGCGCCGCGACCTCGCCAAGGCGTGGCCGTGGCTGGCGGCCCTCCTGGCGGTGGCGATCTTCGGGCCGTGCCTCGCCTGGAACGCGCGCCACGACTTCGTCTCCATCCGCTTCCAGCTCGGCCACGGGTTCAGCGAGGGCGCGACGCCGCGCTCCGTCCTCGAGTTCGTGCTCGGTCAGCTCGTCGGCGCGGGGCCGGTGCCGCTCGTGGTGGGCATCGGCGCGCTGGCGCGGGCGCGCACGTCGGCCCAGAAGCGCGTCGCCGCGGCGACGCTCCTGCCGCTCGGGGTCTGCGCGGCCGCGGCGCTGCGCGGCAAGGTCGAGGCGAACTGGCCCGCGCTCGTGTACCCGGCGCTGGCGGCCGCGGCGGGCGCGCGGCTCGCGGTGGCGCGGCCCTTCGCCAGGCGCGTGCTCGTGGCCGGCTCCGCCGCGCTGGGGCTCATCCTCCTCGCCCTCTTCGGCGTCGAGCAGGCGCGCCCGCGGCTCATCGTGGGGACGGCGGCGTTCGAGCGCTTCCACGGCTGGCGCGCGCTGGCGGACGAGACGCGCCGTCTCGCGGCCGCGCCGTGCGCGGAGCTGGGGTGCCCCGAGGGACAGCCGTTCGTCTTCACCGCGAACTACCAGTACGCCTCCGAGCTCGCCTACTACGGGGGCTTCCGGCGGCTCGGACCAGCGATGGAGCGGGCCTCACAGCTCGATGTCTGGGACGACCGGCCGGCGCCGGGCGAGCCCTTCCTGTTCGTGGGCCTCGACGGGGTGAGCCCCGCCTTGCGGGCCGAGCTCTCCACGGCAGGCGAGCGCGCGACCCAGCGTGCTCGCATCGCGCAGGCCGGCGTGCGCCTGCGCGACGTCACCGTGACGGCGTTCGCCCGCTTTGGCGGCGAGGCGCCGGGGCGTTAGATCCCGCGCATGGAAGCGCGTTTCTTCGAGCAGGAGCCGGACGGGCGGCTCCGCTGCACGCTCTGTCCGCGCGACTGCCGCCTCGGCGAAGGACAGGCCGGCTTCTGCTTCGTGCGGCAGAACGTGGGCGGCCGGATGCTCTCGCTCGCCTACGGACGGTCGACCGGGTTCGCGATCGATCCGATCGAGAAGAAGCCGCTCAACCACTTCCTCCCCGGCACGTCGGTGCTGTCGTTCGGTACGGCGGGCTGCAACCTGGGCTGCCGCTTCTGCCAGAACTGGGACATCTCCAAGGCGCGCCTCGCCGACCGGCGCTCGGAGGTGTACACGCCGCGCCAGGTGGTCGACTTCGCGATCGAGGCGGGCTGTCCGTCCGTCGCCTTCACCTACAACGACCCGGTCATCTGGGCCGAGTGGGCCATCGACGTGGCGAAGGAGGCGCGTGCGCGCGGCGTGAAGACCGTCTTCGTGACCGCTGGGTTCGTCACGGAGAAGGCGCGCGAGGAGATCTTCGCGCACATGGACGCGACGAACGTCGACCTCAAGGGCTTCACCGAGGACTTCTACCGCAAGGTGACCCTGTCCCACCTCGCGCCCGTCCTCGAGACCCTGGAGTGGCTGGCGAAGTCGAAGGTCTGGGTGGAGGTGACGAACCTCATGATCCCCGGCCACAACGACGCGCCGGCCGAGTCGCGCGGGCTCGCGGAGTGGATCGCGGAGCACATGGGCCTCGACGTTCCGCTCCACTTCACGGCGTTCCACCCCGACTTCCGCATGCTCGACGTGCCACCCACGCCCCCGGCCACCCTCGTCCGTGCGCGCGAAATCGCGCGCGAGGTCGGTCTGCACCACGTCTACACGGGCAACGTCCACGACCGGAAAGGGCAGACGACGTACTGCACCGGCTGCGGCGAGGCGCTGCTGGTGCGCGACTGGCTCGCCCTCTCGAAGTACCGGCTCGACGGGGATCGCTGCCCGCGCTGCGGCGCGACGCTGGCCGGGCGCTTCGGGGCGCCGCCGGCGCGCGCGACGGACGGGCGCCCGCGCTACCTCGGCCTCGTCTGACGAACGCCTACGGCGTCCCGCCGTCGTACGCGATCCCGCACTGCACCATGACCGCCCGGGTGGAGAGCTCCGGGCACAGGTTGGGGTGCGCCTCGAAGTCGGGGCAGGTGGTGAGGAGCTTCTGGCACATCTCCTGGTCGGCGCTGCTGGCCTGACCGTAGCTCGACCCGAGATCGCTGCGCACCGTGGAGCGGCAGCTGTCGCGCAGCGCTCCCGCCGGCTGGCAGCTGCAGATGCGGTCGCCGAGGTCCTGGCAGGCCGAGCCGCAGGCGGCGACGACGAGGGCGGCGGCAGTGGCGAGGGCGGCGAGCGCGAGGCGGGTCGTCATGCGAGGCGGCGCAGGATCGCCCGGAAGCGCTGCCGGATCAAGCGCCGTGAGCCCGCCATGCGCCGCTGCCGCCGTCCATCGGCCCTGGCGCCCGCGGACGCCGGGCAGCCGTGGGCGAGGGTACCCCGCCGGATCAGCCTGTGCGCAGAGCCGCCTCCACGAAGTCGAGCCGGTCGTTCCCGACGAACAGCTCCTCGCCGACGAAGAAGGTCGGCGCGCCGAAGGTGCCGCGCCTCACCGCCTCCTCCGTGCTCGCCGTGAGCGCCGCCTTGAACTCCGGGGCGCTGGCGACCAGCGTCGGCCCGTCGAGCCCGACCGACGCGGCCACCGCCGCCAGCGCCTCGGGCTTCGAGAGGTCCTGGCCCTCCACCCACGCGGCGCGGAAGGCCGCGTGGGTGAACGGCACGAGCTTCCCGTGCCGCTCCGCCGCGAGCGCGCAGCGCATGGCGAGCACCGTCGAGAAGGGGTGGGAGGGCGCGAACGCGAACGGCACGCCGAGCCGCTTCGCCCAGCGCGCGGAGTCGACCTTCACGTGGGCGTACTTGGCGGGGGTCTCGGCGGGCGCCTTGTTGTCGGTGGCCTTGAGCACGCCGCCCAGCAGGAACGGGCGCCAGCGCAGCGCCGCGCCGGTTCGGGCGGCGAGCGCCTCCACCTGCGTGGAGGCGAGGTACGAGTACGGCGAGACGAAATCGTAGAAGAACTCGAGCGTCGCCAAGTCGCCTCCGCGTGGAGCGTCCCCGGCCGTCTTGAACGGACCAGCACGGCCGACCGTCCGCTCGACTATAACGACCCGCCATGACCGCTGTCCTGCTCGCCCTCGCCGTCGTCACCTCCGCGCCCGCGCCCGGGCGCGACGCCGCCGCGCTCGCCAGCGAGGTGCAGGCCTACTACGACCGCACCAAGGACCTCCAGGCGCGCTTCGTCCAGACCTACACCTACGCAGCGTTCGGCCGGAGCCAGACCTCGCGCGGGACGCTGCGGGTGAAGAAGCCGGGCAAGCTCCGGTGGGACTACGAGGCGCCGTCGGAGAAGACCGTCCTCGTGAACGGCTCGAAGCTGGTGCAGTGGGAGCCGGAGGTGAACCAGGCCTACGTGGACGAGCACTTCGACGCGACCGCCCTCAGCGCCGCGGTGACCTTCCTCGTCGGGCAGGGCCGGCTCGAACGGGAGTTCACGTTCTCCACCGACGCCCAGGGCCGGCTCGTGCTCACCCCGCGCCAGGCCGACGGCCGCGTGCGGGAGGTGGTGCTGACGGTGGGGGAGGGCGGCGTCGTCACCGCCACGCGCGTGGTGGACGGTTCGGGCAACGTGAACGCGCTCGAGTTCCAGGACGTGAAGCGGAACCCGGGGCTGAAGGACTCGGTGTTCGAGCTTCAGCTCCCGAAGGACGTCCACTACGTGAAGGCGCCGGCGCAGTAGGGAGCTGCCGTCAGCCCAGGACGCGCAGCCCGCTCTTCCGCTCCGGCTTGCGCGCCTTCGGCGCCCGGCGCGGACGGGCGTCCCTCGCCACCACCCGCCCGACGAGGTCGTAGTCGCCCGCGTCCGTCACCTCGACCGTGACGAGGTCGCCGGGGTAGACGCTCGCCTCCGGCTCGCCGGGGATGGCGATCTCGTTGAGGTAGGTGAGGCCGTCGATCTCGGGCGCTTGCTGCGCGTGGCGGCCCTGGAGGAGGTGCTCCGACTCCTCGCTCGCGCCCTCCACCAGCACCTCGAGGCTCCGGCCGATCGTGGCGCGCTGGTGCTCGGCGGCGATGTCGCGCTGCACCTCCATCACCGCCTGGAACCGCTGCCGCTTCACCTCGTCCGGCACCTGGCCGTCCATCTCCGCGGCGGGCGTGCCCTCCTCGCGCGAGTACTCGAAGACCCCGAGCCGCTCGAAGCGCTGCTCCTCGACGAAGGCGAGCAGGTCCCGGAAGTCCTCCTCCGTCTCGCCCGGCAGGCCGACGATGAGCGAGGTGCGCAGCGCCAGCCCCGGGACGCGCGCCCGCAGCTTCGCGAGCAGGTCGCGCAGGAACTGGCTGTCGCGGCCGCGCTTCATGGCGCGGAGCAGCCGGTCCGAGCTGTGCTGGAGCGGCATGTCGAGGTACTTCACGATCTTCGGCTCGCCCGCCATGACGTCGATGAGGGCGTCGGGGAAGTCGCGCGGATAGGCGTAGTGCAGCCGGAGCCAGCGCACCCCGTCCACGCGGCAGAGCGCGGGCAACAGCTCGTGGAGCCGGGGACGGCCCGGCAGGTCGTGCCCCCAGGCGGTCAGGTCCTGCGCCACGAGCGACAGCTCGACCGCGCCGTTCGCGGCGAGCGCCTCGGCCTCGGCGACGAGGTCCGCCACCGTGCGCGAGCGCTGCGGGCCGCGCAGCGCTGGGATGATGCAGAACGCGCAGGCGTTGTCGCACCCCTCCGCGATCTTGAGGTAGGCGGTGTGCGAGGGCAGCGAGTTCACCCGCGGCGTCGAGGCGGCGTGGACGAAGTCGGGATCGGGCACGATCACGCGCGAGGCCTGCGCGTCGGCGACGATGCGCGCGATCTCCTGGTAAGCGCCGGTGCCGACGAAGTGATCGACCTCCGGCAGCTCGGCGGCGAGCTCGGCGTGGTAGCGCTGCGTGAGGCACCCCGCCACGACGAGCTTCTTGCAGCGGCCCGAGGACTTCTGATCCGCCAGCTCGACGATGGCCGCGATCGACTCCTGCTTCGCGCTCTCGATGAACCCGCAGGTGTTGACGACGATGACGTCGGCGCGCTCCGGCTGCTCGACAAGGCGGTAGCCCGCGTCCGCCAGGGTGCCGAGCATGACCTCGCTGTCCACGCGGTTCTTGGGACATCCGAGGGTGTGCATGTAGACGTGAGTCGCCACGGGGCGCGGGATCTAGCAGCCCGGAGCGGGTTTTCCAAATCGTGCGGAGCGGCGCTCGGGGGGCGGGCGAGGGACCGGGCCTCATGAGCCCATGCTCGTGACATCCGTCCCTTCGGTCGGTGGCATGCGGGAGAGCGGCCCGACCACGCCCACCGCGAGCCACGTCCAGAGCGACATCCACACCGCCAGGATGAGCGCGCCGCCGAAGAGGTGGCGCGCGATCTGGCCAGGACGTCGCCCTGCCAGCCGCGCGAATGTCGGCAGCTCCGGGCTGACGCGGATCCGGCTCTGCGTGATGCCGGTCGCGGCGACCCGCCGGCGCGGCGGGCCCTCGAACACCTCGCCTGCCGCGAGGACGTGGTCCGTCACGTCGCCCTCGACGGTCACGAGCACCGTGCCCTCCAGGATCTCGAGCGCCAGCGGACCAGCCCATCGCACCGCGCTCCAGGCCGTGGAGCCGTCCAGCGCCAGCACTTCCATGTTCGCCGCCATGTCACCCTCCTAACCACCCATGCCCAAGCAAACCGGCATGATGCGTTTAGATGGTTATGATGTAGGTCTGGCGGATAAACCTGTCAAGTGGCACTATAGAGGTTAGATGGAGACGGTGACCCAGCGCATCTTCGACCTGGACGGCGGCCACCCGGCACTCGATTTCGTCAACACAGTCGGGGGGATGCGCCCATACCGGCCGCGGGAATACCTGCCTGGGTACGGGGACCTCCTCGCCTTCGCTGTCCAGACCTGCGCGATGCCATCCGAGCAGGCGGAGCGCATCGCCGAGGAAGCACGGCGGCGGCCGTCCGAGGCGCAGGCGGCGCTCGACGAGGCGAGGGCGATCCGCGAGGCGCTCCACAGCGTGTTCCTGGCGCGGATCGAGCAGCAGCCGCCGGCGGCGGCCGACCTGGCGCTGCTCAGCGGCGCCCTCGGTCGCGCGCTTTCGCACCGCCGCCTCTCGTCCGGCGCGGGCTGCTGCGCGCTCGGCTGGGACGAGGCGGTGGCGCTCGACGCGCCGTGGTGGCCGGTCCTGGCGGCGGCGGCCGACCTGCTCGCCTCACGCGACGATCTGGCGCGGGTCCGC
>DATLJU010000098.1:0-12426 GCA_035538735.1 Anaeromyxobacteraceae bacterium | reverse complement strand
CAGCATGGTGTCCTTCCTGTGGCAGAGTAAGCCACCAGGACGAACCCCGACCACCGAGGGAGTTGCGCGCGTTAACACTTCTTCACGGGCCGCCCGACGCGCCCCGAAACCGGCGTAGTTCCTGCGCCGCGCGCATCCAGCCGCCCACCTCACGGTGGTCGATGGAACAAACGCGGCCGCCCTTTGTTGACGGGCCGCAGCCGCTCGGTGCAGACACCGGCGCCGGGACCGAAATCGCGGGGCTCACACTTGAATGACCAGAGCCGTGGCGACGTCCGATCAGGGTCGGAAGCGGTCAGCAGCGGTTCGGGAATCACATTCGCCGTCGGCTTCGATGGGAGGTTTCATGCGCCGTCTCTGTCTCGCGCTCCTGCTCGGCGTCGCGCCGGCGTTCGTCCTGGCCCAGCCGGTCGCTGAACCGAGCGCTCCGCCTCCACCTCCTGGGGCGCCACCCGCGGAAGCTGCGCCGCTGCCGGAACCGCCTCCGCCGCAACTGGCCCCGCCGCCAGGGGAGATTGCTCAGCCGGCGCCGGTGCCGGGGGTCCCGCCTCAGGCGGCCGCCGGCCCTGCCGGTCAATGGGTCTACACGAATCAGTACGGTTGGCTCTGGATGCCGTACGGCCAGGAATACACGTACGTCCCCGCCGACACGCAGGCGTTTCCGGACCAGTACGTCTACTACCCGGCCTACGGTTGGCGGTGGATCGTCGCGCCCTGGGTCTACGGTTATGGTCCGTCGCCGTACTGGGGAGCTCCTGGGCCCCGCTACTTCGTCTGGTACTCGCGCCCGTGGTTCCGCGTCGGCGGTTACTGGGGCTGGGGCGGCTACCGAGGCTGGGGGAATTACCGCGGGTGGATCGGTCCCCGGGCCTGGGGCGCGCGGGGCTGGGCGGGAGCGCCGGTCTATTACCGCAGCGGCCTCGGCGGGCCGCACCCTGCTCGCGCGATCCGTCCCGCGCCGGCTTGGCGCGGCGAGCAGCGCGAGCGGGCCCGAGTCGAGCGGCGGGAGCACGAGCGCTAGAGCGCGGCCACTCCCGGAGACCCAGGACCGCTCTTCACGGCGCGCGGTTCCCGCTGTCCGCCCCGGTCGGCCCGCATATACTGCGTGCAAACCTTCGGAGGCGGCGCCGACGTGGGCTACGTCATCGGGATGAAGCTGTCGGATCAGCTCCGGGAGCAGATCGAGGAGCGGATCGTCGTCGGCGAGTACGCGCCCGGCTATCGGCTGGACGAGGTCGAGATCGCGAAGGCGTTCGGCGTCTCGCGGACGCCGATCCGGGAGGCGCTCATCCAGCTCGCCTCGGCGGGGCTGGTCGAGAGCCGCCCGAGGCGTGGCTCGGTGGTGGCCGAGGTCACGCCGCGGCGGCTGCAGGAGATGTTCGAGGTCATGGCCGAGCTGGAGGCGTTCTGCGCGCGCCTAGCTGCGGCGCGCGCCACCGACCAGGAGCGGCAGGCGCTCGTGAGCGCTCACGAGGCGTGCCAGCGCGCGCTCAAGGTCAAGGACCCCGACGCGTTCTACCGCCTCAACGAGAAATTCCATCTCGCCCTTTACGCCGCGTGCGGGAACGCCTTCCTGACGGAGCAGGCGACGCAGCTGCAGCGAAGGGTCCGCCCGTACCGGCGATTGCAGCTCCGTTTGCCTGGCCGGCTCAAGTCGGCGTTCGGCGAGCATGCCGAGGTGGTCGACGCCATCGTGCGCCGCGACAGCGCCGCCGCGGCGGCGAAGGTGCGCGCTCACGTCGAGGTGCAGGGTCAGCTGTTCGCCGACCTCGTCGCGCTCACCGCCAACACACGCCGCCGGGGCGAGGGCGGCGCGGCGCCCCGCTCGCGCCCCCCGCGCTGACGCGGCGGCCGGGTGTGGCCCTACTTCAGGTTGGGCCGCGGACTCTCGACGAGAGACGTCCTGCGCTCCAGGTGAGCGAGGACGGCGAGCGCTCGCCTCAGGATCGAGACCAGCCTCTTCATGGGCTCCCTCAGGCCTCGACCGCGACGGGGACGGGCTCCACGTCCGCTTCCTCGGGCGCGTCCGGAGACGCCTTGCCGTCGAGCAGGGCCCTGGCGCGGTCGACGTCGAGCTCGCCCTCCCAGCGCGAGACCGCAACCGCGGCGACGCCGTTGCCGATGAGGTTCGTGATGGCGCGCGCCTCGGACATGAACCGGTCCACGCCGAGGAGGAGCGTCAGGCCCGCCACCGGGATGTTGCCGACCGCCGAGAGCGTCGCCGCGAGCGTGATGAAGCCGCCGCCCGTCACCGCCGCGGCCCCCTTCGACGTGAGCAGGAGGACGGCCAGGATCTCGAGCTCCTGCCCCAGCGTCACGTGCGTGTTGGTCGCCTGGGCGATGAAGAGCGTGGCGAGCGTCAGGTAGATGGAGGTGCCGTCCAGGTTGAAGGAGTAACCCATCGGCACGACCAGCCCGACCACCGGCTTGCCGCAGCCGAGGCGCTCCATCTTCCGCATCATGAGGGGGAGCGCCGACTCGGACGAGCTCGTCCCGAGGACGATCAGGATCTCCTCCTTGATGTAGCGGAGGAACTTGAAGATGTTGAGGCGGCAGAACAGCATCACCGCGCCGAGCATGATCACGACGAAGAGGACGCTCGTCGTGTAGAAGGTCCCGATCAGCTTCGCGAGCGAGAGGAGCGTCCCCACGCCGTACTTCCCGACGGTGAAGGCCATCGCGCCGAACGCGCCGATGGGGGCGACCCGCATCACGATGCCGACGATCTTGAAGAGGACCGCGGAGAGGCCGTCCACGAAGTGGAGCACCACCTTGGCGTAGTCGCCCTTGAGGCCGGCCAGCGCGACGCCGAACAGGATGGAGAAGAACAGCACCTGGAGGATCTCGCCGCGCGCGAACGCGTCGGCGACGTCCTTCGGGATGATGTTCATGATGAAGTCCATCGTGGACAGGTGCGCGGAGGGCGCCGTGTAGCTGGCGATGGCCTTCGTATCGAGGGTGGCCGGGTTCACGTTCATCCCGGCGCCCGGCACGAGCACCTTGCCCACCACGAGCCCGATGGCGAGCGCGATCGTGGTCAGGACCTCGAAGTAGATGATCCCCTTGAGGCCGACGCGGCCGACCTTCCTGAGATCGCCCATCTTCGCGATGCCGGTGACGACGGTCGAGAAGACGATCGGCGCGATGAGCATCTTGACGAGCTTGATGAAGCCCTCGCCGAGCGGCTTCATCTGCGCCCCGGTCGCCGGGTAGAAGTGGCCGACGAGCGCGCCGATGATGACAGCCGTGATGACTTGCAGGTACAGGCTGCGGGAGAAGCGCTTCACGTGGTCCTCCTTGCTGCTCGAGTCGTCGGCGTGCGACGCGCTGCGTCGCCAAGCTCCCTGATTTCGAGCGCATTCCTCTCAGCACGGACAGTGCCGGCTGGCGCGATCGGCGCCCGCGTGCAAAATGCCGCGCCCGCGCTGGATCTCGCCGGGGCGGATCGCTCCGCGCGGGCGTGAACGGGTATGCCGATCGGAATGGAGGTCGGCGCGTAACGAACGTTTTTCGCCGTGTTCACGGCGACGTCACGCGCGCGATGCCGGCCGGAATGTCATTCCGGCCGGCATGAGGGTTGGTGTGACTCGCCTACTCGCGGCGGAACGACTTGAGCCGCTTCGAGAGCGCGGGCTGCGACATGCCGAGCAGCCGCGCGGCCAGCGTCTGGTTGCCGCCGGCCCGGGCCATCGCCTCCTGGACCAGCAGCTCCAGGCTCTCGCCGAAGCTCGGCAGGCGCTCCAGACCGGAGAACGGGTTCTTCTCCGGCTCGCCGCTGCCCACCGGCGTCGCCGTCTGCGCGGCGCGCCGGGGCCCGATGGCGTCGAGGAAGGAGTCCATCGAGAGGACGCGCTCCTTGTGGACGCTGACGGCGTCGAAGACCATCGCCTTCAGCTCGCGCACGTTGCCAGGGAAGTCGTGCGTCGCGAGGAGCTGCGCCAGCTGGCGCGGCGCGGTGGGCTTCTTCTTGCCGAGCGAGCCCGCCGCCTCGTCGAGGAAGTGGTCGAGGAGGAGCGGCACGTCGCCCTTGCGCTCGCGCAGCGGCGGGACGCGCACCCGGTGGGTGCGGAGCCGGTAGTAGAGATCGCGCCGGAAGAGGCCCGCCTTCTCCTTGGCGGTGAGGTCCTGGTGGGTGGCGACGATGACGCGCGCCTTCACCCGCCTCGGGCGATCGCTGCCGAGCGGGAAGTACTCGCCGTCCTGCAGGAACCGGAGCAGCTTCACCTGCGACGGGATGCTGAGGTCGCCGATCTCGTCGAGGAAGAGGGTGCCTTCCGCCGCCTCTTCCACGACGCCACGGCGCGGCTGGTCCGCGCCCGTGAAGGCGCCGCGCACGTGCCCGAAGAGTGTGTCGGCGAAGACCGGGTCGTCGAGCCCGGCGATGTTGACCGCCACGAGCGGTCCGCGGCATCCCGAGAGCTGGTGCGTGGCGCGCGCGATGAGCTCCTTGCCGACGCCGCTCTCGCCCGTGATGAGGAGCGGCTGCGGGCTCCGCGCCACCGCCTCGATGTACGAGAACAGGGTCCGCATCGTCGCGTCGTTGGTGATGATCCCGGAGAAGGCCTCCGGGTGCTGCGGCGCGCCGGCGAGCAGCCTGCTCGTCATCTCGAGGTTCTCGCGCTGCAGCTCCTGCATGCGGACGGCGCGCAGGACGCCCGCGACGAGCCGATCCTCCTCGTCCGTCTTCACGTGGAAGTCGAAGGCGCCGAGCTTCACGCATCGGACCGCCGTCTCGATCTGGTTCATGCCGCTCACCACGATCACCGAGACGTCGGGGTGGTCGGCGGCAATCCGCGCCAGGAGGTCCTCGCCCGAGAGGTGCGGCATGGTGAGGTCGAGCAGGACCACGCCGACGTCGTGGCCGTCGAGGATGTCCATGACGCGGCGAGGCTCGTCGCAGGTGATGAGGTGAGTCAGCCCGGCGGAGCGCTCGAGGGTCATGCTGAGGGAGCGCAGCCAGGCCACCTCGTCGTCGACGAGGAGGATCGCGAACGGCGGGGACGTCCGCTCGCTCATGCTGCCACCTCCGGCGAGATCGCTCGCAGCGCGAGCGACACGGTCGTGCCAGATCCGACCGTGGAGCGGAATAGGAGCGTGCCGCCGTGCTCCTTCACGATGCCGGCCGAGACCGAGAGCCCGAGCCCGGTCCCGCCCATCTCGCGCTTGGTGGTGAAGAACGGATCGGTGAGGCGGGGCAGGTCCTCCGGCGGGATGCCGACGCCCTCGTCCGTCACCTCGACCACCACCTCGCCGCGCGCGCCGTCGTGGCGGGTCGCGAGGCGGACCGAGCGGCCGGGGTCGGGCAGCGCCTGGCAGGCGTTGAGGAGCAGGTTCACGATGACCTGCTCGATGCGCTGCGGGTTGCCGCGGACGCGCGGGAGGCCCTCCGCCAGCTCCAGCGTGAAGTGGCGCGTCGCCTTGCGGATCGAGGTGTCGACGAGCCGGACCGCGACGGCGACCACGGCGTTCACGTCCATGGGCCCGAGCGTGGGCGCGTCCTCCCGGCGCGCGAAGTTCTTGAGGTCTTCCACGATGTGCTTGATGCGCCGCCCGCCGGCCAGCATGTCGTCGAGCATCTGCGGCAGCTCCTCGCGCATCCGCTCGTAGGGGAGGCCGGCGAGCTGGAACCCGGCGCCGAGCTCGTCGCGGCGCGCGTCGAGGGCCTCGCAGGCGTCGAGGAGCGCGGCCTTCACGATGGGCATGTTGAGGAGGATGTAGCCGTTCGGGTTGTTGAGCTCGTGCGCCACGCCCGAGACCAGCACGCCGAGCGCGGCCATCTTGCCCGCCTGGACGAGCTGCTGCTGGTGCTGCCGCAGCTCCTCCTCGGATCGCTTGCGCTCGGCGACCTCGCGCGCCAGGGACTCGGTGCGCTGCGCGACGAGCTTCTGCAGCGAGCGCGACCACAGGACCGTGCCGCCGAGCACGACGAGGAGCGGCACGAGCGCCAGGCTCAGGTACTTGAGGAGGGTGCCGAGCCCTGGGGCGCGCGGCTCGAGCACGCCCAGCCAGCGGTCGTGGATGGCGTCGTAGCGGCCGGTCTTCTTGAGGATGGCGAGCCCCTGGTCGAAGCGATCGAGGAGCTCGCCGTTGCCCTTCTTCACCGCGTAGCCGTACCGCTCGGCCGCGACGCGCCTCGCCACCGGCACGACGTTCGTGAGCTGCAGCTCGCGGATGATGTGGACCCCGGGGAGGAGCGCCAGGGCCACGTAGTCGTGCTTGCCCGAGGAGAGGAGCCGCAGCGCGTCGACGGGCGTGCCGGTGCGCACGAGGTCGGCCCCGAACCCGCGGCTGGTGAGCATCTCGTCCATGATCCCGCCGCCGAACACGATCACCTTCTTCCCGCGCAGCTGGTCGAGCGAGGCGACGGCGGGCGTCTCCCGGCGGGCGAAGATGGCGTGCTGGATGATGGCGTGCGGCGGCGCGAAGTCGAGCTCCTTGGCCCGCTCCTGGGAGTAGGTGATGCCCTGCAGGACGTCGATCTCGCCCGAGAGCAGGCCGGCGCGCATCTCGGCCCAGGTCCCGGCCCGGAACTCGACCGTCATGCCCATCACCTCGGCGATGGCCCGGGTGAGGTCGACGTTGAAGCCGGCGGGGTGTCCCGCCGGGTCGACGAACTCGTACGGCGGGTAATCGCGGTCGAGGCCCACGACGACGGCGCGACCAGGGACGTCCTCGATCGACTGCGCTCGCGCGGCGGTCGCGGTGAGCGACAGCGCGCCCGCCGAGGCGAGCAGCGCGAGGAGGAGCCGCGGGGTCGTCACGGGGGGACAAGCTACGCCCGCCGCGCGGGCGCGGACAAGGACGGTCACCGTGCGGCTGGGCTGGAGTCCAACCGTGGAATCCTGGCCGTCTCGGCACGAGCAGGCTGCTGCAAGCTGCTCGCGCGGTCGGCGACCGCGACCCACAGACCCAGCGCGAACAAGGCGAGGAGGTCCAAGCCGAGGAGCCCGTGCTTCAGCGCCCAGGTCTCTCCGCTGGCGCCAAGCGTGTCGTAGGCGAGAAGCCCCGTGCCGAGCGCCAGGGTGAGGGCCGCCCACGCGATGCGCGACGGCCGGGTGAGCAGGATCGCGGTCAACGGCATGGCCATGACGAAGCTCTGTACCCAGCCATTCGGAGTGACGAGGGGGATCGCGGTGAGGCACAGCGCCCGGCGCAGCTCCAGATCGCGCACCGAGACCGCCGCGGCGGTCACGACGAGCGCAGCGACCGCGCAGAGGACCGGGCCAGCTCCGAGCCGGTGGACGATCGCGAAGAGCGACTGGTTCGTGTGATTGTCCAGCAACGCGGTGGTGAGCCTCGACTGCGAGGCCAGCCATTCGGCGTGATCGGTCCAGAAGCCATGCCTGCCGTGCGACAGCACCGGTAGCGCCAGGACGACGGACATCCCGGCCGCGAAGCCCGCGACGACGCGCCAGCGCCGCCGCAGGACGGCGTCCCCGACGAGCAGGACGGGCGCCACCTTGAGCGAGAAGGGGAAAGCCAGCAGCGCTCCCGCCAGCCACGGGCGCCCCGCGTCTTCGGCTGCGAACGCCGCGACCGCGCAGGCGAGCACGAAGAGGTGCACCTGGCCGAGCTGCAGCTCCTGCGCGATCGGGTGGAAGAGCGCCACGGTGGCGAGAGCGGCGGCGACCGGCTGCCGCGTGCGGAGGCGGCGGTGGAGATGGGCCGCGGTGACCGCCAGCAGCCCCGCCGAGAGCGCGGCCCAGAGCAACTTCGCCGTCGAGTAGCGCAGCAGGTGGAAGGGGGCGAAGAGCGCCGCCGTGCCGGGCAGGTATCGGAAGCCCTCGCCGTAAAGATGGCGCCCGGCGCAGAAGTTCCCGCCGGCGCAGCGGTAGACCGCGAAGTCGGTGCCGCCAAAGCGCCGCGTCTCCCAGGTCATGCCTGCGAGGACGAGCGCCAGGAAGAACAGCGACCAGTGGTCGCGGAGCCAGGCGCCCATTCGTCGCCGGATCGCCCGGCCAGCGGGATTCGTCGTGGACGTCGGTGTGGCGGCGCGTTGCACGGGCCGCCCGGAGGCTACCTCGAAAGACGCATCGGCGGGTAATCGGGCATCGCAAACCTGGGCTGGACCTGCCGCCGGGCCCGAACAGGTCGTCAGTTCTCAGGCGCCACGGACGTCGACCCGACGGTGACAGTCGCATCGGCCCGGCTTGCCAGGAGAGATCGGCCGCGTGGCGCTCAGCTCCGGGCCACCCGCAGCATCGCAGCGAGCGACCGCTCCACATCGTCCTCTGTCGTCGCCCAGCTCGAGACGCTGATCCGCATCGCCGTCTTTCCCTGCCAGACGGTGCCGCCGCACCAGCAGGTCCCGTCCGCCTGGAGCCCAGCGATGACGCGCCGGGTGCGCTCGTCGTCACCGAACGAGACGAGCACCTGGTTCAACACCACGTCGTTCAGCACCTGGTGACTCGCGGCGGACAACCCGTCCGCGAAGCGCTCTGCGTGGCGGCAGGTGCGTTCGACGAGATCGGCGAGCCCGGAGCGGCCGAGGTTCCGGAGCGCCGCCCAGACCTCGACGCCGCGAGCTCGGCGGGAGAGCTCGGGGGTCGAATCCGCCGGGTCGCGAGCGCCCGCCTCCGGGAGGTACGCCGCCGAGATGCCCATCGCCGCGCGGAGCGCCGCGTCGTCGCGGACGAGCGCGAGGCCGCTGTCGTAGGGCACGTTCAGCCATTTGTGGGCGTCCGTCGCCCAGGAGTCGGCGTCGGCCATGCCTTCGGTGAGATGCGCCCGGCGCGGCGCGGCGGCTGCCCACAGGCCGAAGGCGCCGTCGACGTGGACCCAGGCACCCGCCTCGCGCGCGCGGGCGATGACGGCGGGGGCGGGGTCGAACGCGCCGGTGTTCACGTTGCCCGCCTGGAGGCAGACGATGGCCGGGGGGCGGAGCGGGGGCAGCGCGTCGGGCCGGAGCCGGCCCTGGCCATCCACCGGAACCGTGACCAGCCGCTCGCGCCCGAGCCCGAGCATCGCCAGCGCCTTGAGCACGCTGACGTGCGCCTCGGCTCCGACCACGACCGTGATGGGCGGCGCGCCGAAGAGGCCGCGCGCCTCGACGTCCCAGCCCGCCCGGGCCAGGACCGCGTGCCGGGCGGCCGCGAGCGCGGTGAAGTTCGCGACCGTCGCGCCGGTCACGAACCCCCCGCCCGCCTCGAGCGGGAGCCCGAGCGCCTCGAGCGTCCACCGGAGCGCCACCTTCTCGAGCGCAGCGGTGCCAGGCGTCGCGGCCCACTTCGCGCTGTTCTGGTCCCAGGCCGAGGCGAGCACGTTCGCAGCGAGCGTCGCCGGGAGGGCGCCCCCGATGACGAACCCGAAGAAGCGAGGCCCGGCCATCGCCATCGTCGCAGGCGAGATGAGCCGGTCGAGCTCTTCGAGGACGGCGGCAGGGTCGGCGCCCGTCTTCGGCAACGGCCCGTCGAGAGCGCGGAGCGCCGAGACTGCGTCGGGGGACGGCGCCACCGGCCGGGTGTCGAGGCCGTCGAGGTAGGCAGCGGCGCGTCGAGCGGCATCGGTGAGCAGGACCGCGGTCGGGGACGAGGGCATGACCGGCACCTAAGCGCGCCCGCGGCCCGGCGCACGAGCCCGCGGCCGGGCCTCGGGATCGCGCGCGGGATCGCCTCGTCCCCGCTCTCGGAGAGAGGTCTCGTCAGCGTCGAGCCTCTCCACGAGCGCCGAGCTAAGCATCCGCGGTCCATGAGCGGCTCACGTGAGGCGGACGTGTCCGGTCGGGCTACGGGCGGCCGGGGCGCGATGCTCCGGGCCCTGCTCGCCCTCGCCTGGCCCATGGTCGTGTCGCGCAGCTCGCAGGTGGTCGTCAGCATCGCCGACGCGGTGATGGTCGCTCACCTCGGCACCGCCGCGCTCGCGGCGACGACCGCCGGAGCGACGAACGCGTTCGCGTTCTTCATCCTGCCGATGGGGATCACCTTCATCGTGTCGAGCTTCTCGTCGCAGCTGTTCGGGATGGGCGATCCGGGCGCCGCCCGCCGCTACGGCTGGTACGGGCTCGCCGTCGCCGCGCTGGCGCAGGCGGCGGCGGTGCTCGCGCTCCCGTTCATCCCATCCGCGCTCGGACTCCTGGAGTACGCGCCGGACGTCCGCGCGCAGATGGAGGGGTACCTCACCGTGCGGCTGCTCTCGACCGGGTCCGTGGTCGGCCTCGAGGCGCTGGGGAATTACTTCGGCGGGGTCGGGAACACGCGCTTGCAGATGCGGGCGAGCCTCGTCGCGATGGTCCTCACGGTGGCCGGGAACTGGGTGTTCATCGACGGCCGCCTCGGCGCTCCCGCGCTCGGCCCGCGCGGCGCGGCGCTCTCGAACACGCTCGCCACGGGCCTGGCGTTCCTCGGGCTCCTCGCCGTGTTCGTGCGAGATTGCCGCCGCCACGGCGTGGGGCTCCTTCGCCGGGCGGAGCTCCTGCGGGTCCTGCGGTTCGGGCTCCCGGCGGGGTTCACCTGGTTCTTCGAGTTCGCCGCGTACGCGTTCTTCGTGAACATCGTGGTGGCGGGGCTCGGGACGACGTCGCTCGCCGCGCTCATGGCGGTCATCCAGGTCAACTCCGTCGCCTTCATGCCCGCGTTCGGCCTCGCGAGCGGGGGAGCGATCCTCGTCGGGCAGGCCATCGGCGCTCGCCGCGGGGACCGGGTCGGAGCGCTCGTGCGCCTCACGTTCGCCGTCGCCGCGATCTGGCAGTCGCTCGTCGCGCTCATGTACCTCGCGGCGCCCGACCTCGTCCTCTCCGCGTTCGCGCGAGATCCCGCCAGCGCCGAAGCGCTGCTCGCCGCCGGGCGGCGGATGCTCGTCCTGTCCGCGGCCTGGCAGCTCTTCGACGCCGCGGCGAACGTGCTCGCCGAGGCGCTCCGGGCGGCGGGCGACACCCGGTTCACGTTCTGGGCGCGGGCCGTCGTCTCGTGGCTCGTCTGGGCGCCAGGGAGCTGGATCTCGGTCCGGTGGCTCGGTGGCGGAGATGCCGCGGCCGTCGCGTGGCTCGTCCTGTACCTGGCCGTCCTCGCCCTCGTGCTGTTCCTCCGGTTCCGGAGCGGCGCGTGGCGGCGCATCGTCCTCGTGGCGGCTGCGGTTGCGTGAGCGGCTGTGGTACGTCGAGGTCGGACAGCGTGGGCCGGCGCCCGCGCCTCCCTCACGCCGCGCACGTCCACACCCGTCGCGAGCTGACCCGTGGGCTCGGTACAGTGAGGCCATGGCCGAGCCCGTCCTGAATCCGCGGCGCAGCCCTCGCGCTCCGATTGTTTGCGTCGCCCACGTCGCCTTGCGGCTGGACACCTTCGTCGCCGCGCGCGTGCTCGACTATGGACCGGGCGGTTGCCAGCTGGAGGTCGAAGGGCCGGTGGACCGTGGCGACCGCGTCTACCTGAAGCTGACGAACGAGTCCGTCCCGGGCTCCGCGTTGCTCACCGGGCGCGTGGCCTGGAGCTCGCGGGCGGAACCGTGGCGCATCGGCGTGGCCTTCGACGACGACTCGCTCACCTCGAAGGCCGCTCGCAAGTTCTTCGGGCTGCTCGAGGCCGCGCACCCGGGCCTGAGCGAGAGCGATCGGTTCCTCGACGGCCTCCCGGGTGATGCGCTGCTGGCTCCGACTCCGCCGCCCGCGACGGTCCCCACGCTGTCCACCGAAGAAGCGAAGGTGCTCAGGACCGTCGGCCCCGCCATGCGGGTCGACGCCCTGCGCGAGGCGCTGGGGGAAAGCTGGTCCGCGTGCAGGAACCCGACGTTCGCGCTCCTCGGTAAGCGCTACCTCGTGGTCGGCGCAGCGAATGAGCTCGCGGCCTCGGAGTGGGCGCCTCACCTCGCCGCGGCGACGCCTCGGGACGAGGACCTCGCGTCGCCGGAAGCGAGCGGTTCCTCGAGCAGCTGCGGTGGACGCCGCCCAGCGACGAAGGCCTCGCTGTGGACGCGGCTCAAGGAGCGTCGAGCTTCGCGCTGAAGGACCCCGGCGAAGGCCGGCCTGGGGCTAGTCTTTCTCGATCGACTTTCGCGCCGAGGCGAGCCGCTTTTGCAGGTCGGCGAGCGCGGGCGGCGCGGCGGGGTTGGCCGAGAGCTTGCGGATGGCTCGGTCGATGCTGTCCAGCCCGAGCGACAGCCCGAAACGCGTCGTGGTGCGCCTGAGCGCGCTCTGGAATCCAGGATCCGCTCGCAGCTCGGTCTCGCCGAGCAGCTGCGCCTTCGCCACCAGATCGGTGAGGACGGCGATCGCCCGCTGGACGTTCGCGGGGGAGGTGAGATCGCTCGAGCTGGTGAGCTGCTGCACCTCCGGCAAGCTCGTCGCGAAGCGGCGGAGCGCTTCGGCCTGCTCGCGGCTGCGCGGGTGATCCTGGTGCATGAGCGCCTGCGCGGCGCCCATGATCGCGAACGGCGCCATGGCCGCGTGCGTGAGCACCGGCCCGCCGGAGATGACGCCGCCGAGCGTGAGCCCCA
>DATLJU010000097.1:0-11671 GCA_035538735.1 Anaeromyxobacteraceae bacterium | reverse complement strand
TGCACCGTGACCTTCCACGAGCGCACGATGGACGGCACCTGCGCGGCCGTCGACGACGGTCGGCTCGCCTGCCGCCCGAGCGGGCCCCCACCCCGGCGTTGATCAGTCTGCCGCTGCGTGCTCAGTGCCGCAGCATGATCGAGCGCCGCTCCGGTACGGGCGGCGTCTCGATCTCGACCTCGCGCTCGAGGTCCTCCGGGCTCATCCCGAGGTCGTCCAGATCGCGGTCGAAGGCGTGGTCCTTCATCACGATGGTCGGCTGGAGCTCCTGGGCCGGCACGTTCTCGCGCACCATGGCGTCTCCTTCGATCGGCAGTTTCTCTCCGCGGCGTCCGGCGGCGATGATCCCGTCCGTGGGAGCCCCGAGCGACCTCGACTGCGCGCCGGCGCACGGCCCCGGCCGGCGTCAGAAGAGGGCGACCGAAGAGACGAGCTCGCTGGTGGTGTGCTGGTGGTGTCGCGGTGTCGCTTCTTCATGCGAACCCCTTCCCGTGACCACGACCACCCCATCGGGCCCACAGCCAACCGCATGCCAGACGCGCGCTCGAGGCGTGGTTACTCTCTTCGTCAGGCACGACTTCGCCCGGAGGATCGATGGAGCTCCTGCCGCGCCCCGCCCTCCTCGTCTCACTCGCCCTCGCCCTCGCGCCCGCCGCCGCGCGCCCCGCCACCGCTCGAGCCACCGGCCCGTACTGTTCCGGCGAGTACGCCGACGACCTGGCGGCCCTCTCGCCGAGGGCGCGGGAGTTCGACCAGCAGCAGCGGCCGTACACCTACTGCATCCGCTCGACGGCGGTGTACGAGTGCCCGTCGTACGCGCCCGACGGCTCGCTCCGGCGCACACGGCGCAAGGTCTCGGTCCACGGCACCGCCTTCGGCTACCGGCAGCAGGGCGGCGAGACCTTCCTCGTCACGAACGACCATGTCGCCGAGTGGCCGGCGGTGACCTCCGAGGAGCACCCCGTCGACGACGTGCCGGCCGGCTGCAAGCGCGTCTCGGACGCGCTCAAGATCGTCGAGAACGAGTCCGACGCGTACGAGCGTGACGACGTGCCCCTCGCGCGCGTGGTCACCGACACGGCGCTCGACGTGGCGGTGGTGAAGGCGAAGGGCACCTTCCCGGTGGTGCCGTGGAAGCTCGGGCACAGCGCCGCGCTCCGCGAGCGCAACGCGGTCGACGTGCGCGGCTTCCCGCTGGGCGTGCTCCGCGCCAACAACGTGGGGAAGGTCGTCTCCGCGTACGACCACGACGAGGAGAAGGACTGGGACCACGACGACTTCGTCATCGACGCGCTGCTCTCTCCCGGGAACTCGGGATCGCCGGTCTTCGCCATCTCCTGCCGCACCGGCGAGTTCGAGCTCGTGGGCGTCTATCACGCCGGCTACGCCAAGGGCGCCGCGCTCAACGTGGTGGTGGGCGTCGACCAGCTGCGCGACCTGCTCACCACGCTCAGGCACCCGAGGGCCTCCGCGGTGCGAGCGGACCCGGCGGCGAGCCTCGACCCGAGCGAGCGGACCGCGCTCCTCGCCAGCGCCCGAGGCGCTGACCAGTCGTTCTTCCCCTTCGGCGGCCTCGTGGCCGCGGTGCGCGCGCGCCCCGACGGCGCTCTCCTGTTCGAGCTCATGGGCAAGGACTTCCCGTTGCACGACGGCCCGGTGCTGGTGCTGGAGGATCTGCCCGGCGCTCCCGGCAGCTTCGGGCAGCTCGGGCGTGTCTGGGCGGGCAACCGCCAGGGCTTGCGCCAGGTGGAACGCGCCGCCCTCGACGCGGAGGGACAGGCGCTCGCGGCCAAGCTCCTCGACGCGCTCCGGCACGACGCGGTCCTCGCGGCCCGCCACCGCGCCGCCGCCCGCCACGGCATGACCACGCGCGAGCGGTTCCAGGAGGTGACGCGCCTCGAGCGCAGCCTCCGCCGGTCCGCGAGCTCCCGCCAGGACCTGGCGCAGGCGTCGGCGGAGATGGCGGAGCGCCTCTGCCCCGGGACGGCCGACGCGCCCGCGACGATCGCGGACGCGCTGGCGCTCCCGCCCGCGGCGAGGCGCAGCGCGACGGCGGCGGCGCGCTGACCCTGGGGGTCAGGCCGCCGGCGCGACCGCGTGGATGGACCGCCGCTTCTTCCGGGTGAACCGGTCGAGCGTCAGGTACACGACCGGGGTCGTGAAGAGCGTCAGCATCTGCGAGAAGATGAGCCCGCCCACGATGGTGATGCCGAGCGGCTGGCGCAGCTCACCGCCGGCTCCGCCGCCGACGGCGAGCGGCACCGCGCCGAGCAGGGCCGCCATGGTGGTCATCATGATGGGGCGGAAGCGCAGCACGCAGGCGCGGTAGATGGCCTCGCGCGTCGAGAGGCCCTCCTCGCGCTCCGCCTCGATGGCGAAGTCGATCATCATGATGGCGTTCTTCTTCACGATGCCGATGAGGAGGATGACGCCGATGAGCGCGATGATGCTGAACTCGGTCCGCATCAGCAGGAGCGCGAGCAACGCGCCCACGCCCGCCGACGGCAGCGTCGAGAGGATCGTGATGGGGTGGACGTAGCTCTCGTAGAGCACGCCCAGCACGATGTAGACCGCGATGAGCGCCGCCAGCACGAGCCAGGGCTCGCTGCGGAGCGACTCGACGAACGCCTGCGCCGTCCCCTGCGGCGCGGCGCGGATGCTGCCGGGTAGCCCGATCTGCTGCTCGGCGCGGTGGATGGCGGAGAGCGCCTGACCCAGCGACACGTCGGGCGCCAGGTTGAAGGAGAGCGTCACGGCGGGGAACTGGCCCTGGTGGTTGACCGAGAGCGAGGTCGGCCCCGGCGTCCAGCGGGCGATGCTGGCGAGAGGCACCTGGCCGCCGCTGGGCGTGGGCACGTACACGTTCTGGAGCGCGTCCGGGTGCTCCGCTAGCTCCGGCTTCATCTCCAGCACCACCCGGTACTGGTTCACCTGGGTGTACGTGGTCGCGATCTGGCGCTGGCCGAAAGCGTCGTAGAGCGCGTCATCGACCCCCTGCGCCGTGATGCCGAGGCGAGAGGCGGTGTCGCGGTCCACGTCGACCCTGAGCTCGAGCGCGCTCGTCTGCTGGTCGGTCGCGACGTCGCGCAGCTCGGGGAGCGTCTTGAGCTTCTCGAGCATCCGCGGCGCCCACGCGTTGAGCTCCTCCAGGTTCGCGTCCTGCAGCGTGTACTGGTACTGCGTCCGGGCGAACCGGCCGCCCACCCGCACGTCCTGCACCGACTGGAGATAGAGCTGGATGCCCGGGACCTGCGCCAGCTTCGGGCGGAGCGCGGCGATGACCTGGTCGGCGTTCAGCTTGCGCTGCTCGCGCGGCTTGAGCTGCATGAAGACGTTGCCGGTGTTGAGCGTCCCGCCGCCGAGAAACGAGACGAAGTGGTCGACCTCGGGCTGGGACAGGACGACGCGGTTCACGGCCTCCTGCCGGTCGCGCATGGCCGGATACGAGATGTCCTGCGGCGCGTCGGTCAGTCCGAAGACGCTGCCGGTGTCCTGCTGCGGGAAGAGCCCCTTTGGCACGACCACGTACAGCCAGATGCTCACCACGGCCGCCGCCACCGTCACCACCAGCATGAGGCTGTGGTGGTCGAGCACCCACCGCAGGCCGCGCTCGTACCCGTGGAGCATGCCGTCGAAGAATCGCTCCAAGACGCGGTAGAAGCGCCCGCGCCGCTCCTCCGTGCGGTGCTTCAAGAGCCGCGACGCCATCATGGGGGTGAGCGTGAGCGAGACCACCGCCGAGACGGCGATGGCGATGCTGAGCGTGACCGCGAACTCGCGGAAGAGCCGGCCCACGATGCCGCCCATGAGCAGGATCGGGATGAACACCGCCAGGAGCGAGGCGGTGATGGACACGATGGTGAAGCCGATCTGCTTCGCGCCCTTGAGCGCCGCCTGCAGCGGCGGCTCGCCCGCCTCCAAGTACCGGGTGACGTTCTCGGTCACCACGATGGCGTCGTCCACCACGAAGCCGGTGGAGATGGTGAGCGCCATGAGCGACAGGTTGTCGAGGCTGTAGCCGAGCAGGTACATGCCCCCGAAGGTGGCGACGATGGCGAGCGGCACGGCCACGCTGGGGATGACCGTCGCCCTCCCGCTGCGCAGGAACAGGAAGACCACCAGCACCACCAGCCCCACGCTGAGGAACAGCGTCACCTGCACGTCGTGCACCGAAGCGCGGATGGTCTGGCTCCGGTCGAGCGCCACCTGCACGTCGATGGCGGGCGAGATGGCGCTGGTGAGGTTGGGCAGGAGCGCCTTCACGCGCTCGATGACGTCGATGATGTTCGCGCCCGGCTGCCGGCGGATGACCATGACCACCGCCCGCCGCCCATCCACCCAGCCCGCTGCGCGCGTGTTCTCGACGCTGTCCACGACCCGCGCCACGTCGCGGAGCCGGATCGGGCTGCCGTTCGAGTACCCGATGATGATCGGCTTCCAGGGCGAGGCGGAGAGGAGCTGGTCGTCGGCGACGATGGTGTGCGACTGCTCCGGACCGTGGAGCGTGCCCTTGGCCTGGTTCGCCGTGGCGAGCCCCACCGTGTTGCGGACGGTGGCGGTGGAGAGCCCGGCCCCCGCCAGCGCCGTCGGGTCGACCTGGATGCGCACGGCCGGCTGCTGCCCGCCACCCACGAACACCTGCCCCACGCCGTCGACCTGCGAGATCTTCTGCGCCAGCACGGTGTTCGCCACGTCGAACAACTTGGGCAGGGGCAGCGTCTGCGAGCTGACGCCCAGGATCATGATCGGCGCGTCGGCCGGGTTCACCTTGCGGAAGTTGGGCCGGACCGGCAGGTTCGGCGGCAGGTCGCCCAGTGAGGCGTTGATGGCGGCCTGCACGTCGCGAGCGGCGGCGTCCACGTCGCGATCGAGGTCGAACTGCAGGGTGAGGCTCGTCTGGCCGAGCGAGCTCACCGAGGTGATCTCTGCGAGCCCGGCGATGCGGCCGAAACGCCGCTCGAGCGGCGTCGCCACCGCCGAGGCCATCGTCTCCGGGCTCGCGCCCGGCAGGCCGGCGTTGACGTTGATGGTCGGGAAGTCGACCCGCGGCAGCGGTGCCACCGGGAGCTGCGTGTAGGCGGCTGCGCCGGCGAGGAGCAGCGCCGCAGCGAGCAGCGTGGTCGCGACCGGCCGGCGAATGAAGGGCCCGGAGATGCTCATCCGTGCCTCACCCCGCCCCGCCGGCGGCCCTCGTCGGCTGCGTCTCGGGCTCACGCGCGCGCTTCACCAGCCGCCCGAGCCGCGCCATGTAGAGGTAGACGACCGGCGTCGTGTAGAGCGTGAGCAGCTGCGAGATGACGAGCCCGCCCACGATGCTGATGCCGAGCGGCCGGCGCAGCTCGGAGCCCGTGCCGGTCCCGAGCGCGAGCGGGAGCCCGCCGAGCAGCGCGGCCATGGTGGTCATCATGATGGGCCGGAAGCGGAGCAGGCACGCCTGGTAGATCGCCTCGTGGGTCGAGACCTTCTGGTCGCGCTCCGCCTCGAGCGCGAAGTCGATCATCATGATGGCGTTCTTCTTCACGATGCCGATGAGCAGCACGACGCCGATGAGGGCGATGATGTCGAACTCGCCCCGGGTCAGCATGAGCGCGAGGAACGCGCCCACCCCGGCCGACGGCAGCGTGGAGAGGATGGTGACCGGGTGGATGTAGCTCTCGTAGAGCACGCCCAGCACGATGTAGACGGTGATGAGCGCGGCCAGGATGAGGATGGGCTCGCTCGCCAGCGAGTCGCGGAAGGCCTGCGCGGTCCCGGTGAAGCCGGACCGCACGCCGGGTGGCAAGCCGATCTCGGCGTCGGCCGCGGTGATGGCCTCGACCGCGTCACCCAGGCTCGACCCGGTCGCGAGATCGAAGGAGACGGTGACGGCGGGGAATTGCCCCTGGTGGCTGATGGCGAGCGGGGCGGTGGTGCGCTCCATCTTCACGAACGAGGAGAGCGGGACCGGGTCGCCGGCGGCCGACTTCACGTAGATGCGGTCGAGCGCGCGGGCGTCCTGCTGGAACTCCGGCTTCACCTCCAGGATGACGCGGTACTGGTTGAGCTGGGTGAAGATGGTGGAGACCTGGCGCTGGCCGAAGGCGTCGTACAGCGCGTCGTCGATGTTCTGGGCCTGGATCCCGAGCCGGCCGGCCGTGTCGCGATCGATGGTGAGCTTCAACTGCAGCCCACCCGGCTGCTGATCGCTCGCCACCTCGCGGAGCTGGGGCAGCTGACGCAGGCGCTCCACCACCCGGGGCGCCCAGGTGGCGAGCTCCTCCGGGTCGGGATCCTCCAGCGTGAACTGGTACTGGGTGCGGGCGACGCGCGTCTCGATCTGGAGGTCCTGCACCGGCTGCAGGAAGGCGCGGATCCCCTCCACCTGCGCGAGCCGCGGCTGCAGGCGGGCGATGATCTCGGACGCGTTCGCCTTCCGCTCGGAGCGGGGCTTGAGCGCGATCGAGAGCCGGCCCGTGTTCACGGTCGGGTTCGTGCCGTCGGGTCCGATGAAGGACGCGACCGTGGCCACGTCGGGGTCCTCTCGCACCGCCTCGGCCAGCGCCTCCTGGCGCGAGGCCATGCGCTGGAACGAGACGTCCGGCGCCGCCTCGGTGACGCCCGTGATGAGGCCGGTGTCCTGCAGGGGGAAGAAGCCCTTGGCGATGACGAGCGCGAGGACGACCGTGAGGAGGAGCGTCCCGATCGTCACCGCCAGCGTCAGCGGCTGGTGGTCGAGCACCCATTTCAGCGTGCGATCGTAGAACGCCAGCAACCGGTCGAAGAGCCGCTCGAAGGCCTTCGCCAGCCGCCCGGGCTCCTCGTGGGCGCGCAGGAGGTGGGCGCACATCATGGCGGTGAGCGTCAGCGAGAGCACCGCCGAGACGCCGATGGCGATGCTGAGCGTGACCGCGAACTCGCGGAAGAGCCGCCCGATGATGCCGCCCATGAAGAGCAGCGGGATGAGCACCGCGACCAGCGACACCGTCAGCGAGACGATGGTGAAGCCGATCTGCTTCGCACCCTTGAGCGCCGCCTCGAACGGCTCGTCGCCCTCCTCCACGTAGCGGGCGATGTTCTCGATCATGACGATGGCGTCGTCGACCACGAAGCCGGTCGAGATGGTGAGCGCCATGAGCGAGAGGTTGTTCAGGCTGTAGCCGCACAGGTACATGATCCCGAAGGTGCCGATGAGCGACAGCGGCACCGCGATGCCCGGGATGAGGGTGGCGCGGAATGATCGCAGGAAGACGTAGATGACCGCCACCACCAGCAGCACCGACAGGACGAGCGTGAACTGCACGTCGTCCACCGAGGCGCGCACCGTCTCGGTCCGGTCGGACAGGATCGAGACCTTGATCCCCTGCGGCAGCGCCGTGGACAGCCGGGGCAGCAGCGCCTTCACCCGCTCCGCCACCTCGATGACGTTGGCGCCGGGCTGGCGCTGGACGTTCAGGATGATGGCGCGCTTGCCGCCCGCCCAGCCCGCCAGCTGATCGTTCTCCACGCCGTCGACCGCGTCGGCCACGTCGACGAGCCGGACGGGCGCACCGTTCTTGAAGGCGATGACGAGCGATTTGAAGCTCTCCGCCTGGTAGAGCTGGTCGTTCGTGGCGAGCGTGTAGTCCTGGCGCGGCCCGTCGATGTTGCCCTTCGCCTGGTTCACGTTGGCCGCCACGAGCGCCGCCCGGACGTCCTCCAGCGACAGGCCGTTCCCCGCCAGCGCGGCCGGATCGACCTGCACCCGCACCGCCGGCTTCTGGGCGCCGTTGAGGGTCACGAGCCCGACGCCCGACACCTGCGAGATCTTCTGGGCCAGGATCGAGTCCGCCTGGTCGTTCACCTGCGGCAGGGGGAGCGTGTCCGAGCTCACCGCCAGGGTCAGAATGGGCGTGTCGGCCGGGTTCGACTTCGAATACGTGGGCGGGTTCGGCAGGCTCCGCGGCAGGTACGTGGTGGCCGCGTTGATGGCGGCCTGCACGTCCTGCTCGGCGGCGTCGATGCTGCGGTCGAGCTGGAACTGCAGCGTGATCTGCGAGCTGCCGAAGCTCGACACCGACGTCATCTGGGCCAGCGACGGCATCTGCCCGAACTGCCGCTCGAGCGGGGTCGTGACGGCCGAGGCCATCGTCTCGGCGCTCCCGCCCGGCAGCGAGGTCGAGACGACGATGGTCGGGTAGTCGACCTGCGGCAGCGCCGACACCGGGAGCTGGCGATAGCCGGCGAGGCCGGCCAGGAGGAGCCCGAAGGTGAGGAGCGCGGTCGCGACCGGCCGCCGGATGAACGGCTCCGAGACGCTCATGGAATCCTCACCGCGCCGCCGAACCCACGGCGCGCCCGCCGCCGTCGCTCGCCGTAGCGCCCGCCGCCGGCGCCTGTCCACCCGCCTTGCCCGGCTCGCGCGGCGCCACCTTGGCGCCTGGGCGGAGCAGGTTCTGCCCCTCGGTCACGACGCGATCCCCCTCCGAGACGCCCTTCTTCACGACCGCCACGTCGCCCACCGTCGCCTCGAGCTCGATCGGCTTCGGGGCGACGGTCGCGTCCGCCCCGACCACGTAGACGAACATCCCCGACGGCCCGCGCTGCACGGCCGAGGCGGGGAGGACGACCGCGTCCTGATGCGTCCCGAGGCGGAGCCGCGCGTTGACGAACTGGTTCGGCCAGAGCAGCCGCTTCGGGTTCGGCACGACCGCCTTGAGCCGGATGGTGGAGGTGGCCTGGTTGATCTGGTTGTCGATGACGGTGAGCCGGCCCGAGCCGAGCAGCGTCGCGGCGTCGCGGGCGTAGACGTCGACCGCGAGCGGCCCGCCCGCGTGCGCGTTGGCGATGGGGGTGAGGTCGTCCTGGGGGAGCGTGAAGATGACGGCGATGGGGTCGAGCTGGGTCACGACGACGAGCCCGTTCTGATCGGCGGCGTGGATCACGTTGCCCGCATCGACCACGCGGATCCCGGTCACGCCGTCGACGGGCGAGGTGATGCGGGCGTAGTCGAGGTTGAGGCGGGCGGTGGCGATGGCGGCCTCGTCGATCCGCACCGCGCCCTCGAGCTGCCCCACGGTCGCGATCTGCTGGTCGGCCTGCTGCTGCGGGATGAGCTTCTCGGCGGCGAGCGCGCGGTAGCGGGCGAGGTCGAGCCGGGCGCTCTTGAGCTGCGCCTCGTCGCGCTCCAGCGCCCCTTCCGCCTGCTTGAGCTGCGCCTGGAACGGGCGCGGATCGATCTGCGCCAGCACGTCGCCCTTCCTCACCGCCTGGCCCTCGCGGAAGAGCACCTGGTCCAGGCGTCCGTCCACCTGCGACTTCACGGTGACGGTCTGGTACGCGACGACGTTGCCGAGGCCCTCCAGCCAGATCGGGACGTCGCGGCGCCCGACGGCCGCGACCGACACCGGCACCGGCCGCTGCGCCGCGGCCGCCGGGCCGCCGGCCTGCGCGCCGCCGCTCCCCTTCCCGGCCGCTCCGGAACGGCCGCGGGCGAACCACACGGCGACGGCGGCGACGAGCGCCACCACCACGATCGCGAGCGCCCAGCGCGGGCGCCGCTTCACCATCTCAGCCACGGGACACCTCGCGACCGAGCGCGCGGACGAGCTGCGCGCGCGCGGTGGACAGCGTGAACTCGGCCTGGACGAGCTGGGCGGCGGCCGTGGTCTCCGCGACCTGCGCGTCGCCGAGGTCGATGAGGGTACCCACCCCCGTCTGATAGCGCCGCTCCGCGAGGCGCAACCGCTCCTTCGCGTTGACGAGCGCCTCGTTGGCGGCGCCGAGCGAGCTCTTGGCGGCCCGAACCGCCAGGCGAGCCGTCTCGACGTCGACCCGGATCTGCTGGCGCAGGACCTCCGCCTGCGCCCGCGCCGCGGAGGTGTTGGCGCGCGCCTCCTCCACCTGCGACCGGGTGAGGAAGCCCTGGAAGATGTTCCAGGTCAGCGTCGCGGTCGCGTTCCAGTTCCAGACCGTCGAGCCGAGCGACGGTCCGGCTTCGGTGAATCCGGTCGAGACGCCGAGCGCCGGCCCGTAGCTGCCCTGCGCCGAGCTGATCGTCAGCTCCTGGGCTCGCGCCTGCTCCTCGAGCGAGAGGAGGTCGGGCCGGTTCTTCTCCGCCTCGGGGATGAGCGCCTCGATCGTGGAGTCCTCTCCGTCCAGGACGGGCAGCGTGTCGGAAGCCACCTCGTAATCGGTCGGCCCGGTCACGCCCATGGCCTGGTTGAGCTGCGCGCGCGCGGTGGCGTAGTTGTTCTCGGCCGTGATGAGCGCCACCTGGGCGTTCGCGCGGTCGGTCAGCGCCTGGTAGAGGTCGACCTGGGGCCGCGTGCCGGCGCGGACGAAGCCCTCCACCTGCCGCAGGTGCGCCTCCTGGTTCGCGAGCGTCTCCCGGGCCACGCGCACGAGATCGCGCTGCGCGCGGGCACTGAAGAAGGCGGCCCGCACGGTCAGGAGGACCTGCATGGCCGTCGACTGCTCGGTGTCTCGCTGCGCGGCGGCCGACGCCTGCGTGCTGCGCCAGTGCTGGCTCGTCGCCCCGAAGTCGTAGACGAGCTGCGAGGCCGTGAGGCCGAAGTTGAAGTAGTCGAACGTCGACCAGCTCGACCTCGCGGTGCCGGAGACGCTGCTCGGCAGCTGGCCGGGGCGCGACGCGAAGTTGCCGGTGGTGCGCTCGTAGGCCGCGCTCCCGCTCACCTGCGGCAGGAGGGGCGCCCGCGCCTCGTCGGCGCGGGAGTAGGCCGCCGAGGTGAGGGCGCGGGCCTGCGCCAGCTGCGGCTGGCGCTCGCGCGCGCTCTGCTCCGCCTCGGCGAGCGTGAGGACGCGGGACGCGCCCGGCCCCGGCTCCGCGGGCCGGAGGGGAGCGGGCGGCGCGGCTTGAGGGGTCGCCGGAGCGGTCTCGCTCCCTCCTCCTGCGGCCGGGGGAACGGGGGGAGGCGATTCGGTGACCTGCGCCGCCGCCAGCAGCATGCCGAGGACGAGCTCCTTCACGATCTCCTCCCGCGGACCCGCGCCGCGTACCGGTCCAGGTTGTCCAGGATGCGCTTCAGCCCCCGCCGGACCGCCGCCTCTTCGGCGGCGCTCATCCCATCGACGACGGCCGCCCGGACGTCGGCCGCGACCGCGGCCACCTCCGACGCCAGCTGCTCGCCTGCAGCGGTGAGGAAGACGCGCGAGCGGCGCCGGTCCTCCGGGTCGGGATCGCTCCGCACCAGGCCGCGCTCGAGCAGCGCGCCGAGGGTCCGGCTGACGGTCGGGGCGTCGGCGCGGACGCGCTCCGCCAGATCCGCCTGCGACATGCCGGGCATCTCCCGGAGCGCGGTGAGCATCCAGAACTGCTGGGGCGCGAGGCCGAACTGAGCCACCTGCGCCAGCACGACCTGCTTGATGCGGCTGCGCGCCGCGGCGATGAGGAGTCCCAGGTATTCTTGCATAGGCAACCGTTGTGAATCGCAATTACTCGCCCTCCCCCCGGCTGTCAAGCGGACGTGCAGAAGGCTCGGGGGCGCGGTCGGGCCCGCGCTCGGCTCTCAAGATCATCAGAAGGTTCGGGACTAAGGGGTCGCAGGTTCAAACCCTGTCTCCCCGACCATCTAGAAGCACTGAATCCCCTGGATTCGCTGGCGAAAGCCGCGGTCCTGGGGCTTCCTGTGGGCCGAGTCACCTCGGGAAATCGCGCCAGGTGAACATCAGGTGACCGGCGCCCCTCACTTCCGAC
>DATLJU010000096.1:0-1726 GCA_035538735.1 Anaeromyxobacteraceae bacterium | reverse complement strand
CGGACCCCCTCGGCGCGCAGCCGCGCCGCGAGGGTGAGCGCCTGCGCACGGCCGGCCGCGTTGAGCGGCACGTCCGTGTGGCCCTGCCACCGGCCGGCGGCGTTCCAGTCCGTCTCGCCGTGGCGCGCAAGGAGGAGGTGTCGCTCGGGAGGTGGCATCGGAGGAGGTCTTACCTCATCCGGAGCGACTCGCGGCACCCTCGGGTGGACGGCCTCACTGCCGTGGTCCCGCGCTGCAAGGCCGCGACCCGGCAGATCGCTAGCCCGCCGGAGACGGAGCAGGCGTCCGGAGGCCGTCGCCCGGAGCGCGGCTGCGCTTCGCGCGGGTGACGACTGACGCGGTCAGCAGCATCGCCGACCAGCTCCCCACGACGAGCGCGCCCGCCGCCCAGCCGCGGATCACCGAGCGGTTGCCCAGGAGGAGCAACGCCAAGAAGACGCACAGCAGGTGGACGCAGAAGACCTCCAGCGAGGCCTTGCCGAGCATCACGAGGGGCGCGACCGCCAGCCGCTTGAGGGCCGATCGGAACCGGATCGTCAAGGTCGCGACCGCGGCGAAGTCCACGATCCGTCCAGGACCGAAGCTCCACTTGTCGAGGAGCCAGCCGGACTTCCCGAAGGCGACGAGCCCCGCGAACTGCGCGTAGCGCGCCACCAGGAACGAAGCCGACACGATCGCCGCCGGGATCGCGAGCCGCTTCGCCCAGGGATCGAGCTGCAGGTCGCCCCGGGCCCAGAGCACACCCATCCACAGGCCGATCAACCACCAGAGCTGCCAGGCCCACAGATCGAACGCGCCCATCTGGTTGAACGGGACCTCTAGGCCGAGGTCGCTGGCCAGGAGGCCGTAGGTGAAACCCCGCAGCCCCACCTGCGCGAGCAGCCAGAGCGTGATCCCGCCGGCGAAGGCGTACCTCCATCGCAGCCGCAGGCCCATCGCGAGCGCGGCCGGGGTCATCGCGAGGAAGACGATGTAGATGGGCAGAATGTCCAGCAGCGGCGGCCGGTAGAGGAGCAGCGCCGCGTCGAGGTAGGCGCGCGTGCGGCCCGCCGAATAGTAGAAGTCGAGCAGGTTGTGGAACGCCGGGTGATTGCCGCGCGCGGCCAGGGGGGCCCCGACGGCGAAGGCGACCAGCAGCAGCAGCAGATGGTAGCCGTAAAGCCGTCCGGAGCGCGCCCACAGGCGGCGGCACATCGCGCCCCAGCCCTTGCGCTCGATGATCCCGAATGAGATGAGGCCGGTGAAGAGGGCGGACAGGAAGATGAAGCCCTCCGTCCCCGCGAAGAAGCCGAACGGCTGGTTGACGTAGGTGCTCAGCGGAGTGGGCAGGTGCGTGGCGGTGATCCACAGCAGCATCACGCCGCGCAGCGCGTCGAGCTCTGACAGGCGAGATCGCATCCCGTCCGTCACCTGGTCGCGAACTGGCCCGCGGCGACGCTGCACCCCTCGAGCCGCTGCGAGGCCAGGCGGCGCCGAGCCTCCGGATCCCGCTTCAGGTAGGCGTCCCAGAAGGCGCGGGTCTCGAGCTCGACGCACAGGAAGAGCGGGTCGGGCGGGTCTCCCGCGGCAGCGAGGCTGCCGGCGAACCGCATGTGCGTCGCGCCCTCGAGCTCCACGTCGTACTTGTCGCCGGGCGGGGACCGCAGGAAGGCCTCGTTGCGCCACGCCGGCGGCTGCCCGAAGGGTCCGAAGTCGCGCGAGCCGTACATCACCAGCACGGGCAGGC
>DATLJU010000095.1:0-5974 GCA_035538735.1 Anaeromyxobacteraceae bacterium | reverse complement strand
CGCTGCGTGCCGAACATGCTGGTGATGGCGCCGTCGGACGAGAACGAGATGCGCCACATGCTCGCCACCGCGCTCGCCCACGACGGCCCGGCCGCCTTCCGCTTCCCGCGCGGCTCCGGGCTCGGCGTCAAGCTCGACGCCACGCCCGCGCCGCTCCCGATCGGCAAGGCGCGCGTCGCCCGAGACGCCGGCGCCAGGGCGGACGTCCTCGTGCTGGCGGCGGGCACGACGGTGAGCAACGCCGTGGCCGCGGCCGAGGTGCTCGCCCGCGAGGGTGTCGACGCGACGGTCGTCGACGCTCGCTTCGTGAAGCCGCTCGACGAGGAGCTCTTCTGTCAGCTCGCGAGGCGCGCCGGCCGCGTGATCACGGTCGAGGAGGCGGCCCTCGCGGGCGGGTTCGGGGCGGCCTGCCTGGAGGCGTTCGAGCGCGGCGGCGTCCTGCCCGGCGTGCAGGTGAGGCGGCTCGGGATCCCCGACGCGTTCGTCACCCACGGCGACGCCGGCAAGCAGCGCGCCGAGATCGGCATCGACGCGGCCGCCATCGCCGGCGCCGCGCGCGAGCTGATGGGGATCCCGGCCGTCGCGAACGCGCGCGGGGTGGCCTGAGCCGCGGGTTCGACTCAGTACGGATACCCGAGCTCGACGTAGATGTTCAGGTTCTCGCCGAACCCCTTCGCGATGTCGACCCGCCCGAGCACGTTCGGGTGGACGAAGGCCCGGAACCCGATCCCGGCCGAGGCTCGCGGGCGGGAGAAGGCCTCGTCGAAACGGCCGAAGACCTGGCCCGCGGTGAAGAACGGGTCGATCCGCCAGTCGGCCACGACGCCGTAGATGTGGGTCCGAAGCACGGCGATGCGCTGCTCCAGCTCGATCGTCCAGGCCTGCCGATCGATGAACCGATCCGGCATGAAGCCGCGCAAGAGCAGCGCGCCGCCGAGCGAGCTCTGTGAGTAGAAGGGCGCCGCTCCGGAGCTCACCCCGCTCCACAGGACGCGCGCCGCGCCCGCCACGGGGCCGAACTCGGGGACGATCGCCCGCGCCTGCACGGCGCCGCGCAGGTACGTCGGCGATCCCGAGAGACCCTCGACCACGCCCCCCGACGCGTCGATCCGGAAGCCGCGCTCCGCATAGTCGCCCCCTCGGCGGTCGTCGTAGCGCAGCTCGAACCCTTGCGAGGCGAGCGTGGCGCCGGTCATCCCGGGCGTGCCGGGGAACACGGTCGGGCTGAGCGGCAGGCCCGGCACCCCGATGGCCTCGACGCCGTCGCGCTCGAACCAGAGGCCGAGGCCCAGGTTGAGGTGCGGCGCGACGTTGATGCCGCGGCGGGCGCTCACGAGGGCGCGCAGGCGCGTGTAGCTCGACTGCGCCTCGAAAGGCGTGTCCGGCCCGAGGCCGAAGAACCGGAAGAACACGTCGCGCTGGAGACGCACCGTCAGCTCGTCGGTGACGGCGCCCACGGCGGTCGGCAGGTGCTGCCACTGGACGAGCGCGTTCCGGTTGATGCTCGTGCTCGCGGACCCGACCACGACCAGCGTCGTGTCGTCCGTCGGGTAGTAGAACCAGCGGAACGTGCCGGTGACCTGGATGACGGAGTTCCAGCTCAGGCTCGGCGCGAGGATGGACTCGGTCCGCTGGCCCTCCGGGCAGACGCGCAGGAACACCGGCATGAAGCCCCAGGTGTTCCCCTCGTTCGGCAGCGTCGAGTAGATCGGGATGGGCAGGAACTGGGTGGCGAGCCCGGGCGGGCAGTCCGCGGCGGCGCGCCCGCTCGACAGGGCGAGCACCGCGGCCACCCACGAGCGGAGCAGGTTCCGATTCACGCGATGGGGCCGGGGCGGTGGGATGTCATGCAGCGCTCTCGCGTGGCGCCGTTACACCAGAAGACATTGAAGTCGTCGAGGAATCTGCTACATAGCCGACGTCGATGCCGGGTACTGCGTCGAACCTCCCCACCGAGCTCGAGCGAACGCCCGCTTCGTCGTGGCGGAGCACCGCCCGCGAGTGGTTGTTGCCGTCGCTCACGATGCGGCGCCGGCTCGGCCCCCCGGCCCTGGGGCTGGCTTACATCGCGGCCGTGGCGCTCCTCGGCGGGCTCCGTGGCGACCATGTCGTGGTGGGGCTGCTCGGCCTGCTCGACCTGTACAACGAGAAGTCGCGCCTCTTCCTGAGGCTGTTCTTCCCGTTCATCCTCACGGGCGTGATCTTCGA
Organism: Anaeromyxobacteraceae bacterium; assembly: GCA_035538735.1. Classification (GTDB taxonomy): domain Bacteria; phylum Myxococcota; class Myxococcia; order Myxococcales; family Anaeromyxobacteraceae; genus Anaeromyxobacter_A. Next base: position 3,766 of record DATLJU010000095.1, on the reverse strand, counting down.
CTCGATGCGGTACTTCTACTGGCAGGGGATCGCCGGGAGGGTGCACGTCGCCGAGCCGTACCTGTTCGAGCGCGACTGGTTCGGCATCGGCGGCCGGACCCTCAACGAGATCTTCCTCGACCACCACTGGGCGGCGCTCGACCTCGCCTGCGGCTTCGCCTACCTCGTCTACGTGGGCGAGTACCTCGCGATGGCGTGCGTGCTCTTCTGGCGCGGACGGCTCTCCGGCGTGAGCACGTTCGCCCGCTCGTTCCTGGTCGTGAACGTCATGGGCTACGTCACCTACTTCGTCTATGCGGCGGCGCCGCCGTGGTACGTCACGCAGTACGGGCTCGGGCCTGCGCGCACGGACGTGCACCCCGCGGCGGCGGCCGCGCACCGGTTCGACGCGCTCCTCGGGACCCGCTTCTTCGACGAGATGTACGGCCGCGGCGTCGACGTCTTCGGCGCCTACCCGTCGCTGCACGTCGCCTATCCCCTCATCGCGGTCATCCTGGCCTTCCGGCTCGGAGAGCTGCGCTGGGCCCGCTGGCCGGCGGTGGCGTTCTTCCTCCTCATGTGCCTGAGCGCGGTCTACCTGCAGCACCATTACGTCACCGACGTGGTGCTCGGGGTCGTCTACGCCGTCGTCGCGCTCGCGGCGGTGTCGGCCTGGGAGCGGCGTCGCTCGCGGCCAGCTGCCTGACCGGTTCAAGCAGAAGAACCAGCTGATGCAGGTGGCGCGGTTCGGACGCCGGCGGCCTCTGGATCGCGGCGCGGCAGCGCCCGGCGGTGGTTACGGCTCCGGAGACGCCGGGGACCGGCGCGCGCCCTGAAGGCCGGCCGGCGTCCGGGTCGAAAGGAGACCTCATGCCGCTGCAGCGAATCGACCTCCTCGCGGGACGCCCCACCGGGGAGCGGCAGTCCATCGCGGACGCGGTCCACCGCGCGCTCGTCGAGACGTGCGGCGTTCCGGAGCAGGATCGGTTCCAGATCGTCGCCGAGCACGACCGGCGCTCGTTCCTCTTCGCGCCCGAATACCTCGGCATCCGGCACGAGAGCCCCGTCTTCATCCAGGTGACGCTGAACGCCGGCCGAACGCTCGAGCAGAAGGTGAGCTTGTACCGGCGGCTCGCCGAGCTGCTCGGCGCCGCGGGCGTCCCACCGAACGACGTCCTCGTGAACCTGGTCGAGGTGACGAAGGAGACCTGGTCGTTCGGCGACGGCATGGCGCAGTACGCGCCCGCCACGCCCAGCTGACGGCCGCGGCGCGGGCCGGGCGTGATACCGTACGCGCCCTCGCCGACCGGGAGACCGCGCATGTCCGATCCGCTCGCCACGCTCGAACCTCGCCCGCTCTGGCGGTACTTCCTCGAGCTCTCGCGGATCCCGCGTGGCTCGAAGAACGAGGCCGCCGCCATGCGCTGGGTGGCGGAGCAGGGGCGGTCCCTCGGCTGCGCGGTCGAGCAGGACGGCGTCGGGAACGCGCTCCTGCGCAAGCCGGCCGCGCCGGGATGCGAGGGGCGCGCGACGGTGGCCCTCCAGGTGCACGCCGACATGGTGTGCGAGAAGAACGAGGGCACGCCGCACGACTTCGAGAAGGACGGCATCGCCGTCTACCGCGACGGGGAGGTGGTCCGGGCGCGCGGCACGACGCTCGGGGCGGACAACGGCATCGGCCTCGCGGCCGCGCTCGCGGCGCTCGCCGATCCCGACCTGCGGCGCGGCGCGCTGGAGGTGCTCGTCACGGTGGACGAGGAGACGGGGCTCGCGGGCGCGAACGCGATCCGGCCGGGCTGGCTCTCGGCGAGCTACCTCCTCAACCTCGACAGCGAGGAGGAGGGCGAGCTCACCGTCGGCTGCGCCGGCGGGCTCGACACCGTCGCGACCCGCCGCGTGTCGCGCCAACCGCCGGCCCCTGGCCGGGCCGCGCTGCGCGTGAAGGTGTCGGGCCTCAAGGGCGGCCACTCCGGCACGGACATCGCGGCCGGTCGCGGGAGCTCGATCCGGATCCTGGGCCAGGTGCTGGCCGCGCTCCAGCGGCAGGGGCCGTTCGAGCTCGTCTCGGTCCGAGGCGGCAACAAGCGCAACGCGATCGCCCGCGAGGCCTCCGCCGTGCTGATGGTCGACCCGGATCGCGCCCCGCCGCTGCGGGCGGAGGTGGCGCGGCAGGAGGCGGCGTGGCGGGCGGCGCTGGGCGCCTTCGATCCAGGCCTCGCCATCGCGGTGGAGGCGGGGAGCGCCGCGTCCGTCCTCTCCGCGTCCGACGCCCGCGCCGTGATCGGCCTGCTCCTCGCCGGCCCCCACGGCGTCGAGGCGATGAGCCCCGCCCTCGCTGGACTCGTCCAGACCTCGACCAACCTGGGTGTCCTCGACACGCGCGAGGACGCGGTGGAGGTGACGTTCCTCACCCGCAGCTCCATCGACGCCTCCAAGGAGGCGCTGGTCGCGCGCATCGCCGGGATCTGCGAGCTGGCGGGCTTCGAGGTGCACCACACCGGCGGCTATCCGGGCTGGAAGCCCGACCCCGGCTCCCCGCTCGTGAACCTCGTCGACGCCGTCCACGAGGAGCTGTTCGGGAAGCGCATGCTCGTGCGCGCCATCCACGCCGGCCTGGAGTGTGGGCTCATCGGCGAGAAGTACCCCGGCCTGCAGATGGTCTCGTTCGGACCGACCATGTGGGACGCCCACACGCCCGACGAGCGGGTCAGCATCGCGTCGGTGCAGAACTTCTGGAGGCTGCTCAGGGGGGTGCTGGAGCGGGTCTGAGCGCGGCGACGTTGCCCTCGCCCTTCGACTCCGCGCCGCCTGCGGCGGCGCGGAGCTAAATTCCGCAGCCGCGCAACAGGTACCGAAGCGCGCGTTCCGGCCACGGACGCCGCGGTGCGGCGCCGAGCACGGGCGCCGACGAGCGCGGGCGCAGAGCGGCGCGGGTGCCTTCCCGCGCGCTATCAGGCGTGGTTGAGGAAGATCGGCAGCCCGCGCTTGGCGGCGTAGCTCGGGCGCAGCCGCTCGGTGTTGTACATCGAGCCGAGGTCCACCTTGCGGGGCCCGAGCTTGGGGTCCGGGATCGGCACCAGGTCGTACTTCCCATCCACGAGCGCGGACATGAGCCCGCTCTTCCCCTCCAGCATGGCGTCGAAGGCCATGGTGCCGAAGGTGAGCGCCACCAGCTTGTCGATGAAGTCGGGATCGCCGGAGCGCAGATCGTAGGTGAGATCGGAGACGATGGTCTCCTCGCCGGTGCGCGCCTTGATCTCGTCCGAGAGCGACTCGGCCACGCTCGCCTTCTTGCGGTGACCGAAGGCGTCGGCCTCGCCGTACTCCTGCACGTGGTACCCCTCCCACTCGGCGCCCTCGGAGAGGACGATGAGCGAGTAGTTGCTGGGGTTGTCGCGCTTGTCGGTGATGACCAGGTCGATGACGCGGTCGAGCGGCGGCCTGTACTCGGGGATCAGGCACCGGATCGAGGTGACGAAGGCGGTGTAGAGCGCGGTGAACCCGGCGTCGCGGCCGAAGACTCGGAAGATGCCGATGCGCTCGTGGGAGCCGACCGTGGTCCGCTGGCGCTGGATGGCGTCGATGGCGCGGGTGATGGCGGTCGAGAAGCCGATGCAGTACTCGGTGTTGCGGACGTCGTTGTCCATCGTCTTCGGGATGGCGAGCACCTTGGCGCCGAGCTGGTGCAGCCGCGCCGCGTAGCTCAGGGTGTCGTCGCCGCCGATGGCGATGAGGTACTCGATCCCGAGCCCCTCGAGGTTCTTCAGCACCTGCTTGCTCACGTCGT
>DATLJU010000094.1:0-20924 GCA_035538735.1 Anaeromyxobacteraceae bacterium | reverse complement strand
TCGACCGCGCTCCCCCGCCGCGCCACGCCCTATTGGAGGCTCGGCGCGGGCAACACGCCGCTCGGCCTCTCTCCGCCGTCGTCGCCTCGACCGATGAGCGCCACGACCTCGGCGACGGTCCCGAGCTCCAGGGCCGCGCGTGCCAGGTCCCGCGCCTCGCCGAGTCGCGTCCTCCGGATGGCGTTCTTCACCTCGAGCATCTCTCCCGGAGCGACGCTGAGCTGACGCAGGCCGAGGCCGAGCAGCAGCCCGGTGATGGTGGGATCGCCGGCCATCTCTCCACAGATGGTGAGCTCGCGACCGGCGCTGCTCGAGGCCTCCGCGACGGACTGGATCAATCGCAAGACCGCCGGATGCAGCGGGTGGTACATCGGCGCGATGCTCTCGTCCTCACGGTCGGCCGCGAGCACGTACTGCACGAGATCGTTCGTCCCGAGGCTGAGGAAATCGACCTCTCTCGCCAGGCTCCGCGCCAGCAGGGCCGCCGACGGGATCTCGATCATGGCACCGACCGGGACATCGGCCTGGAAGCGCTTGCCGGTGGCGGAGAGCTCGCGCTGGACCTGGCGCACCACGTCGCGGGCTTGCCGCACGTCCTCCAGCCCCCGCACGACGGGGAGCAAGATGGAGACCGGGTGATCCGCGCTCACGCGCAAGAAGGCGCGCAGCTGGGATTTCAGGAGGTCGAGGTGCTCGAGCAGCAGCCCGATGCCACGCTGAGCCAGAGAAGGGTTTCGTGAGGCGGGCAGGGGAAAATAGGGCAGGACCTTGTCACCGCCGAGATCGAGCAGCCGGAGCACCACCTTGCGTGGGTGGAAGCGTTCCGCCGCGCGCGCGAGGAACTCGTACTGCTCGTCCTCCGTCGGAAAGCCGCTGCGGATGGTGAACTGGAATTCGGTCCGGTAGAGGCCGATCCCCTCGGCCTTGTAGAGGAGCGCGGCCTCCGTGTCGGCGAACTTGCTCACGTTGGCGAGCAACGGGATGGCCGTCCCGTCGAGCGTGGTCGACGGGACGTCGACGAGGTGCCGCAGCTCCTGCCTGTGCGCTCCGAGCTCGGCCTGCAGACGGTCGTACTCACGCTCGATCGATCGCTCCGGATTGACGAAGACGACGCCCGCGAGGCCGTCCACGATGACCCGATCGCCAGTCCTGATCCTCTGCGACACCTCCGGGACCGCGGCGACCGCCGGGGTCCCCAGCGAGCGCGCCAGGATCGAGCTGTGCGAGAACCTGCTCCCTCGCTCCGTCACGAACCCCCGCGCGCGGCTCAGCTCGAGACGGGCCGTGACCGAGGGCAGCAGCTCCTCCGCCACCACGATCGCGTCCTGCGGGATGCTCAGGCACTCCGTGCCTTGCTGCTCGACCAAGGCCGACAGGACCCGACGCCCAATGTCGCGCACGTCGGCCGCCCGCTCCCGGAGGTAGCTGTCCGGGACGTTCTCGAGGGCTCGCGTCTGGTCGTCGATGAACTCCGAGAGCGCCGCCTCCACGTTGATGAGCTTCTCGCCCACCGCGCGCAGGACGTGATCGCGCAGGGCAGGGTCCCTGACCAGGAGCGTCTGGGCGCCGAAGATGTCGGCCTGGCTACGGCCGATCCTCTCCATCACGTCCCGCTGGAGGGCCACCAGCTCCGAGGCAGCCCTGTCGAGTGCACCCTCGAAGCGCACGCGCTCACCGTCCACCTCCGACGCCTGGATGCTGCGGCGCGGAGCTGCGGCTCGGTAGCCACAGGTGATGACGAATGCCTGTCCCCGAGCGACCCCAGGAGATACGGCCGTGCCCCTGAACATGCGAGTCCCGCTTGCATAAACGCGGGGACGTTCACCACGCCAGCCGAACGTCCTGGCCTACCCGGGCGAACGCCCGGGCGCACGCGTCGCGGGCTCGATCCACCGCTCAGATCCTGAGCGATGTGCTCGAAAGCGTGCTCAGGTGTTGCGCGGCCGTGGCCGCCTCCCGACCCGGCTCGCTGCGCAAACCGGGCCGCACGCCTCGCGCGCGAGGCTGGCGCGGCGCCTGCACTGCTCGCGAGTGGAGGAGAGAGACCATGGGCAAGACTGGAGCTGCCAACGCCAGAGTGTTGAGCGAGATGTATCGAGAGAGGAACGTCGACGAAGGCCCACGGCCCACTGGGCCATCGCGAGTGTCGCCGTCCGAACGCGACGCCGGCGTCCGGGGCTCCGGCGAACCCTTACCTGCGAGGAAGGCCTCCGATCCTGAAAACGGCTGAATTCGGGGAAGTCGAGCCGCGCGAGCCGCGGCTCCTCGGCGGGCGCGACGGAACTTCCGTGGCTAGACACGTCTCAGACGCTCGCCCCCGGAGTTGGCTGCCATGCCTGTCCACGTCCCCGCGCCTGCCCAGCCGACCGACCGCTGCCCGAAGTGCGGCACCCAGGGGGTCCCGCAGCAGACGATCGGGAACATGACCAACTACCTCTGCCCGAAGTGCGGGGCTCAGTGGATGGCGACGCGCTGACCTCCCCCGAACACCGCGATGACGAAGCCCGTTCGGACCCACAGCGCTCGATCGCCTCCATGGCGGGCGAGACCCTCCCGCCTGGCTCCGACCTCCTCCGAGCCGGCTGACGTGAGGATGGACACCTTCGAATGGAACTCTCGAAGGCTCGACTCCAATGTCGCCCACGATGCGCTTGGTAGAAGGGTCCGGTGGAAATGCCGTGCTGACGCTGGCCGGGCCGCTCGACGTCCGCACGGCAGCCAGCGTGCGCCGCGACCTCGCGCAGCGCCTCGCCGGTGTGCGCCTCGCTTCGCTCGACGTCGACGTGAGCGGGCTCGAGCGGGGCGACATGTCCGGCATGGCGATCCTCTACGAGCTCGTGCAGGGTCGATTCACGCCGGGTGTGACGGCACGCCTCATCGGCCTGCGCCCCGAGCTCCAGAAGATCCTCGCGCCGTTCTGCAACAAACCGCCCTCGACCGAGGGCGAACCGCCACCGCTGACCCTCCCCGAGGCGGTCGGCGCCACGACCATCGACCTCCTGCACCATGCGCGTGAGCACGTCGCGTTCGTCGGCGCCATCGGCCAGGCCTTCGGCGCGGTGGCCCGCCGTCCCCTCGCCATGCGCTGGAGCGAGGTCTCGCGCATCTTCGACCGGGCCGGAGCCGACGCGCTGCCGATCGTCTCGCTCGTCAGCTTCCTGACCGGACTCATCATCGCGTTCGAGGCCGCTCAGAGCCTGGCCGCGTTCGGGGCGCAGATCTACATCGCGAACACGATCGGGCTCGTGATGGTCCGCGAGCTCGGGCCGATCATGACGGCGGTCGTCCTCGCCGGCCGGTCGGGATCGGCGTTCGCGGCCGAGCTCGGCACGATGAAGGTGAACGAGGAGCTGGACGCGCTCGAGACCATGGGCCTCGATCCGGTGCGGTTCCTCGTCATCCAGCGGGTGCTCGCCGGCACGATGCTGACGCCGGTGCTCACCGTGTACGCGATGGCGGTCGGCGTCCTGGGTGGGGCGATCGTGATGCTGGGCATCGGCTTCACTCCCGCCCTCATCTGGCAACAGCTCGTCGGCGCGCTGCGCGTGCCGGACCTGTTCGTGGGGCTCACGAAGGGGGTCCTCTTCGGCGCGGCGGTGGCGAGCATCGGCTGTCAGCGGGGGATGGAGACGGCGCAGGGGCCGGAAGCGGTGGGGGTCTCCACCACGCGCGCGGTCGTGGCGGGCATCCTCTCCATCGTGCTCATCGACGCGCTCTTCGCCGTCCTCACCTATCTGTTGCACGTATGAGCGCTTCGCCGGGCCAGGACCCCGTCATCGTCGTCGACGACGTGACCCTGGGCTACGGCGACCACGTCGTCCAGAGGCACCTCTCGTTCGAGGTGCGCCGCGGGGAGGTCTTCGTCATCCTGGGCGTGTCCGGCAGCGGGAAGAGCAGCCTGCTCAAGAACATGATCGGGCTGTACGAGCCGGCGCGCGGCAAGGTCCTCATCGCCGGTGAGGACGTCGCCGCGGCGCGCGGCGAGGAGCGGGCGCACTTGCTGCGCCAGTTCGGGGTCATGTACCAGAGCGGCGCGCTCTTCGGCTCGATGACGCTCCTCGAGAACGTGCGTCTGCCGCTCGACGAGTTCACCGACCTTTACTCCGAGGAGAAGGACCTCATCGCGCTCGCCAAGCTCAACCAGGTCGGGATGCGCGCGGCCGCCTGGAAGATGCCGGCGGAAATCTCGGGGGGCATGAAGAAGCGCGCGGCGATCGCGCGGGCGATGGCCCTCGATCCCTTCATCCTCTTCCTCGACGAGCCGTCGTCGGGGCTCGACCCGATCACGTCGGCCGGTCTCGACGCGCTCATCCGCTTCCTCTCGACGGACTTCGGGATCACCTTCGTCGTGGTCACCCACGACGTGCAGAGCACCTATGTCATCGCGGATCGCTGCATCCTGCTCGACGCGCGCACGAAGACCATCATCGCGGAGGGGCAGCCGGCGGATCTCCGCGATCACTCGGACAACCCGACCGTCAGGCGGTTCTTCAGGCGGGAGGGGGAGCGACAGGGCGCGCCATGAGAGAGCGATCGAGGCAATTCAAGATCGGGCTGTTCGTCCTCGCGGCCGCGGCGATCCTCGTCACCGCGCTCTTCGCCTTCGGCGTCGAGCGCCGGCTCGTGCGGAAGGTGAAGCTCGAGACCTACGTCGCTGGGAACGTCGACGGCCTCACGGTCGGGTCCGTCGTCAAGCTCAAGGGCGTGAGCGTCGGCGAGGTCAAGAAGATCAGCTTCTCCTGGATCGAATACCCGGGCGGCGGGCCGCCGTACGTCGTCATCTACTTCGACGTGGCGGAGGCCGTCGTCCCCGCGCCCGCGGCGGGGGTCACCCTCGACGAGGGCGTCCGCCGTGGCCTGCGGGCGATCATCACGAGCCAGGGCATCACGGGCGCGGCGTTCCTCGCGCTCGAGATGGTCGACCCCACCGAGAACCCTCCGCTCTCCTATTCGTGGACGCCCCGGAACGCGGTCATCCCATCGGCGGAGAGCCAGCTGAGCCGGATCATCGCATCGGTCGAGAAGACGGCCGCGAACCTGGAGAAGCTCGACGTGGGGGGACTGGGCGCTCGCGTCGACCGTACGCTGCAGACGGCCGACGAGGCACTCGGGAGGCTGGCGAAGCTCGACCTCGAGCAGCTCGGCGCCAACGTGAACCACGCCGCCGCGACCGCCGGCGCCGCCGCGGTCGAGTTCCAGGCGGTCGCGAGCGAAGCGCGCGGAACGTTGAGCCGGATGCACCTCGACATGGTGGCGGGAGACGCCCATCGGCTCCTCGGCGGCCTGCGGGAGTCGAACGCAGGGGTTCAGCGCCTCGTCGATCGACTCGCGGACGTCGATGTCCGCGAGCTGAACGACGCCGTGTCCAGCACACGGGACGCGGCGCGCCACCTGAACGACGCGATCGAGCAGCTGAACAGGTATCCGTCCGGCTTCCTCTTCGGGGAGAAGCCGGAGCCGGTCCGGAGCCTCGAAGAGTCCAAGCCGTGACGATGACGCCGCGCGTCCTCGCGGGCTTGTGGCTGGCTCTCGCCGTGGCGGGCGGCTGCCTCGCGAAGCCGGCTCTGGTCCCGCAGATCTTCTCGATCGACGCGCCCGCAGCCGAGGGGACTCGGCGCTCCGCCGGCGGCTACGTCCTGTCCGTGAAGAAGGTCCAGGTGTCTCCTCCGTTCGATGGGCGAGAGCTCCTCTACCGGACCGGCGAGCATCGCCTCGAGCGCGATCCCTACGCGAGCTTCGCGGCGCCCCCCGCGGACATGCTCACCGCGGCCGTCCGGGGGTACCTGCGCAACGCCGGGTTCGCCCGTGACGTGGTCGAGCCGGGCGGGGAGCTGCGCGCGGACCTCCTGGTCGAGGTCCACGCTACAGAGATCGCGGGCGACCTCAGGCGGGCCGACGACGCCGCCGCCGTCTTGCGGCTGCGCTTCCTCGTCCTGGCCCGCGGGGCGGATCGCGATCGCGGTCCACCGCTCTTCGAGAAGGAGTACTCGAGCCGCACCCGCGTCGAGAGGCGGACGGCGGATGCCATCGCCACCGCCTGGAACGTCGGGCTGTCCGAGGTCATGAAGGCGTTCGTGGGTGAGCTGGAGGCGGTCCTGGCGCGGGCGCCCCCGCCGGCGACCGCGTCGGCGCGCCGGTGAGCGCACCGTCCGTTCGCCCTTCGACTACGCGGCGCGTTGCGCCGCTACGCTCAGGGCGAACGGACAATGCCCGCCGGACGCTACGGCCAGCCCGGGAACGGGAAGACCGGCTTCTTGTTCGCGTAGGCGGGAGGGAAGACGAGCTCGTAACGTCCGCCCTGGATTTGCTGCACCAGGATGGGGTGACGGTTCTGGTTGGTGAAGCCGTTGAAGTCCTCGAACTTGACGTCGCCCAGCAGGCCGGACCACATGCCACCCTTCAGCCCGGCGCGGGTGGCGGCCCGGTCTCCCTTGGCCTTGCCCGCCGTCTCGGCCAGGATGCGCGTCACCTCGTAGCTGCAGGCGGCGTGGTGGGACGCGTCGAGGCCGAAGCGCTCCCGGTAGCGCTTGCCGAACGCCGCCGCGCCCGGCCAGCGGACGTCCTCCGACCACTGCGTGCTCGTGATGACGTGGGTCGAGATGGAGCGATCGGCCGCGAACTGCGCCAGGTTGAAGCCGCCTCCGGCACCGAGGAACGCCATCGGCTGCACCCCGACCTCGCGCGACTGCCGCATGAGCAGGATGGCGTCGGCGATGTACGACACCATGAAGACGAGGTCCGGCTTGAGCGAGCGCACCTTGTAGAGCGTGGAGCGATGGTCGGGCGATCCCTTCGCGTACGGCGCCTCCGCCACCACCGCGATGCCGTTCTTGGCGGCGTACGCCTTGAGCGAGCGCGCGGTCGAGTTTCCGAAGTCCGTGTCCTCGTAGATGATGGCCACCGACGTGGGCTTGCCCACGCTCCGCACCATATCCATGAGGGCCTCGACGTAGAAGCTCGCCGGCGAGTTGATGCGGAACACCCAGCCGTAGCCCTGCATCGTGATCTCGTCCTTCGACGAGATGGGGATGAGGAGCGGCACCTTGTACTTCTCGGCGAGCTTGGCCACCGCGCTGGTGCTGGCGGAGGTGTAGGAGCCGATCACGCCCGCGACCCCGTCCCGCGTCGCCAGCTTCTCGAAGGCGCTCATCGCGATCTGGGGCTTGCCGGTGTCGTCCTCCCACTGGATCTCGACGTCGAGTCCGCTCTTCCTCAGGTCCTCGAGGGCGAGCCTGACGCCGTTCGCCATCTCCTCGCCGATGGGCGCTTCGGGTCCGGTGCGAGGCAGGATGACGCCGATCTTGATGGGCGCCGCGGCTGCCGCGCCGCTCAGCGCGAGGAGGATCACCGCCAGTGCGATGCGCAGGCCGTTCATCCGCTTCCTCCGGTGGGAAGAGCTCGCCGCCGCTCAGCCGCGATAGGCGGCGATGCCGGTGACCGCTTCTCCGATGATGAGCAGGTGCATGTCGTGCGTGCCCTCGTAGGTGTAGACCGCCTCGAGGTTGTTCATGTGCCGCATCACCGGGTACTCGTCGAGCACGCCATTGGCGCCGAGCATGGTGCGGGCCCGCAGGCAGATCTCCCGCGCGGCGTTGACGTTGTTCATCTTGGCCATCGACACCTGCGCCGGCGTGAACTTGTGCGCGTCCTTGAGCCGCCCCAGCTGCAGCGCCAGGAGCTGCCCCTTGGTGAGCTCGGTCACCATCCACGCCAGCTTCTCCTGTTGCAGCTGGAACGAGGCGATGGGCTTCTCGAACTGGATGCGGTTGAGCGCGTAGTCGAGCGCGCACTGGTAGCAGGCGTCGGCGGCTCCCAGCGCGCCCCAGGCGATGCCGAATCGAGCCTGGGTGAGGCAGGAGAGCGGGCCCTTCAGGCCCTTCACGCCCGGCAGGAGGCTCTCCTTCTCCTCGACGATCACGTCCTCCAGCACGAGCTCGGACGTGACCGAGGCTCGAAGGGACCACTTGCCCTTCATCTCCGGCGCGGAGAAGCCGGGGGTTCCCTTCTCCACGAGGAACCCGCGGATGCCCTCGTCCGTCCTGGCCCACACCACCGACACGTCGGCGATGGTGCCGTTCGTGATCCACATCTTGGCGCCATTGAGGCGCCAGCGGCCCTTCCCCTCGCGCACGGCGGTGGTGCGCATGCCGGCGGGGTTGGAGCCGAAGTCGGGCTCGGTGAGCCCGAAGCAGCCGATGGCCTCGCCCCTCGCCATGCGCGGCAGCCAGCGCTCCTTCTGCGCCTCCGAGCCGTAGGCGAAGATCGGGTACATGACGAGCGAGCCCTGCACCGAGGCGAAGCTGCGCAAGCCCGAGTCGCCTCGCTCCAGCTCGTACATGAGGAGTCCGTAGGCGACGCTGGACAGGCCGGCGCACCCGTACTGCGGCGGCAGGGTCGGCCCGTAGAACCCGAGCTCGCCCATCCTCGGGATGAGGTGCCTGGGGAAGGTCTGCGCCTGAGCGTGGTGCTCGATGACGGGCAGCACCTCCTCGTTCACGAACTTCCGGGCGGCACTGCGCACCATCTTCTCCTCGTCCGTGAGGAGATCCTGGAAGCCCATGTAGTCGGTCAGCTCGGTGGAGTTCATCGCGTGCCTCTCGGAGCGTGGAGGGTCAGGGGTAAGCCATGGCCGAGCGGACGTTGCCGACCAGGTTGAGCAGGCGCGGGCCAATCTCGTCCTCCAGGCGTTCTCGCGGGAGCTGGAAGGCGGCGCCGCTGCAGCTGAAGACGATCGGCTCGCCGTCATCGGTGACGAGCGGTGCGGCGATGGCGTGGATCTCCTTGCGCCAGTCGCCCAGCGAGGTGCAGAAGCCGCGCGCGGAGTAATCGCGCAACGCGCCCTCGATCCCGCGCTTGACGCGCGGCCACTCGGCGCCCTCGGCGCGGCGGAGCTCGTCGAGCAGCGCGCGCCGATCGGGCTCGGCCAGTCCGCACAGGTAGGCCCGGCCCATCGAGGTGACCGCGAGCGGGATGCGGGAACCCGCCTCGAGCTGGATGGTGAACGTGGCCGCGCTGCGGTAGGTGTCGAGGTAGATCATGCCGTGCCGGTCGCGGATCCCGAGGTTCACCGAGACGCCGGTGTGCTCGGCCAGCGCCTGCATGAGCGGGCGCGCCACGCGGCGCACGTCCATCTGTGCCACCATCGAGTAGCCGAGGCTCAGCACCGCCGCGCCGAGCCGGTATCCGCCGCCGGGCGCGTGGCGCAGGTAACCGAGCTCCCGCAGCGTGTGGGTGAGGCGCGAGACGGTCGGCTTGGGGAGGCCGGTGCGCCGCGCGATCTCCTGGTTGCCCAGGTCGCGATCGCCAGGGCCGAAGCAGCGGAGGATCTCGAGGCCACGCGCCAGGGCCGTCACGAACTGACGGTCCGGGGTGGACGGCGAGGCGTCTCGACGAGCGGCCGACTTGGGCAACCGATCCTCCGGGCCCACGGTCGCAAACGGGAGTTCCGCAGTCAAGCGGATCGTGCTGTATAATCGAAACTATGTTTCGCTCTGCGGAATCAACGCCCCGTCCGGGCGCGCTGGGCCACATGCGCGTGCTCGACCTCTCCCGCGTGCTGGCGGGGCCGTGGGCCAGCCAGGTCCTCGCCGATCTGGGGGCCGAGGTGATCAAGGTGGAGCGCCCGGGCGGGGGCGACGACACGCGAGGCTGGGGTCCGCCCTGGCTGCGCGATCCGTCCGGCGCCGAGACCTCGGAGTCGGCGTACTTCCTGTCCGCGAACCGCGGCAAGAAGTCGATCACCGTCGACCTCACCCGGCCCGAGGGGCAGGATCTCGTCCGTCGGCTCGCCGCATGCTCCGACGTGGTCCTCGAGAACTACAAGGTGGGGGCACTCGATCGCTACGGGCTCGGCTACGCCGACCTCTCGGCGTTGAACCCGCGGCTCGTCTACTGCTCCATCACCGGCTTCGGCCAGACCGGCCCGTACCGGCAACGCGCCGGGTACGACTTCCTCATCCAGGGCATGGGCGGCCTCATGAGCCTCACCGGGGAGCCCGACGGCGAGCCCATGAAGGTGGGGGTGGCCGTGCTCGACATCGTCACCGGGATGTACGCCGCCACGGCGGTCCTGGCGGCCCTCGCCCATCGCGAGCGGAGCGGTCGCGGCCAGCACGTGGACCTCGCGCTGCTCGACGTGCAGGTGGCGACCCTCGCCAACCAGGCGCAGAGCTATCTCGTGACCGGGTCCAATCCTCGGCGGCTCGGCAACGCGCATCCCAGCATCGTGCCGTACCAGGCGTTCGCCACCGCGGACGGGCACATCATCCTCGCGGTCGGGAACGACGGCCAGTTCGCGCGCTTCTGCCAGGTGGCCGGGAGGCCCGATCTCGCCGCCGACGAGCGGTTCCGCGCCAACGCCGGCCGCGTGCTCCACCGCGCCGCGCTCGTGCCCGAGCTGGAGCGGGTCCTGGCGACGCGTCCCAGCTCGGACTGGATCGCATCGCTCGAGGCGGCCGGCGTGCCTTGCGGCCCCATCAACGACCTGGGCCAGGTGTTCGAGGATCCGCAGGTGCGCGCCCGGGGCATGCGCCTCGAGGTTCCGCATCCGCTCGCCGGTACCGCCTCGCTGGTCGCCTCACCCATTCGCCTCTCCGGCACGCCGGTCGCGCCGGGTACCGCGCCGCCCACGCTCGGCCAGCACACGCACGAGGTGCTCGCCGAGGTGCTCGGCCTGGACGAGGCGACCCGCGCGTCGCTACGAGAGGTGGGCGTGATCTGATTCGGAAGACCTCCGCCCCCGCGAGGGCACGGCGGCGCCATGCCCTCGGCTCGAGCAGGGAGCTCTCGGGCGGCCGCGCCCGGTTCCCGGTAAGTCAGCGGCGAGCGCGCCGGTTCATCTCGCGGCGCGCGCGGAGGCCGACTTGTCCAGACCATTCCTGGGACGCAGCCTCGCCCTGCTCGGGGCCCTCGCGCTCGCATGCACTCACGCGAGCGGCGCCGGCGCCGCATCCGGTCCGGTCGGGCTCAAGTTCGCGTGGCCCGAAGGGTTTCAGTCGCGCGTCCTGATCGCGCACGAGACGCGCCGGAGCGGTGCCGACCCGACGGGGCTCATCGCTCGCCAGCGGATCGTGACCGAGAAGAGGGGGGACGAGATCTGGGTCTTCACGCGCGACGTGGTCGCTCGCGGCAACCAGCCCGACATCGAGTCCACCGTGAAGATCAACGAGGCCCTGGTGCAGGTCGTCGGGCCCGACGGCAAGTTCCGGCGCGCCGAGGGCCTGGACCAGGCGCTCTCGGCCATCAAGACCACGACCCCCGACGATCGGGAGCGCGCGCGCCAGGCGCTCATCCGCTCGACCGCGTTCGACTGGGAGGTGATGGTGGGCGCGTGGGCGGGCGAGAAGCTCGCACCTGACCGGATGAACCGCAAGCAGGTGAGGGCTTACGTGCCGGACCTTGCCGCGGTCGAGGCGCTGCTCGACGTCGAGTACGGTCTGGAAGCGCGCGTGCCGTGCACGGAAGAGGACGCCGTCCGGCGTTGTGTCGAGCTGTCCTACCGGGCGAGCGTCGCGCCCGAGGACCGGGCCGCGACGGTCGAACGCATCCGGCGGGCCATGACGTCATCGAAGCCGGGCGAGCCGGTACCGGAGGACGTCCACGCCGAGCTCGAGGTGCTCCTCGTCACGGAGCCGGAGACGCTCGTGCCGCACCGGATGACTCAGCGTGAGCACCGGCGACTGCGGCTGGCGCTGCCCAACGGGCGTGTCGTGGAGACGGAAGGACACTCCGACGATACCTACATCTTCTCGGAAGGTGAACGGCGCGCCCCGGAACCGGAGAGCACGCCGAGCGCTCTGTGAGGTGGTCGAGACCGGGCAGGCCCTCGCGAACGCCAAGGGGCGAGCGACGGCGTCGCAGCCGGCACCTCGGTCGCCCAGGCGCTCGCCCGGCCAGGACGGACCTTGTCAGAGGCGCGGGGGCGGGATCATCCCTACGCTACAGGCCATGCGTGTCTCGAACGACAGGTGGGCTCCGCTCGCGACGCAGCTCCGAGCGGACAGCATTCGCGCCACGACCGCGGCCGGCTCGGGGCATCCGACGTCGAGCCTCTCCGCGGCGGACCTCATGGCGGTGTTGCTCCAAGGTCACTTGCGAGCCGACTGGCGACGGACGAGCAGGCTGGGCGACGACCGGCTCATCTTCTCGAAGGGCCACGCCGCCCCGCTCCTGTACGCCATGGCCAAGGCCGCAGGCGCGATCTCGGACGAGGATCTCCTTTCCTTGCGGAAGTTCGGGAGCCGGATCGAGGGGCACCCCGTGCCGAGCCTGCCCTGGGTGGACGTCGCGACGGGCTCGCTCGGGCAGGGACTCGCCGCGGCGGTCGGGATCGCGCTCGCCGCCCGCCTGCTCGGGGGCGAGCTCCGGTGCTGGGTGCTCCTCGGCGACAGCGAGATGGCGGAGGGGAGCGTCTACGAGGCGATGGAGCTGGCTGGCCACTACGGCCTGGCGCGGGTCGTCGCCATCGTGGACATGAACCGGCTGGGCCAGCGCGGGCCGACCATGCTGCAGTGGGACGGCGAGCGGTACGCGGAGCGCGCGCGTGCCTTCGGCTGGAACGCGCTCGTCATCGACGGCCGCGACCGCGCCGCGATCGATCGCGCGTACGCTGACGCCGAGGGGTCCGACCGCCCCGTGTGCATCGTGGCGCGCACGAAGAAGGGCGCGGGCGTCTCCTTCGTCGAGGACAAGGAGGGCTGGCACGGGAAGGCGCTCTCGAAGGACGAGGCGGGGCGCGCGCTCGCGGAGCTCGGCAACCCCACCTGCGATCTCGTCGTCGACATGGCCGGACCGAGCCCCGCGCCAGCCGCGCGCGGGGCTCGGAAGGGAAAGTACGAGCCGCCGCGGTACGAGAGCGGGTCGCGAGTCGCGACGCGCGAGGCGTTCGGAGACGCGCTCCGCGCCCTCGGCGCCGCACGGGACGACGTCGTGGCGCTCGACGGAGAGGTGGGCAACTCCACGTACTCGGAGAGGTTCGGGAAGGCGTACCCCGACCGCTTCTTCGAGATGTACATCGCCGAGCAGTAGCTCGTGTCCGCCGCGGTGGGGATGCAGGTCCTCGGTCTCGTACCCTTCGCATCGACGTTCGCCGCCTTCTTCACGCGCGCCCACGATCAGGTCCGCATGGCGGCGGTGTCGCGCGCGCGGCTCTGCCTCGTGGGCTCGCACGCCGGCGTCTCGATCGGCGAGGACGGACCGTCGCAGATGGCGCTCGAGGACCTGGCGATGATGCGCGCCGTGGCGGGCAGCACCGTCCTCTATCCATCGTGCGCCACCACGGCCGCGGAGCTCGTGCGCGAGATGGCGGACCGGGAGGGAATCTCCTATCTGCGCGTGACCCGCGAGAAGACACCGGTCCTCTACGGCCCCAAGGAGCGGTTCCCCATCGGCGGCAGCAAGGTCCTGCGCCGGTCGAGCTCCGACGTCGCGGCGGTCCTCGCCGCGGGCATCACCCTGCACGAGGCGCTGCGAGCTCACGACGTGCTCGCGGCGAGCGGCATCCCGGTCCGGGTGGTGGACCTGTACTCGGTCAAGCCTATCGACGCCGCGACGGTCGAGGCCTGCGCGCGCGAGTGTGGCGGGCGGCTCGTGGTCGTCGAGGACCACTGGCCGGAGGGCGGGCTCGGGGACGCGGTCTGCGAGGTGTTCGCGGGGCGGACGGCGCCGGCGATCTCGCGGCTCGCGGTCCGCGGGATGCCTGGATCCGGGACGCCACGCCAGCTCCTCGACGCGGCAGGGATCGGCGCGGATGCGATCGTGGAGGCGGTCAGTCGCGCCGTCCCCGAACGAAGGCGCGGCGTCTGACCGCGAGGTCAGCTGCTCAGCGCGGCCTCCCGGCGGCGTCCATCTCCCGGTCGAGGCAGAACGCGGCGCTGATCAGCGCGAGGTGGCTGAAGGCCTGGGGGAAGTTGCCGAGGTGCTCGCCGCGCGGGCCGAGCTCCTCGGAGTAGAGGCCGAGATGGTTGGCATAGCCGAGCACCTTCTCGAAGATGTAGCGCGCCTGATCGACGTCGCCGGCGCGCGCGAGCGCCTCGACGTACCAGAAGGAGCACATGTTGAACGTGCCCTCCTCGCCGAGGAGGCCATCGGGCGCGGCGTCGCGCGGGCGGTAGCGGAACACCAGCGAATCCTCGACGAGATCCTGCTCGATCGCGCGCAGCGTGGAGAGCCAGCGCGGGTCCGTGGGGCTGATGAACTTCATGAGGGGCATGAGCAGCGTCGAGGCGTCGGTGGTCCTCGCCGACTTGTACTGCACGAAGGCGCGCCGCTCCGGCGACCAGAAGTTCTCGAACACGTCCTGGTAGATGGCGTCACGAACCTCGTACCAGCGGGCGAGCGGTGCGGGGAATGACCGCTTCTGCGCGAGCCGGATGGCGCGATCGATCGCCACCCAGCACATGACCCTGGACAGGAGGAACTCCTTGCGCCCGCCGCGCACCTCCCAGATGCCCTCGTCGGGCTCGCGCCAGTGGTCGCAGACGAACTGGATGAGGCGCACGAGGTTGCGCCACAGGTCGTGAGAGATGGGCTCCGCGAACTTGTTGTAGAGGTAGACCGCGTCCATCAGCTCGCCGTAGATGTCGAGCTGCAGCTGAGTATGCGCGGCGTTGCCGATGCGCACGGGCCGCGAGTTCCTGTATCCCGACCAGTGGGGCAGCGTCTCCTCGGGCAGCACGTGGCGCCCGTCGATCCCGTACATGACCTGGAGCGAGCCGTCCGGCCCGAGCTCGCCGCAGCGAGCCTCGACCCATTCCATGAACGCGCGAGCGTCCGTGAATCCGATGCGCTGGGCCGCGTAGAGCGCGAAGGAGGCGTCCCGGATCCAGGTGTACCGGTAGTCCCAGTTGCGGTCGCCACCCAACCGCTCCGGGAGACCCAGCGTGGGTGAGGCGACCATCGAGCCGTGCTCGTTCGAGACGAGGAGCCTGAGCGTCAAGACCGAGCGATTGACGATCTCCCGCCAGCGCCCACGATACGTCAAGCGAGCGACGAAACGCCGCCAGTTGTCGTTGGTCTGCTTGAAGGTCGCGGAGACGTAGTCGGTCGCGCCGCAGGCGGCGGGCTGGCCGGGCGTCGCCTCCTCGAGGATGAACGAGGCGGATTGGCCGGCGCCGAGGCGAAAGCTCGCGACGGCGTCGCCGTTCACGAGGGAGAGCGGCACCTCGCTGCGGAGCAGGAAGGCCACGCGATCCGCTCCCTCGGATGCGAACACCCACTCCCGCTCCGACCGCCGCTCGACGCGGTGCCGAGCGCGGCCGTAGTCGAAGCGCGGCGCGCAGAGCATGCGGAACGAGATCTCTCCTCGGACCGTCTTGACCCGGCGCACCAGCGTCCGCGCGGCGCTCCCCGCGGGCATGAAGTCGGAGACCTCGGCGACGCCCTCCTCGAAGAGGAACCGCGTGAGCAAGATGGCGGAGTCCGGCAGGTAGAGCTGGACCTGGCGGGCGTCGGCGGACTCCGGGGCGAGCTGGAAACGACCGCCTCTCTCCGCGTCGAGCAGCGCCCCGAAGATCGTCGGCGAGTCGAACTGCGGGAAGCACATGAAGTCGATCGAGCCGTCCTTGCCCACGAGGGCGACCGTGTGCGTGTCGCCGACGACGCCGTAGTTCTCGACCGGCTGCTGCTGTTCCATGGATCCCTGGCCGCGCGTGTGAGGGGCACCCGCTGGGAGAGAAGATGCTGCCTTGTGAACGTGCGGCCGGAGAGGGCCAGGTGCAATGAGGGTGAAGAGAGCACCTGGCCGCCAGCGCTCCGCCTCCACGGCGGCACGGCCGGCCGTCCGTCCGTCCGCCGCGACCCAGCGACCGCGGCGCGCCGGCGGGAGATCAGCCTGTCATTTCGCCGGCGCGTCGTTGAAGGCCCGCGCGATCTTCGCGGTCAGCCGGCGAGGAGCGAGCGCCGAGGAGGACGCGAGCAGCCGGTTGCGCCACCCCGGGACGACCACCGTCTGCCCGGCCATGAGGCCCGCGTATCCCGCCTCGGCCACTTCGCGCGCCCCCATCACGTTCCCGGAGCGGAAGAGGCGCGTCCGCTCGAGGCCGGCGCGGTCCTGGAACCGCGTGTGGGTCGGCCCGGGGCAGAGCGCCGTGACCGACACGCCGGTCCCGGCCAGCTCCTCGGCCAGCGCGACCGAGAACGACAGGACGTATGCCTTGGTCGCGTAATAGACGGCCATGAAAGGGCCCGGGACGAAGGCGGCGGTCGAGGCGACGTTCAGGATCCTGCCCGAGCCGCGCGCCCGCATGGCGGGGAGCAGCAGCTTCGTGAGGTGCGTCAGCGCCACCACGTTCACCTGCAGCTCCGCGAGCTCTTCGACGACCGGTGTCTCGGCGAACGGACCGTGTGTGCCGAACCCGGCGTTGTTCACCAGCACGTCGATCCCGCCCGCGACCGCGCGCGCGACCACCTCGGCTCCGTCCGGCCTCGCGAGATCCGCCGCGACCACGCGGACGGAGACGCGCTGGGTCGAGACGATCTCATCGGCGAGCGCGCGGAGGCGATCCTCGCTCCGTGCCGTCACGACGAGATCGAACCGGTGCTCGCTCAGGACACGCGCGAGCTCGAGGCCGATCCCGCTGGATGCGCCGGTGACGAGCGCGGTCCCACGCGACTGCTTGTCGTTCTCGGCCATGTTCACCCCGATGAGGCGTGAAGGTCGGACGCGCCACTGCGTCGGCAAGGGGGTAAGCGCGTCGGCGCTCCGTTGCACCACGAAGAGTGACGAAGGATCGAATCCGCGATAGCAGTGGAGACATGACGCGTTCGAAGGCGCTCGTCTCGTGGAGCAGCGGAAAGGACAGCGCCTGGGCTCTCCACGCCGTCCGTGCTCAGGGCGGGATCGAGGTCGTCGGAATCCTGACCACGGTGACGGCGGAGTTCTCCCGGGTCGCGATGCACGCCGTCCGGGAGGTCCTGCTCGACGCGCAGGCCACCGCTCTCGGGGTCCCCTGCAAGAAGGTGAGGCTGCCCTGGCCGTGCTCGAACGAGGTCTACGAGCGCAAGATGAGCGAGGCGCTCCAGTCGGCCAAAGCCGACGGCGTGACGCACGTCGTCTTCGGCGACCTCTTCCTCCAGGACATCCGGGCCTACCGGGAGGCGAAGCTCGCCGGCACCGGGATATCGCCGCTGTTCCCGCTGTGGCAGCGCGACACCCGCGCGCTCGCCCGCGAGATGATCGACGGCGGGCTGCGAGCGACCCTGACCTGCGTGGATCCGAAGAAGCTCGGCCGAGGGTTCGCTGGGCGCTCGTTCGACCGGGCTCTCCTTGGCGACCTCCCTGGCGGCGTGGACCCGTGCGGCGAGAACGGCGAGTTCCACACGTTCGCCTCGGCCGGGCCGATGTTCGAGGCGCCGATCCCGGTCGTCGCCGGCGCCGTCGTGGAGCGCGACGGGTTCGTCTTCGCCGACCTGCTGCCCTCCGCCGTCCGTCAGCCCAGCAGCCCGTCCGCGTAGGCGTACAGCGCGGCGGCGCCGCCGGTGTGCCAGAAGAGGATCGTCTCGTCCTTCCCGAGCACACCCTTGCGGACGAGGTCGACGAGCCCGGCCATGGCGCGGCCGGTGTACACGGGGTCGAGGAGGATGCCCTCGTAGCGTGCCGCCAGCTGGATGGCCTCCCGCTCCGGTTCCCCCATGACCGCGTATCCGGCCCCCAGGTACCCGTCGTAGGCGACGACCTCACCCGGCGAGAAAGACGCCTCGAGGCCGAGCCGGCGGCTCGTCCGGGACGCGATCTCCGCCACGCCGGCCTGGACCTCCGCTCGGCTGCTGTCGATGGCGATGGCCGCGATCTGCGGCCTGAACCCGAGCGCCTTGGCGCCCACGCACATCCCGGCCTGCGTCCCGAAGGAGCTGCTGGCGAAGACGATGCGGTCCACGTGGAGCCGGCGCTCCGTCAGCTGGGCGTTCAGCTCCTCGATGGCGGCGACGAAGCCGGGCGCGCCGAACTCGTCCGAGGCGCCCACCGGGATGAGATACGGGCGGCGACCCGCCGCCTGCTCCTCGGCCACGATCTGCTCCGCCACCTGCTCGCGAGTCCGCTCGCCCGAGAAGACCACCCGGGCGCCCAGGAGGTGATCGAGCAGCAGGTTGCCCGTGACCTGGGAGGGCGCTTCGCCGCGCAGCACCACGACGCAGCGGAGGCCGTGGATCGCCGCGGCCGCGGCGGTCTGCCGGACGTGGTTCGACTGGACCCCACCCATGGTGACGAGCGTGTCCGAGCCACGGCGAAGGGCCTCGGCGACCGTGAACTCCAGCTTGCGCGTCTTGTTGCCGCCGGTGGCGAGCCCGGTCTGATCGTCGCGCTTGATGAGCAGGCGTGGCCCGCCGAGCGCCCGGCTCAGGCGTGGCAGCTCGTCGAGGGGCGTCGGGAGATGGCCGAGGCGTACGCGGGGAAGCGTGTCAGTGAGCATGTTCATCCTCGTTCGTCGGCGAGAACACCCCGGGGCACCCCTCATCCGGTGAGCCCACCGGGCAACTTGCAGCGCGACCTGCCGGCCGCATTCGATAGGGAACGATCTACCAAGGAGAACCAGATGCCGCGAGCCAAGGCGCTCATCGTTCGGGTGGAGGACCGTCCAGGCGTGCTCGGTGAGGTCATGTCCGCGCTGGGCGCCAAGAAGATCAACGTGCGCGCCGTCCACGGCGGCAACGAGGAGGGGCAGGGGATCATTCGACTCGTGGCGGACAAGTTCGCCGCGGCCAAGAAGGTCCTGGCGTCGCGGGGGTGGACCCCGCAGGAGGAGGAGGTCCTCGAGGTCGAGGTCTCCGATCGGCCGGGCGCCCTGGGAAGCGTCGCCCAGCGGCTCGGTGATGCCGGCGTCAACGTCAAGTACGTGTTCGTGGGCCCCGGCGGCGCCCGCAAGGCGACCGTCTTCCTCGCGGTCTCCGACCTGAAGGCGGCCTTGAAAGCTCTCCGATAAGTGATCGAGCGCCGCTCGCGACTCCGCGCCTGCGGAGCTACGCTCAGGGCGAGCGGGAGCTCGAGAGGTCGAAGCGGCGAGCGTCGCCGGCGACGCTCGCGCGGCCTCGAGGATCGATCAGGAGCGCCCAGACGTTCGGGAGGCCCCGCACGACGGCTGCGCCGCGCTCCGGGCCGAGCACGAAGAGGCCGAGGGCGAGCGCGTCCGCCATGGCTCCGTCGTGAGCGATCACGGTGACGCTCATGCTCCCGGTCGCGGGAGCGCCGGTGCGCGGGTCGAGGATGTGGTGGTAGCGCCGACCGTCGATCACGAAGAAGCGCTCGTAGTCTCCGCTGGTGGAGATGGATTCGTCGTGGAGCTCCACCACCGCGCGCGTGCCCGACGGATCGCGCGGATCCTGGATCGCCACGAGCCAGGGGCGATCGCCGTTCCGGCCGCGAGCCGCGATGTCGCCGCTCGCCGCGACCAGGACGTCGCGGACCCCGCGCGCGCGGAGGAGGTCGGCGGCCTTCTGCGCGATGTAGCCCTTCGAGATGCCCCCGAGCCCCAGCTGCATCCCCGGCCGGCGGAGGAGGGCGGTGCCGGCGGCCGGATCGACGACCAGATCGCGATACTCCACGAGCGCCCGGCGCCGGCGGACCTCGTTCGCGGCGGGCAGCTGCGGCGGCCGCCCGGCGTCGAAGCGCCACAGGTCGCCCAGCGCGCCCCAGGTCAGGTCGAAGGCGCCGGAGGTGCGCTCCGAGACCTGCGCCGCCGCTTGCAGCACCTCGAGCAGCTCGGGAGGCACCTGCACCGGCGCGCGCCCCGCCTCGCGGTTGAGGTGTGAGACGGGGCTCTCGGGATCCCATTCCGAGAGGATGCCCGCCAGGCGCTCCATCTCGGAGAACGCCTCACGCACGCGGTCCTCCAGGCCATCCGCGGCGCAGCCGCGCACGGTCACCGTGACGAACGTGGACATCATCGGCCGGACGCGGCGGAGGACGACCTCCTGGCAGGCGGGTCCGTTCTCGCCGTGAGGCCCCGGCGAGGCGAGCGCGCCGGCGAGCGCCATCGCCGCGATCGCGAGCGTCACGGCGCCTTCTGGCCGGCGCGGCGGCGCAGGATGTCGGCCAGCCCCAGTCCCTTGCGGACCGCGTACGCCGCGGAATGCGACGAGATGGTGGCGCCGCTGATGGCGTCGATGTCCTTGCCCACCACGAGGGGCTGGCCGAGGTGCTTCCCGGAGAACTGCGCGCGGAAGCGGCGTTCGCGGATCTCCGCGCCGTGCGGCTCGCGGTAGACCATCACCTGCACGTCCTGCACCGCGCCGTCCGCCTTGACGCCCACCGCGAAGGTGATGGGCAGGTTCTGGCCCATCACGTCGATCAGGAAGATGTATCCGAGCAGCGGCCGCGACGCGCCCCCCGCGCCCGACACCTCCAGGTAGGGATAGGCGCGCGCCTCGACCTTGCGCCCCAGCTGCCGGCTCAGCTCCGCCACCTCCGCGTCCGAGACCTGGAGCGTCTTGTGCTCGGCCGTGACGCCGTCGCCGAACAAGGCGCGCGGAGCGTCGGCCTCGCTCAGGAAGATCTGGTCGGCCCACGCGGCCGCGGGCAGGAGCGCGGCGACGAGGAGCGCCGGCGCGAGCCTCATTCCACCTCCCTGCCGAGCGCGCTCGCCGGGGACCGGAGCGCCGGCACCGGGTTCGTCCAGCGCTCGGGGCCCCACATGTAGACGACCGAGATGACGGTCATCGAGAGCAGACCCACCGTCAGCAAGGTCCACCCGGCGAGGAGCGCCCAGGCGAACCCACCCGCCACGTACCGGATGGCCCACGGCGAGCCGATGTCCAGCAGCGCGCCCACGTACGTCGTCACGGTGAGCGCGATGCGCAGGCGCGCGGAGGCGGGCGTCGCGCCGAGGAGATGCGCGAGGATGAGCACCACCACCGGGATCGAGAACAGGTGGAAGTGGCTCACCTCGGCGAGCTGCCAGAACTGCTTCGGGAAGCTCATCTCGGTCTCGCCG
>DATLJU010000093.1:0-4710 GCA_035538735.1 Anaeromyxobacteraceae bacterium | reverse complement strand
CGGTAGCCCTCAGGTGTGCGGCGAGGTCGCGCGCGCCGAACGCGACGCCGAGCCGGCGCGGGCGTGGGAGCCGACCCGCGGCCCGCATGAGGAGCGGGGCCGCGAGCGGCACGGCCGCCAGGACCGCGACCGCCAGCGCGAAGCCAGCGTAGGGCCAGCGCCGCAGCGGCCCGAGCGTCACCGCGGCGGCGCCGGCGAGGAGCGCCAGCCCGGCCGCGAAGAGGCGCGCCGGCGCCCGCCCCGGCGAGGCCGCGGCGCGGCGCGACAGGAGCGCCCGCGGATCCTCGCGCGCCACGTCGAACGCGGGGACGAGCGCCCCGGCCAGCGCGCCGGAGAGCCCGAGCGCTACCCCGACCAGGAGGAGCCCCAGCCCGAGCGTCACCTCCTCCACGCCCTGCAGGAGGTAGAGGTTGCGGAGCGTGGCGCTCACCGCGCCCACGTTGAGGCGCGCGGCGAGCCAGCCGAGGGGGACCCCGGCGGCGGTGCCGAACACACCGAGCACGAGCGCGTCGGCGAGGACGAGCGCGAGCACCTGCCCGCGCGTCGCGCCGAGACAGCGCAGCACCCCCAGCTCCTCCCGCCGCCGCGAGAGCGCGGCCTGCGTCGAGGCGTAGACGAGGAACCCGCCCACGAACAGGCTCACCGCCGAGAGCGCGGTGAGGTTGAGCCGGAACGCCGCCAGGAGCGCGCCGGCGTCCGCGACGCGCTGCTCCGGCGTCTCGGCGCGGAAGCCGGGCCCGAGCCGCGACGTGATCCGGCGGGCCAGGTCGGCGACGTCGGCGCCCGGGGCCGCCACGACGTCGATCTGGCTCACCCGGCCCGCGGCGCCGAAGAGCGCCTGCGCCTGGGCCAGGTCCATCACCGCCAGCCGCCGGCTGGCGAGCGGCGCGACGCGCTGGAAATCGACGAGCGCGCCGACCTCCAGCCCCACCCGGCGGGAGCCGAGTGAGACCGAGAGCCGCGTCCCGCGCGCCCAGCCCCGCTCGCGCGCGATCTGCGGCGTCACGGCGACCCAGCCCGGCGTCGCGAGCACGTCCGCCAGGCGGACGAGGGGGAGGTCCCAGGGCAGCTGCCCCGCGGCGGCGAACAGGTCGGCTCCGGCGATCTCGAGCGAGGCACCCCGCTCGCCCTCCAGCGCCACGTCGACGCGGAAGAGCGGGCGTGCGGCGGCGACGCCCGACGTCTCCAGCACCTGCGGCAGCACGGCGTCCGGCAGCGTCGGCCCCGCCCCCAGCACCGACAGCTGGGCCTCGCCCGACAGGGCGCGCACGCTGCCGCTGAAGGCTCCCAGCGCGCTCTGGTTCAGGATCTGGATGGAGAGGACCGCGCCCACCCCGATCGCCACGCCCACCACCGCGAGCAGGAACAGGGTGCGCCCGCGCCGGAGCTGGCCGGCGAGCGCGCGCGCGAAGTAGCGCGTCACGCGGGTTCCAGGAGGCCGCTGTGCAGCCGCCAGGTCTCGTCGGCGAGCGCCGCCAGGTCGCGGCTGTGGGTCACGTACACCAGCGCGCTGCCCTCCTCGCGCGCCAGGCCGAGGAGGAGGTCCATGACGAGCTGTCCGGTCGCCTCGTCGAGGTTCCCGGTCGGCTCGTCGGCGAGGAGCAGGCGCGGCCGGCGCAGCAGCGCGCGGCACAGCGCCACCCGCTGCATCTCACCGCCGGAGAGCCGCTGCGCCGGTTGCGCGAGCCGATCGCCGAGCCCGACGCGGGTCAGCAACGCTCCGGCCCGCGCGCCCTGCGCGGCGAGGTCGCCGCCGCCGATGAGCGCGGGGATGAGCACGTTGTCGAGCACCGACAGGTGCGGCAGGAGGTGGAAGAACTGGAACACGAGCCCCACCCCGTCGCGCCGCGCCAGCGTGCGCTCGCGATCGGAGAGGGCGGCGAGGTCCTGTCCGAGCAGGCGCACCGCGCCGGTGGTGGGCGCGTCGATCCCGGCGGCGAGGTGGAGGAAGGTGGACTTCCCCGAGCCGCTCCGCCCGATGAGCGCCACCGCCCGGCCGGCCGTCACCGCCAGCGACACGCCCCGGAGCGCCTCGACCTCCGCGCCGGCGGCGAGCAGGTACCGCTTCGTGACGTCCCGGAAGGCGAGGACCTCGGGCTTCACAGGCGTCCCATAACCCGTGCCCTCGCGTCTCACCCGTCGCCTTCGGCGCGGCCGGCAGCGCGCAAGGGCGGGGGCGCCGGCTGGCCCTTCTCGAAGATGGCGTGCTCGCCGTAGCGCTCCACGATCTCGCGCTTCGTGGCGAGGCCGGTCGTCTCGATGACGAACTTGGGGACGCGGCGCGCGCGCCGGTCCGGCACCCACCGCGCGACGAGCGACGCCTGCACCCGGCGCGCGGGTCTCGTCCCGCGCGCCCGCGCCGCGCCCGCGGCGACGCTCGCCGGCGTCCTCATCGCGGCCTGCACCTCGGCCACGATCGCGTCGGCGACGAGGCGCGTGACCTCGGCCGCGAACGCGCGCGCCAATCGCTCGATGTCGGACTGCAGCTTCTCGTTCGGCATGATCCCTCACCTCGACTCGGCCACGAGTTCCCTGCCATGCGCCACCCGAAGATCCCGTCTGGTAACGTGCCACGGACCTGCCCGGAGGGGAACGATGCACGGCGTCCAGCGCCACGAGATCCCGATCCTGACCACGTTCGATCCCCCCGCCGGATGGGAGGTGGAGCGCGTCATCGGCCCGTGCTGGGGCATCACGGTGCGCAGCCGGAGCGTCGTCGGGACCACCTGCGCCGGCTGCCAGACCTTCTTCGGCGGCGAGATCACGATGTTCACCGAGCTCGCGAACGACAGCCGGAACGAGGCGATGAACCGGCTCGAGCAGCAGGCGCGCGTCATGGGCGCGAACGCCGTGCTCGGGATGCGCTTCGACTCCACCGAGCTGATGAGCTCCATCACGGAGATCATCGCCTACGGGACCGCGGCCGTGATCCGTCCCGCCGCGCCGAGGACGTAGCCGGGCGCCGCACGCCTCCACCCGACGAGCGTCCCAGCCAGGGGCCGCCGTCTCCTCCGCGGCCACCATGGCGCCCGATGGGCGGGCGCTCACTCCACCGTCAATGGGTCGCGGCCGGTGCTTCGACGCCCTCCGGTCGGCGTCGTGGCTCGCCTTCGAGTGGCACGCCAAACCCGGTCTCCAGGAGCTTTCGGGCATCGAGGAGCCCGAAGAGCTGGATGAGGGTCGCCACCAGTCCGGTCCAGCCGGTCTGGTGGCTGGCGCCGATCCCCGCACCGTTGTCGCCGTGGAAGTACTCGTAGAAGAGGAGGTGATCCCGCCAGTGGGGATCACGCTGGAACTTCTCGGTGCCCCCGAAGACGGGCCGCCGGCCCGTCCCGTCGCGCAGGAAGGTGCCGATGAGCCGATCCGCGAGGTGCTTGCTCACCTCGAAGAGGTTCATCCGCTTCCCGGAGCCGGTGGGACATTCGATCGTGAATTGGTCGCCGTAGTACAGGTAGTAGTGCAGGAGCGCGCGTACGATCAGGCAATTGAGCGGGAACCAGACTGGACCTCGCCAGTTGGAGTTGCCCCCGAACATGCCCGAGTCGGAGTCGCCCGGGACGTAGCCGACCCGGTACTCCTGTCCCCCGGCGCGGAAGACGTACGGGTGCTCCGCGTGGTATCGCGAGACCGACCGGATCCCGTGCGGGCCGAGGAACTCGTTCTCGTCGAGCATCCTCGACAGGATCCGCCGCAGCGCCTGCTCGTTGACCAGGGCGATGATCCCACGCTCGGCGACGCCACGGTGCCCGGGCCCCGTGAGGTGGATGCTCTGGCGGATCTGCGGCACCTGCTGTACGCGCTGTTGGGCGTGCTCGAGGATGCGCGGAAACCGCTCCCGCTGCCGCTTCTCGATGACGGTCGTCGCGCACAGCGGAAGCAGCCCGACGATCGACCTCACCTTGAGGGGCGTCGCGGAGCCATCGGGCGCCCTGAGGACGTCGTAATAGAACCCGTCCTCCTCGTCCCAGAGCCCGCCCCCGGGTCGATTCATCGCCAGCGCGATCCAGAGGAAGTGATCGATGAACTTGATCGTCAGGTCCTCGTAGGCCGAGTCGTGCGCGGTGAGCTCCGCGCCCAGCTGGATCATGTTCTGACAGAAGAACGCCATCCAGGCCGTACCGTCCGCCTGCTCCAGGTAGCCGCCCGTGGGGAGGGGCGCGCTCCGGTCGAAGACGCCGATGTTGTCGAGGCCGAGGAATCCCCCCTCGAAGACGTTCTTTCCCGTGCGATCCTTGCGGTTCACCCACCAGGTGAAGTTCATCGTGAGCTTGCCGTAGACCCGCGCCAGGAAGGCCAGATCGACCTTGGCGCCGCGGGCTCTCAGGACATGGGTGAGGAACACCGTCGCCCACGCGTGAACGGGTGGGTTCACGTCGCTGAAGTTCCACTCGTAGGCGGGGATCTGACCGCTGGGGTGGAAGTAATCCGGCCCGAGCACCAGGTCGAGCTGCTCCTTCGCGAAGTCCGGGTCGACCGAGCTGAGCACCACCGCGTGGAAGGCGAGATCCCATGCGGCGTACCAGGGGTATTCCCACTTGTCCGGCATCGAGATGACGTGGTCGTTGACCATGTGGAACCAATCCTGGTTCCTGACGTGACCGCCGCCGGGTGAGGCCAGCGGCCCCGCCCCGTGCTCCTCGAGCCAGCTCGTGACGTTGAACAGGTAGTGCTGCTTGCTCCAGAGCATGCCCGCCAGCGCCTGGCGCTTGA